>WJMI01000318.1 GCA_014728015.1 Chitinivibrionales bacterium | reverse complement strand
TTACCTTTCCCACAGAATGCCCGCTGGTAGCTTTGCCACGCCTTCAGGGCCGTCTTGCGATTGTCCGCGTTGGGTTTCTTGCGGTACATAGTGGTGCGGTTGCGGGCCCACAGGCGGGTAGCCAGGCGTTTTGTATCGGCCCGGTAGGTGGAGCGCTCTGTTTGCGCTTTGTTGAGCGCTGATTCGGCGCGCGCCAGATCGCCGGAAAGGTGGAATGCCTTGCCGCGAAGGTAATGATAGTAGCCATCGTTGATGTCGTGCATTTCGGCAAATTCCAGGGCGCTCCCGAGATCGTTATTCTCAATGTAGGATTCGAGGACCTGCATTCGATGATGGGAAGGATTTGCGCGCGCTTTCGTACGCGGTTTTTGCGAAGGCCGATGCGCCCGGTTGATGATCCTGTTTTTTGCCTGCGCGTGCGAGCGGGGCTGCTCCGGCATGCCTGTGCCGGGAGGCGGCATGTCAGCTGTCTTTGGCAGGGTTTCTTCTGCCGCCGGGAGTTCCTGTGGTGACACAGGCAAAGCGTCCGGCGAGACAGTCTGCGAGGGTTCTGTATTGATCGATGTTTTTGCCACGATTGCAGCGATGATAAACGCGAGCACTGCGCCGCCGCCAAAGATCGGTACCAGCCAGTCGGCGCTGAAAAGCCTGCGCCTTCTGCGAAGCAGGCCTTGCGAAGGCTGGTTGAGGTGTTTTATTACGACTGCCGGCGCCGAGCGGCCGGTAAGTTCGGCCAGGACCCTGCGCAGGGCGGCGCCGAATTCGCTCGCTTCGTCGAAGCGTTTTTTCCGGTCGACAGCCAGGCTCTTGTCAATCACGCGGACAAGCGGCTTGGGGATGTCGTGAATAATTGACTGGATGGGGCGGTAGGTCCCGCCGAGCTTGTTTCGTACGAGTTCGGGGACGGTCTTATCGGGAAATGCCTTGAACCCGGTGATCATCTCGTACAGCACGGTGCCGAGGGCATAGATATCGGAGCGCTGATCGAGTGTCTTGCCGTCGAGCTGCTCCGGGCTCAGGTACGCGTAGGTCCCCATGGTGTTCGGCCCGACCGTGTGAAGGCTGACATTTCCGGGCAGGGCGATGCCGAAGTCCGCGAGCTTCACGGAGCCGTCCGCGGCGAGCAGGATATTGGCGGGCTTGATATCACGATGCACAAGACCGCTGTAGACCTTGCCGTACACGGTGAAGTTCTGACGCTGGGCGTATTCGAGCGCGTTGCAGACAATAGACGTCACAGCCAGGGAGAAATCGAACGGGAGGCGGCGGTGCCTGGCGAGCAGATCCGCCAGTGAAGTTCCTTCGACAAACTCCATTTCTATATAGGGAAGGGAGTCTTCCCACAGGTCGACCGTGTAGATTTGCACGATATTCGGATGGTGGAGATGGGCGGAGATTTTTGCTTCGGTCTGGAAGCGCGCCTTGTCTTCGGGGGTGTAGCCCGGCTTGAGTATCTTGACGGCGCGGGTGACCTCCAGCTCTTCGTGGACCGCTTTGTATATCTCGGCCATGCCGCCGGCCGCGACATACTGGGCGATACGGAGCCGTCCCACCCGGTCCCCTGGTTTGAGTATGCTTCCGGGATGGCCCTTTACGGCTCCGCGAATCGGGGCATTGCGTCCGGGGGTGGCGGCAGGTTTATCGCTCATGGCATAGGCGCGCCGGCGGGCAACGGTGCAACAGACTCGATCGGACGTGCCCGGCGTGCTTTGGAAAGTGAAAATACTACACAATGTCGCATTGCATAAAGAAGCAGCCTTTCGCGCGCGGGTGGCGGAAACCGGCATGAAGGCATTTTCTTCTTGTCATTGTGTGACGGCAACTGTAAAATATTGTTTTGGAAGGCGATAGGGCGTGGTATGCTCGCCGGCCGGCCTGGCGGGCGGGAAACAAAGTTTCCTGTCGTTTTCGCTTGATCTTGGGGCCAATAGATTATATTATTCACAAGGATTATCGGCTGTTTTTTAAATGAGCATATTCAATATCTACAGCAGGGGAGGTACTGCGATGATGCGTTTCAACAGAATTACCCGCTACCTCGTTCTGGGCTCGTTCGTTGCTCTGGTAACCATGAGCGGCTGCACGAAACGTCCGAGCGAAGAAGAGCTGGCCAAGCTGGAAGAGGCGAAGGCTGCGGCGGAGAGCGCCGAGCGAAAGCTGGCCGAGCTGAGAAGGGAAAGAATGGACCTCGAATCGCAGCTTCAGTCCAAGGAAGACGAGCTTCGCAACCACGAGATGGAAAGAGACGAGCTCAAGGAGAAGATGGGCAAGTAACCGATAGGTGCAGCGCACCCAATTACTCTGATATATAACATGAGGAGGCACACAATGAAACGCGCTTGGATAACAGTGTTACTGGTGGCCTTGCCGTTCTCCACTTTCGCTGCGAAGACCGAGATGACCTATGAAGAGTGGGAGATGGCGATGGCCAGCGCGCAGGAGCGCGAGAAGGCGGCGCGGGAGCAGATTGCCGGAGAACAGGCCCAGATTGAAAGTCTGCGCCAGCGCATCAGCGACATTGATGCGCAGATCGCCCAGATCATTCAGGAGAAGTACGATATCCTCGGCATCACCGAGCAGGATGTTATCGATGCCGAAAACGAGATCGCTTCGATTCGTCAGGAAATCGAGCTGCTCATGGGTCTTACGCCGGACGAGCTGGCCAAGCGGATGAGCGATATCAAGAAGATTGAGGCCCGCATAGCCGCGCTGAAAGAGAAGCCGGTTTCGTATCTGTGGCGGGTACGCGATCAGATCCGCGACGTCGAGAGCCTTTTGGAGCAGCTCAAGTCGATGCTGCCTGACAAGCCGATGAGCTACACGGTTCGTGAGATCCCCGAGAGACGGGACTGCCTGTGGTACATCTCCGAATACGACTTCATTTACGGCGATCCTGCTCAGTGGCCCAAGATATACCGGGCGAACAAGGGACTGATCGACAACGCGTACAATCGCTATCTCCAGCTTGTGGAGGAGCCGAAGTACTCCCGGTCTGAAGACTTGATTTTCCCGGGACAGGAATTCGACATTCCCCGCTAACGGGTTCAGCGGTCACGTCTCGACAGCCGGCGAAATCGCCATCAATACACGAACAAGGCTTGAATCACATTGGTTCAAGCCTGTTTTCTTGGTAGGAATGCCATTCGGCCGGGCGCCGGGAGGCGATGATGCCGCCCCGCCCGGAATCCGGAGCATGCGGTAAACGACGGCGCCCCGGTCAGGGCTCACACCATGGCAAAGAACTCCGGCACGAAAACGTCCCTCAAGGACACCACGAGTATCACGATCATACGGATAGGCCGGCGCGCCTTCCGCATGTCGCGTCATACCGTGTCGGCGCTGACAATCCTTTTGCTGACAATCCTTGCCGTGGTCCTTATCTTTCCCTATGCGTCAACCGTGCAGGTGTTCCAGCTTCCCAAAGAGGGCGAGGTCTCAAAGGAAACCATTATCGCGCCGGTCACCTTCGATGTCTTGAAGCCTTCAGACGATCTGGAGAAACAGCGCAAGGAGGCCATGAATGACGTGCTTGAGGTGCTGGACCATGACAGCGACATACAGCGGCGGGTCCGCGAGAAATTCGTGGCCTTACGTGATATGCTGCTCAGAATAAACGATCGACAGACCCCGGACTCGGTGCGGACGCTGCTGGAGGGGAGGTTGCGTACCGAGCTTTCGGAGAACACGGTCCACACGCTCCTGCGCCGTCCCTATCTCCTCGATGATGCCATGTTTCAGGCCGAGCAGGCGCTCGAGAACGGCATATCGAGCGTGCTGCTCGTGTCCGATGAAGAGCAGCTCGAGCAGTTGCGCGAAGACTACAACGCGCCTTTCGACAGCTATCTCTTTTACGACAAGCAGTTTGTTACGCTCCGGCGGGATTCAGCCGAGGCCACGGTAAAGGTCAGCGACCTGCCGGTGAAAGAGATTGCGCTGGAGAACATTATCGAGACCCTTAAGGTCGAACGGATGTTCGATCAGGAGGCGCTCAATTCGCTGTATGAGCTCCTCGATTCGTATATCATCCCGAACGTGACTGTCAACGGCGAGGAGACGGCCGTGCGCCGCCAGAAGGCATCACAGGCGGTGCTGGGAATCAGGGGAAAAGTCATTAAGGATGCCGAGATCGTCCGGAAGCATCAGGTGGTGACGCCCGAGATACTCGGCAAGCTCCGCTCGCTCCACAAGGCGCTGGAAAGCCGGGAGCATGGCGGCGAGATCCAGCGCGTCTTGTCGTCGAACGTCGGCAAGGTGCTTCTGGTAATTATCCCGCTCATATTCATGGCATTGTATGTAAAGGTATTTCATCCCGAGATGATGGCGAACCGGAATCGCCTTATCGCGCTCTCATGCATCCTGATAGTGCAGCTCGGGCTCATCCGCATTGCGCTTCTTCTGATACCGCGTCTCTTTGAGGGAAATGCCGAGATAACGTCGCTCGCGCCGGAGTTTCTCGTACCGACCGCCGTGGGATCCATCCTGGTGACCATCTTGTTCGATATCAAGCTGAGTTTCGTGATGACGCTGTTTGTGTCGATATTTTTCGGCGTCTCCCTGGGATTCAACCATGCTTTCTTTCTCTTTGCGCTTCTCGGCGGGCTTACCGCCGGTTTCTCGACCCGGAACATTCGTTACCGGTGGGATTTTTTCCGGGCGATTCCGCCGGTGGCGGTGGTATACGGGCTCTACATTTTTCTGTGGCACATGGTCGCGTACAACCTGGCGCCCATGGCGGTGCTTCAGAACCTCGGGCTGGGCGTTCTGAACTGCATCCTTACGACGTTTCTTGCCATGATGACGGTCACGATATTCGAGAACGTGTTCGATATCACGACCGACATGACACTGGTCGAATTTTCGGATATGAACCACCCGCTCCTCAAGCGGCTTTCGATTGAGGCGGCCGGGACATACAATCATAGCGTGCTGGTGGCCAATCTTGCCGAATCGGCCGCGGCACGGGTGGATGCCAACCCGCTGCTGGTCAGGGTTGCATCGTATTATCACGATGTCGGTAAAATCGCCAAGCCCGGGTACTTCGTGGAAAACCAGAAAGTGGACAAGAATATCCACAACAAATTGTCGCCGAGCATGAGCGCCCTGATTATATCGTCTCATGTCAAGGAGGGGCTCGAGTTCGCCAAGAAGCACAAGCTGCCGTCGGCCATTCAATCGGCCATTGCCGAGCATCACGGCACCAGTACCGTATCGTTCTTTTACGAGAAGGCCCTGGAACAGGACCCCCACAAGCAGGTGCAGGAGAAGGACTTCTGCTATCCGGGCCCGCGGCCGCAAACCCGCGAAAACGCCATTATCATGCTGGCCGATTCCGTGGAGGCCGCCTCGCGCAGCATCGCGACATCGTCGCCCAAACTGCTGCGGGAGCTGGTAAAAAAGATTATCCATGACAAGTTTGCATCCTCGCAGCTCGACGAGTGTAATTTAACGTTTCAGGATCTGGACAAGATTATCGAAGGGTTCATGCCGGTGCTTCAGGGGATTTTCCATACGCGCATAGAATACCCCAGCAAGAAGTAGGAGCCACTGATGGGAGACAAGACCAGGAAATTCGAACGGAAGCATTTCTTCATCAACCGCAAGCTGCAGGGGAAGTACATGCTGACGTTTCTCATTCCCATGCTGATCATGCTGGTATTCATGCTGTTCACCCTGCATTTCGCATCGCAAACGGTTGTCAGCACCACGACCGCGACCATCAAGCAGGGAATCCAGGACATGGAAGTGTTCCATTTCCAGGACGAGCCGTCCCCGTCGGTGGAATCGTACCGGGCATTTCTCAACGACGTGAAGAGCTATCTGCGCAACTACTCAAGCGATGCCACCTACCGCCGGGTGGTGCTGGTATCGCTTCTGTGGGTGTTCGGCATCGGCGTGCTCCTGGTGATCATCCAGATAGTGCTGCTTACGATATTCTTCTCGCACAAGCTTGCCGGTCCAATCTACCGGTTCGAGCGCCTGTGTCACAGCATTATCGAGGGGGACTACACCGGCGAGATCGTACTGCGGCGGGGCGATGAGATGCAGAACCTGGCATCACTGCTCAACGAGGTCATCGCGCGCAGCCGCGAGCGGATAGGGCGGCTCAGGGATGCGCCTGATGCCGAATCCCGCCAGAAGGCGCTTTCGGAGCTGAAACTTTAGTATTGACAGATTCGGGCGGGCAGACGTAATTTAGACGTTCTTTTGCGAAAGGCGAGGCAGGGTGGACAGCAACGTATTCTCGGCGAGGAATTTCCGGATTCTCGGGCTGAGCGTAGCCTTGCTCGTTCTCGGCTATATTCTGCTGGGCCAGGGACCAGTGTACAATCATCTGTCGTGGACTGTCGCCCCCCTGATTCTTGTTTTCGTGTATTGCGTGCTGCTTCCGCTGAGCATCATTGTCAAGGGCAAGAAAGACAGCGGCAAGAAGTAACAGGGCGTTTAGCTCAGCTGGTATAGAGTACCTGCCTTACAAGCAGGTGGTCGTAGGTTCGAATCCTACAACGCCCATTGAAGTACATTCGAATTCTCGAAATTCGAGCTTTCGATTTACGGACCGGTAGTTCAGTTGGTTAGAACGCTGGCCTGTCAAGCCAGAGGCCGCGAGTTCAAGTCTCGTCCGGTCCGCCATGAAAAGCCCATTTCCAAGCAGAAATGGGCTTTTGCTAACCGCACCGAAACCTCGTTCCACATATATTTTTTACTGACAGCAGAAAACACCATACACCAATCGACTCTTCAACAAGGAGACGGCAATGGCTCACAAGATCACCGATGAATGTGTTGCGTGCGGATCGTGCCTTCCCGAGTGCCCCGAGAACGCGATAAGCGAGGGCGATCCTGTCTACACGATTGATCCCGAGAAGTGCACCGACTGCGGGACATGCGTCGATGCATGTCCGTCGGATGCGATCGAGCCGGCATAAGAACGCCGGTTCAGGACAAACAGCGGAAAAGGGCCCTTTTCGCGGCACGCGGGAAGTGGCCCTTTCAATTATTGAAGCGATGGTGACTTGGGCCCGTGCGATGTATCATTTTTGCGCATAGCGCACCAGCGGTTTCTGGCGCGCGCCCAACGCAAGGGTGCTACCCATGCCTATGCGAATAGCCATTCTCGGCACTGCGCCGCCTGCGGACATCTCGACTATTGAGACATGCGCCCGCCGCACGTGCGCGGATTCCGGCTCGCATGTCGTTCTGACACACCCGGCACCCGGAACGCCCTTCGAGGAGGTGCCGTCGGCATTTGTCTCCTACGTGCCGTGCACGCCTGAATCCATGCGCGAAGTATTCGCGTATCTGCCTGTCGGCAGCGGTGAGTCCATTCCGTTCTTCCAGAAAATCGACCGGGACGAGGCGCCTGAATTTCTTGCCGGCCTCCCGGTATTCGGCGTGTTTCGATCGCCCTTGAGTCCGGCGTTTGCGCAGACCATGTGCAGCAGTATCGCATCCCACGACCGGTACACCGGACAGAACCGGACGCTCATGGGCGAGGTGGTCAAGTATCGCAAGCAGAAGCATCAGTTGGTCAAGATAGGCGCCGCGCTTTCCTCGCAGAATGACCTGGGCGAGCTGCTCAATATGATCCTTGCCGAAAGCCGGGACCTGGTCGATGCCGATGCCGGGAGCATTTATGTCCGCGAGCGTAGCGGTCCGGGAAAGCGGTTCGTCAACCGGCTCCGGTTCATGATAGCGCAGAATGACTCGGTGGAAATTGCGGCGAAATCCAGGGAGTTCTCTCTGGATATCGATCAGAACAGCATTGCCGGATACGTGGCATTCACCGGTGAGACATTGAACATCGACGATGTCAACGAGCTGGATGCGAGCGTTCCCTACAAGTTCGGCAAGAGCTTCGAGCGCAAGTTCGGCTACCGCGTGAAGTCCATGCTCACGGTGCCGCTCAAGAACCTTGCGGGGCAGGTGGTGGGAGTTGTTCAATTGATGAACAAGAAACGCGACCCGCAGACTGTGCTGTCCGGGCCGGACATGGTCGCCGATGCGGTCATCTCTTTCTCCTATTCCGACGAGGACTTCGTGCGGACGATCGCATCCCTTGCCGCTGTCTCGGTCGAACGCGTGCAGCTCTACGATGATATCCGGCAGCTCTTCGAGGGGTTTCTCGATTCATCCATTGCCGCGGTGGACGAGCGGGACCGGGTGACATCAGGGCACTCCCGGCGCGTGATGGGCTATGCGCTGTCATTCGCGGATGCGATCAACAGCGCAGGTGACGGTCCGTTTGCCGACGAGCATTTTTCGGATGCGCGGCGGCGGCAGTTCAAGTTCGCGGCCCTGCTTCACGATATCGGGAAGATCGGCGTTCCCGAAAGCCTGCTGAACAAGGAAACGCGGGTTTCGGCGGGCGAATTCGCGGGCATTTCCTCGCGTTTCGAGCTGGTGCGTTTCCAGGTGAGCGCGGGCAGGGAGAATCTTGCGTGGCATTCAATCGAAGAGCTCAATGCCGACTGGGAATTTCTTGACAAAGTCAACCGGAGCGGGTTCTTGAGCGAAGAAGACCAGGCGCGGCTGTCATCCATACGCGACAAGACTTATGCCGATGCCAGCGGGCATCCGCATCCCATACTTACCGATCTGGAGTGGGAGGCCCTGTCGGTGAGAAAAGGCAATCTCACGCTCGAGGAACGCGACCTGATCAACTCGCATGCCGTATCGACCTGGCGCATACTTTCGAAAATCCCCTGGACCAGCGAGCTGGAGAATATTCCCGACATTGCCGCGCATCATCACGAGAAGCTTGACGGGTCAGGCTATCCTGACGGGCTTCTTGGCGATGAGATCAGCCTGGAAAGCAAGATACTTGCCGTGGTCGACATTTACGAGGCGCTGGTCGCGCAGGACCGCCCGTACAAACCGGCCATGCCGCCCGAGAGGGCGCTGGCGATACTCGATGCCGAGGTCAAGCAGGGGCATCTTGATCCGGATATCGTGAGGTTCTTCGCCGAGAAAGGCATCCATCGCATTTTCATCGACCCGGCCTGAGTGCGCAGTCATGCAATCTGTTACAAGCACGGTACCGCTTGGGGAGAAGACCAGCTTTAAGATAGGCGGCCCGGCCGCATGGTATGCCGCGCCGGGATCGCCCGGGGAGGTGGAAGAGCTCGTGCTGTGGGCGAAAGGCCGTTCCCTCCCAATCCTTGTTCTCGGCAACGGCTCGAACCTGCTGGTAAGCGATGCGGGATGGCCCGGCCTGGCTGTTGACATGAGCGCGGCACTGAAGAATTCGTGCTGGCACGATGCCTGCGTGGATTGTGATCCCGGTATCCGTCTTTCCACGCTGGTCAGGCAGGCCGTGGAACGGGAACTGTCCGGATTGGAGTGTCTGGCCGGGATCCCCGGCACGGTGGGCGGTGCGCTGGCAATGAATGCCGGGGCGTTCGGGCAGGAAATTTCTGCGTGCGTAGAGTATGTCGACACGGTCCATCCGGGCACGGGCATGCGCGCGCGTCACCAGCTGCCGGAAATGGAATTCGGATACCGGCACAGCTCTCTGCAGCGTGACGGGGTGTTGATCGTGGGCGCGCGCTTGTGCATGAAGCCCGGAGATGGTAAGGCCCTGAAAGAGACATACGAGCGCACGCTCCGGAAACGTCGGGACAAGCAGCCCCTTGACCTGCCGAATTGCGGCAGCGTATTCAAACGCCCGAAAGGCGGGTTCGCGGGCGCGCTCATCGAGCAGTGCGGCCTGAAGGGCCTTCGCGAGGGAGGCGCGGAAGTTTCCGCCAGGCACGCCAACTTCATTGTCAACAGGGGAGATGCCTGCGCCGAAGATGTGCGACGGCTTATCGCCGGGATTCAGCGGCGCGTGCATGAAGAGACCGGCGTGCTGCTCGAGCCCGAGGTCGTGTTCGCGGGTGAGTTCGCGACCCCGCTGTACGAGCCGGCCGGCCGCCGTTGAGCCGCGCGCACGCATTCATTCATCCGGGGGAGTTGTCCATGGAAGTCTCGATAGACCGATTCGTCACCGGGCCAATCGACACCAACACCTATGTGGTTTCGCGGGAGGATTATTCCGGGTGTCTCGTGGTTGACCCCTCGAGCGGGTGCGATGAAGTCCTGGCTTATATCAGGGAGAACGGTCTGACGGTCGAGGGTGTGCTTCTGACGCACGGACATTTTGATCATGTGCTCGGCGTTGAGGAGATCACAGCGGTGTTTCCGCGGGCCGGCGTGTGGGTGCATCCTGATGAAACAGCGCTCCTGGGCGATCCGATGTATAATGGAGGTGTCATGATGGGACTCGATTTCCGGTACACGGAACCCGTGGAGCACCTGGCCGAGGGCCCGATGACTGTCGGCGGATACACGTTCGAAGTACGTCATGTCCCGGGGCATAGTCCCGGCGGATGCGTGTTCGTATTTGACGGGAACTGCTTGTCAGGGGATACCGTGTTCGCGGGATCTATCGGCCGGACCGATTTCCCGGGGTGTGACGGCGCGTTGTTCATGCGGGGGATCCGGGAAAAACTGCTCACGCTTCCCGACGAAACCGTCTTGTGGCCCGGACACATGAGCAGGACCACCGTCGGACGGGAGAAACGTCTCAACCCCTATTTCAGGGG
>WJMI01000317.1 GCA_014728015.1 Chitinivibrionales bacterium | reverse complement strand
GGTGGGCACGGTGCGGATCCAGGCCTTGTGCAGGGCGCCCTGACGCATCACGAGAATGCGAATGACCACGAGGACCCCGCCGGCGGCCGCCAGGATCACAATCACCCAAGCCAGCTGCTGGAGGAACGGAGACGTGCGCTTTTCGACAAAATCGAGATGCCGCTTCTCCACCCATCCGCGCTTTCCCTTGTACTCTATCTGGCACCACGATTCCGTTTGCGCTACCACCGGGAAATAGGCATCGCGGTAGGCGAGCCCGAGCACCGGGGAGTCGGGACTGATTTCCTCAAGCACCCGGACACTGCCGCTCGTGATGCGCACCAGGGCACTTGATGAAGACTGGCCGGCAGGGGAAGCGTTTGGGCCGGCGGGTGACGGTGCAGAGGCGGCGGCGGGCGGCATGCTGCATGCAGCACACACCCATACGCCGCAATACAGCGCTATAGAACGCCGGAGATGGGGCATAGGGCTGGCGTGCTATAGCTCGGCGGTCTTCTGGCGGTAAATAAACAGAGATGCGCCGGCAAATGTTCCGAGAAGCAGGAGTATGAAGAGCACGAAGGTGCCCACCGGTATCGAAAGGATAGTAAGCCCCGGGTCTTCGACCACATTGCCCGCGCGGCGCTCGACCCAGCCTACCCGGTCGGCCACCCGCACCTGGTACCACGATGTGCCTTCGTATACCAGCTCGAAATAATCGCCCTTCTTGGCCTGCTGCACGATTTTGGATCGGGGGTCAAGGTATTCGTAGACGTTGGCGAACGGCTTCTTGATTTTGACGAACCTGCTGTCAGCCGCATACGACGACACCACACACACCGTGACCACAGCCGCGCACGCGACAAGCAGTGTGTACACCCGCATGGACGTTACCTCCTTTGGGTAGCTGATGGAGTACCCTTAGAACCGGCCGTTATACACCGCGGCACGCGCGCACACTCACGTTGAAACAAGCACCGCCGCTTCTTTTCGCGCGGCCTACGCACTCAGGAGATCCCCAAACGACCTTCGGGCGGTCTCCCGGCAGAATCTCAATACTACCTTAAGATACCAAATATCAATACTCTGCACAAGCGCAAATGATCTTAGGCGACAGGCATCCTTGTGGGTCGTGCACAGCCCGTCAGCGCCGCCCGAAAGCGGCCCGCGTATTTCAGACCCGGTAAACACGTGGTGGTCTTCATATGAAAACACGCTGTGCGGAATGATTCCCTGCTCGCGCACCATGCGAATATAGCGCTCCGGCCGCGCGATACCGGTCAGCACGGCGGGATTCTTGAGGGGGGGCCTGTCCGCCTCTTCACCTGTCCGGAGGCATACCCAGCATTGTGCCTCCTGGTACAGTGCAACCGTCATCGCGGCCGGGAACCGCCTTTCAAGCCGTTGTGACGAACCTTCGAGGATATCGGTCTCATGCCTGGCGCCGATCACGCACAAAACATCGGCCCGGCCAAGGCTTGACAACGGCTCGCGCAGGTATCCCGAGGGGATCAGGCGGTCGCGGAACGGGTCGGGCGGAAGGCACACGATATCGAGGTCGCGGTGGATCGAGCGATGCTGGAACCCGTCGTCGAGAACAAAGACCGCAGACTGATCCAGGAGCCTGCTCAGCCGGGATGCGCTCCTTGCGCGGCTCGCCCCAACGCCCAGCCACGCCTCGGGCAGCTCTTGGCGCATCACGCAGGGCTCATCGCCAATCTCATCCCACGGCCGTGTTTCCTCCGGCCGTACAATAACCGGCGTTTTCAGTCGACGGCGGTATCCGCGGCTGAGGAAGGCGACCTGACGGCCGCTTTCAACCAGGTGATGCCCCACCAAAAGCGCCACAGGCGTTTTGCCGGTCCCGCCGGCGTGAATTCCCCCAATGCTGATTGTTTTGCGCGGCGGACGGTACGCGCGGGCATGGTCATACCACTTGTTGCGCAGGTAAACACCCGGGCCATATAAAAATGCCAGGGCTGTTGCGAAGGGGTTTGCGCCGAGCGGTTGCAAATGCATATGATAGAAGATAATGCTATGCGCGGGCAGGGCAGGTCAGTTGTTTCCGGACTTCATTCGGCATGAAAAACCAGCCTGTTTCATATCTGTTACGTGTGATGTGTTGCTGCGCGAACAACTCTTGGCCGCCCGCATAAATCGCGATGCACGACCAGGCACCCGAGATCAAAATCAGGCGCAAGCGCCGCGAACAACTCTCTGATGCCCTGCTCCTGGGTTTCACCAATCTCACAGTACAGCCGTCCGCCGGGGCGCAGCAGCCCGGCGCAGCAGGGGAGAAAGCGGCGATACAGGTCGAGACCGTCTTTGCCGCCGTCAAGAGCCGCATGCGGCTCGAAATTGCGCACCGATGCATCGAGAGATGCCATTTCCCCGCAAGATACGTACGGAAGATTTGCCGTGATGAAATCGAACGCGCGGGAGGGCCGCAGGGCATCGGCGCAGTCCGCCCGCAGGAGCATGGCGCGCGCGCCGAGGTTGCGCGCTGCCACGCCGAGCGCGGCACGCGAACGGTCGATTGCGACCGCGCGCCACCGGGACCGCGCGGCAAGGAGCGTGCCTGCAATGCATCCTGAACCGGTGCCCATGTCGAGAAACAGCGCGTCCTCCGAGGTTTCATCCTGCAGCACGAGGTCAACGAGTACCTCGGTTTCCGGACGCGGTATCAGCACATCGGGCGAAACGGCAAATTCCCTGTTGTAGAAATAGACCGCGCCCAGCGCGTATGCCGGGGGCATGCCGGCAAGGCGGCGCTCGACAATACCCGCCACCGCTTCGGTATCAAGGCGCGACAGCGTTTTCCGCGGATGCAGAAGCAGTTCGCTTCTCGAGCACCCCAGCACGTGCAAGACAATCTCTTCGGCTTTACGCCGTGCAAGATCGCCGTCGAGTTCCCGCAGCCTGCGCGATGTTTCCTGCAGAAGACATTGCATTTGCATCAGAAGTTCCCCGGGGCGGCAGTGGTGACAGTGGGCACATTGTGCGAAGGCGGCGGCGCGCGGGCTATGTG
>WJMI01000316.1 GCA_014728015.1 Chitinivibrionales bacterium | reverse complement strand
CATGTCTTCGAGGTCTTTGTTGGTCGCGCTGATGAAACGCACGTTCACCTTCTGAGGCCTGGTATCGCCCACCCTCGTGAATTCCTGCACGTCGAGCACGCGCAGAAGTTTCGCCTGCACCGGAAGCGACAGCTCCCCGACCTCGTCGAGAAACAGTGTCGAGTTATCAGCGCACTGCACGATGCCGTCCTTGCCGGCGCTTGCGCCCGTGAACGCCCCCTTGACATGCCCGAAAAACTCCGACTCCTCGAGATGATCGGGTATGGCGGCGCAGTTGATAGTGATCATCTGGCGGTCCCGCCGGGTGCTGTGGTTGTGGATGGCGCGCGCGATTATCTCCTTGCCGGTGCCGGTGGGGCCCTGGATCAGCACGGGCACGTCCCCCCTGGCGAACAGGAGCGCCTCCTGGCGGACCTTCTTGATGAACCCCGAGTTTCCCACCAGGCCGGTCCCGGCCGATTCGGTATCGGGCGACTGCCGGTCGATTCCTTTGACCCGCATGAACTCGCGGTAAACGGTAAACAGAAGCTGCGATGCCGTAAACGGCTTGGTCAGAAGCGTTTCCACGCCCACCTCTTCCATTTTTTTCGCCTTGCGCGGATCGGGAAATCCCGTAATCAGTATGGATGCCGTGCGCGGCGAGACCTCTCGAAGGCGCGCCACCAGGTCCAGCCCGCTGCCGTCGGGAAGGTGCGCATCGATCAGGGCCACGTGGAATTCATTCGTACCGATGATGCCGCGCGCCGTGCTCACTGTCTCGGCCCGTGTGACCTCGGCGCCTTCCTCCCCCACCGTGTCGAGCACGAATTCCCGTATCACGTCCTCATCATCGACAACCAGGACTTTCGCTTCCTTCAGCTCGGGAAACGATCCCGGCGTGTAGGTGTTCGGATGCGACGGTTTCTGGTTTACTTCCCGCATGCGCTGCTCGTCATCCTGTCTACGACAGCGTGAATGAAAACGTGCTCCCGGCGCCGACTTCGCTCTCCACGCGTATGGCGCCCCCGTGCGCTTCGACAATGCCCTTGGTGATGGCCAGGCCCAGGCCGGTGCCCTTGGTGGTGGTTTTTACGTTGTCCCCGCGCTTGAACTTGTCGAAAATCATTTCCAGGTTTTCCGGCGGGATGCCCACGCCGTTGTCGCGCACGAAGAATTCCGGCCGGCCGTTGTGCGAAGAAACACCGATGGTAATTTTCGGGTCCGGCCGGTCGCCCATGTAGTCGGCCGCGTTACCCACCAGGTTCATGAATACTTTTGACAGCGCCGCGGGGTCGGCCTGTACTTCTATATTGACATCCGATTCGACACGCGGCGGGTTATCGCGCGTGCCGAGCGTGATGCGCGCGACTGCCTTGTCCACGATATCCTGGACATTGACCCTCTCGCGCTCGAGCTTCCCGGTGCCGGCTTCCAGGCGCGACACGTCGAGCAGATCATTGAGCAGGGCCTGCATATAGTCAAGGGTCTCGCCGCCGAGAGCAATGGTCTCCCGGAGGTCCTCGTCGGCATTGACCGCGGCATTGGTCTGCATCATCCGGCACACGCCCTTGAGCCCGGCCAGCGGGTTCTTGAGATCGTGCGTGACCATGTTGGTGAAATCGAGTATTTCCCGGTTCTTCTTCTGGAGCTGTTCCTGATATTCCTTGAGCAGGGTAACGTTGCGCATTGAGCCGTAGGCCACCTTCGTGCCTCGCCAGGTGAAGGGAAGTATTGACACGAGCGCATTGAATTGGGTTCCGTCCCTGCGTATTGGCACTGTTTCGACATTCACGACTTCTTTTCCCTCCCGTACCATTTGGTAACTGGCGCGTGGGTTGTCGCGAACATCTGCTGCCGTAAGATCGATAGGGCCCAGTGTGAGCATCGCATCCTCGGTGTAGCCGAACAGGTCGCGCATGGCCTTATTGACCGCGATAAACAGTCCGGTCTCAAGGTCTACCAGGAAAAGTCCTTCGCTTGACAGATTAAACATAGCCCGGAAATCCTTTTCGGACTCGGCAAGCTTCTGTTCGTTTTCCGTGCTTCTTTTCAAGGCGGCCCGCAAGTGTACGCGCAAGTCATGCAGGTAGCCCACAACGCCCGACATGATCAACAGCGCACAGATCCCTGCCAGGTTGCCTGCACTAATAAATGCCGTGAAAGGATCAACGCCCGCGACATACAGCACCAGACTGTTTTCGACCAGCACAAGAAGAACCGCATGTATGAGCGCAACACGGATACCATACGCAAGCGCTACGGCGATACCCGGAACAAACGAGAAGATAATCACCGACATCCCGGCATGCGTGTGCAGAAGCAGGATAAGCAGAAGGTAGATCGCATGGCCTCCCGCGGCGACAAGAAACGGTTTGCCAACGAATCTCTTTAGTTGCATGGATACATCTTTCCGCAGTCACCTTTCTGGGTGAGAACGGCCTGCCGGGCGAAGGAATTGACGCATCGGTCAGAAAGAGTTTTCCAGCGTGCCCCAGACAACCACCAACCGATCACCGTTCACCGTTCACCGCTCGCCGCTTCCGCCTTCCGCGTTGGCTAATACGCCCCCACCTTGATCTCACCTTCTTTCGGGTCCTCGTAGAACCGCACGTTCTCTCTCTGCCGCGCCACGTGCATCTTCATTCCCTTGATGGTTACGTATACGTCCGCATAGCACACCCGGCTTACTTTTACGAAACACACGCCTTCCACATTGAGCTGTGCGCCGAGGTGCCCGCGCTTGGCTTTCATTATCCGGAGCTGCTCTTCGAGAGCTTTGCGCTTGGCAAGCGTCTTCTCCACCACCGCGCTTTTGCCCTGCATCTCCTGCGGACGGGACTGAATCTTCGCGAGCACCGGTTTCAGGGCCGTGTCAATTTTCTTGATATTCTCCCTGCAGAACTCCATCACCTTTTCGAGCTCGGCGATCTTGCGTTTCACCAGATAATCCGAGCCCGCTGTCACGTAGGTCTTGGTGCCGCTGGGCGATCCGAGCGTCAGGACATCCATGCCACGCTGCGCATAGACTTCGCCGCCCACCATGGAGCCGTGCCCTTTCAGGGCATTGGCATATTTACAGAATATGTAGCTGTTCACCGCGAAGTCATTTATGTAAACCGTTCCCTGCGCCTCGATGCGCGCGTTCTGGGCGAATTCCGCGTACACATCGCGGCCGGCGGAGACCAGTCCCTTGCCGTGCCCCTGCACGCCGCCCATGACCCGCACGTCGCGGCCGGCAAGGACCCGGGCCGCTTCGACACACTTCTGCACGACAATGTCCCCGCTGGCCTTCACCTCGAATCCCTCGCGGACAGTGCCGCTGATAATCACGCTTCCGTTGAAATCAATGCTGCCGGTCGAGTAATCCACATCGCCTTTGACCTCGTAGATATCGAGCACCTCGATGACCGGCGGATTCAGAATGATGCATCCGGACACTTCGGCATAGAACGAGCGGTTGTCCTCGCCGGCGCGCACGCCGGTCCCGGCCACCAGGTATGATTCGCCGCCGCCCTCGGCGGGGATTTCCTGGCCGAGTACGTTCATGCCCGGGACACCCTCGTCGGGTTTCTTGACCGTTGCAAGAAGCTGGCCTTTCTGCGCGACCGGAATATTGGCGCTTCCCTTGTAGTCGATCCTGCCGTCTTCGAGAATCTTGAAGCTCTGCTTCTCTTCGCTCATGTGGAAGCCGTACTCGATTTCGGCATCCGCGCCGCGCCGCGGAGCGCGCCCCTCCGCGACCGTCACGTTCTTCTGCAGGGCGCGCCGCTCGTTGGCCGCATCCAGGGCCCGGCGTATGGCATCCTCCTGAATGCCGAAGAGCACGCCCAGCCGCTCCATTTCCTGTATGACGGCATCAGACGTGAGCTCTTTTCCGTCGCCGTACCCGGGCGCGCAGTCCATGAATGCGTACATCGTGTCATTGGACACGCGCACGTCTATGGTACAGTCGATGTCCGACGGAAATACGTGCATGGTATCGCGAAGTATCACGACCTTGCCTTTGACCATGGCCCGAAAGCATTCCCGTCCGTCCAGGTCTCCCTTTTCCACGTTGTTCCCGGCGTTGAACGGCACTGTTTCGTTCTGCTCCCGGGTTGCAATGACCTGCCCCGCCTTGACATCTTTCACGAACAGGAGTTTCTCGATGTCCAGGTCGCCGTATTCCGCGTGATCGTCCAGGCGCTCGTATTCGACGCCCCCTTCGAACACGAGTTTTTCCTTCTCCGTGGTCTCGCGAAACGATGCCCGCTCGACCGAGATGTCCTTGTCGCCCACGAACCCGCGCGCCTCCAGCTCCTCGCGGGTCATGCCCTTGAGGATCTCGTCCGTCTCGATCTGCTGGAGGTTGGCCTCCAGCCGGTCGATTAACCGGTCTTCATCCTGTCGGTGGTGACCATCTTGGTTCTTATTCATGACAATTGCATGGAGTGGCCTGTGCGCGACCTATCCGCCACTGATGGTTCTTGGGGGCAAACAGCCCCTGCCAGCTGCGGCCTTCAATCCGCAAGGGCACTCAATCTTCACAGTCCCCATTCTCTTATCAACCCCCCGGCCTCTTTCTTTACTTCTTCGAACATCTCCTTCAGCCGTGACTCTCCGATGCCCAGGCTCTGCAGCGTGGCATCATGATACGACACCATGAAATTCTCCACGAACGTTCCGATGCCCGCCTCGCGCGAGCGGGCGTCCGCCGCGTGCACCACAGCTACTTTGTCACGCGATACCTTCGATTCCACCGGCAGGCGTTCCGGCGTGTGATGATATCGCATGGTGTCTATCAGAAACCGCGGCACGCGCCACTTCGTACCGAGAAACGCGCCCACATCGCCATGACCCGTGCCGAGCACCTGCTGTTCCGCGGCCAGCAGATCGTTTTCGCCGTCAACCGTTGTCTCCAGTATTTCGACAAATGTATCGTGCAGGAACTGGTCCATCGCCAGGATGCCCATATCATGGAGCAGGCCCGCCAGGAAATAGTCCTCGGGCTCGGCGCGCTTCAGCTCCTGCGCGATGCGCCGCGCGCCAAGTGCGGTCGCAAAGGTATGCATCCAGAACTGCTCGCGGTCGAATATCGATGTGCGCGCGGTGTCCTCAAAGGTTGTAACCACCGAAACGCCCAGCACCAGGTTCTTCACCGAGTTCAGTCCGAGGATGACGATGGCGTGCTGTATCGACGACACGCTGGTGCGCAGGCCGTAGAACGCGGAGTTGACCAGACGGATCACCCGGGCCGAGATTGCCTGGTCACGCGCGATCACCGCGGCAACCTGGTTCATGTTCGATCGCCGGTCCGCGAGCAGTGTGAGGACCTGCTGCGCGACGACGGGCAGCGTGGGCAGGTGTTCTATCCGTTCGAGCGTTTCGCGTATGTCAGCCTGCGGCATGGGGCTGCTCGCCTCCCGCTGGAAGGTTCAAAAAGAACGACGACCCCTTCCGGGGCGCGCTTTCGAAATAGATTGACCCGGACATGAGCTCGGCAAGCGACCGCGAGATAAACAGGCCGAGACCGTTCCCGCGCACGCCGCGCGTTATCTCGTTGTCCGCCCGGAAGAATTTCGAGAAGAGCAACGGCTTCTGATCGTCGGGAATACCGATGCCTTCGTCGCGCACCTCAATGGTGACACAGCCGTTCTGGCGGGATGCGAGCACCGTAATCGGAGTATCCCCCGGGGCGAACGTGCATGCGTTGCGAAGCAGATGCTCAAGGATCTGCTTTGTCTTTTCGAAATCGCCGGCCACCAGGACCTTCGGATCGCCTTCCCGCGCGAGCCGGGACACGAGCGCGGACCCTTCCGCGCCGGCCTTGCGGAGCTCATCGACCGCCCGGTCCACCAGCTCGCCCGCGCTGAATGTCTCGGTCTCCAGCTCCTTGCCGGCCAGTCCGGTTTCGATGTAGAACAGGTTTCGCAGATCGATAAGCAGGGCATTGAGCCGGTTGACTTCCGAAACGCTCATGTCCAGGACCTCGCGGATCGGATCAGGGACCTTCGCTATTCTTTCCGAATTGATGATCGACAGGGATGTCTTGAGGGTAGACAGCGGGCTTCGGATGCTGTGCAGGATTGTCTGGATAAACTCCTGTTTCACGCGCTCGATGCGCCGCGAATCGGTTGCGTCCTCCAGGACAAGCACGATATCGGCGCTCCCGGATGCGGGTACAGTTCCGATCGTGCATTTCACGAACCGTTCGCCGCATTCCATGAAAAGACTGCGCGTTGCGCTTTCGCCGGTACATGCGGCATCCAGCGCCTGTTTCAAGACGGCATCGCCCACTACGCTCTCGAAACTCTGCGAGAGCAGATCCTCCACGCTCGCGCCCAGAAGCTCGAACGCGCGCCGGTTGCACGTCTTGACTTCACGCTGCGCATCGAGGACCACCACGCCGATGGGCAGGCTTTCCAGAAACGGCTCAAGGCCTTCGTACGATGTTTGCATGCACTTACTCCTGTTATCGCCTTCGGTTTTCGACATTCGATATTCGATATCGGATTTGCTGGCCTGACCTATTCATGAAAATTGCCACGACGTCATGAAAGCACGCAGCAAAATGAGAGAAGTAACGGCCCTGCACAATTCAGGCTAGGACGTATGCTTCCGGATCTCCTCCACCAGCTCTTCCAGCTCGAACGGCTTTGCCACGTATCCCGCCGCTCCCTGCTCGCGCGCGAGCGCATGGCCGTTCGAGTATTCCTTTGCCGTGAAAATCACCACGGGGATGTTCCTGGTGGCATCCGACTCCTTGAGCTGCTTGAGCACCTGCCACCCGTCCATGCCCGGCATCATGATGTCGAGCAGGATGATGTCCGGCGGCTCCTTCCGCGCCTTTTCCAGCCCTTCGGGTCCGTCAAGCGCGCCGTCCGTATCAAATTCATAGCACCCAAGCGCGAGCACCGTGGACTTTACCAGCAGTTTCTCGTCATCGATCAGCAACACTCTGGTCTTTGCCATCATGACCTCCAGAACGATTGGAGTGTTCGAGCGATGGATTTGCGGAGGAATGGAGTGGCGGAGCGATCAACCTGCCTGCCAGCAGTCGGCAACCCCGCAATCCAATACTCCAGCACATCTCACTCCTTTAGCGGAACCGCCAGCTCAACCCTGGTGCCCCGTCCCTCTTCTGATTCGATATGTATTCGCCCGCCAAGGATATCCATGGCGCGTTTGGTCAGATACAACCCGATGCCCATTCCCCCGTGGCGCCTGGTCAGCGATGCTTCGCCCTGCTCGAACCCCTTGAACAGGTTGTCGCGCGCCGCCCGGCTCATGCCGGCGCCCGTATCTTCGAATTCCATGCGCAGCATGGTATGGCCGCTGTTTTTTTCGCGCGCCAGCGACACCGCGATCCGGCCGCCCGGGCGGTTGAACTTGACCGCGTTGCTCGCCACGCAGCCGATGGCCGTATCCATAAGACGGGGATCGCTGATCACCGTGCAGCCGTCCAGGTCGCTGTGTATGTGCAGGGAGAGTCTCTTCTCTTGTATCATCCTCTGTCTTGTCTCGAATTGCGCGCGCACGATCGCCTCCACATTGATCTCGGCCGTGTCCCGCGCATATCGCGCGCTCGACAGGCTCGAGAGCGCCACGATATTGTTCACCAGCCGGCCCAGTTTATCGGTGGCGATCCCCATGTCCGATGCCACTTCGCGGTACTGTTGCGGATCGGAGGAGACGGACCGCAGCAAATTGACATAATTCTTCACGATTGTCACGGGCGTGCGCAGCTCG
The DNA here is from genome assembly GCA_014728015.1 of Chitinivibrionales bacterium. Classification (GTDB taxonomy): domain Bacteria; phylum Fibrobacterota; class Chitinivibrionia; order Chitinivibrionales; family WJMI01; genus WJMI01. The sequence continues at coordinate 1,931 of WJMI01000316.1, read as the reverse complement.
TGCGCCACGGTGCTCAGGAAAAAGTCGCGCAGACGCTCTGATTCGACTTTTGCGGTGTGGTCTATCAGGTTGATCACTTTTCCCACCACGGCCCCGTCGCCGCTTTCAAAGCCCGATGTGCGCACGAGATAATGATGCCGGCGGGATTCGCCCTTGCGTGGAATCGACACCACCAGATGGTCCCACGCGCCGGTTTCCTCGCTGGCTGCCGCCGCGCCAAGCCAGGGCGCAAAGTCGCGTCCTTTCAGCGCCTGCTCGAGGTTTGCCCCCGCGTGCTCGATAAACGAAAGATCAAGGATTTTCTCGGCCCGCGGATTCATGAACACGATATTGCCGTTGCAGTCCAGCGCGAGTATGCCTTCGCCCATGCCGTTGAGGATACTGTCCATGAGATGTTCTTTTTCCGCGAGCACCTCTCTGGCGGTATCAAGCGCTTGCTCCGCGGCCCGGACCTCCCGCCTGAGCGTTTCAAGACGGTCCCGGGCCTCGCGCTGCCGGCGGGCCATGGCTGCCGCGGTTTGCACCTGCGGCACGAGCGTTTCCCGAAAAAGCGGCTTGGTGATATATCCCCGCGCGCCGAGCCGCATGGACTCCTGCGCATCCGCCAGTGATTCGTGCCCGGTCATCATGAGCGCTTCGCACGTACACCCCTGCGTGTCGAGATGCTTCAGAAACTCCAGTCCTGTCATGCCCGGCATGGCCACGTCAATAAGGCACACGTCGGGTTTGAACGATTCAGTCATTTCCAGAGCTTCCGCCCCCGATGCCGCGGTCCGCACATCACAGGCTTCTTTCCCAAGCATCTCCGCGCACACCTCGAGCACCTCCGGCTCATCATCTACCACGAGTATTTTGATGTTGTCCGCCATTCCGCCTTCGCTCTCAGCCCAACACTTCCTCCACGGCCTTCTTCAGGTCCGCCCAGTTCACCGGTTTTGCGAACGACCTGATTGCCCCGGCATCTTGCGCGGACTTCAGAAACTGCTCCTTGCGTCCGACCCAGCCGCCCGAGACCGCGAATATCTTGACCTCGGGGTATTTCTGGCGCATCTCCTTGATAGTGGCAATCCCCCCGCGCTCGGGCATGATAAGATCGGTAATCACCAGGTCCGGCACTTGTTTTTCCATGAGCGCAAGCGCCTCGTTACCGTCGCACGCCGTGGCGACTTCGTAGTCGTGAAGCGCCAGTATTTCGCTCAGCGTTTCCCGGATGTTCTCGTTATCATCGATCACCATGATCCGTGCCATGATAGGGCCTTTCTGTTTGCCGGTTAGCAATACTACATCTACCTCTGTTTGGCTCTATGCGCCATCGCCCGCGCGACCGCGCGTGACAGTTGCGATACCGTGTACGGTTTCTGCACGAACTCCTTTGCCCCTTCCTCCATAGCGGTTTCTTCCTGCAGATCGTCGCTGTAGCCCGATGCCAGAAGCACGACCGCCTCCGGATTAATCTCTTTCATTTTGCGAAAACAGTCCAGCCCCGACATCCTGGGCATGATAATATCGAGTATCACAGCATCTATTTCCCGCCAGTGTGATGCATAGTATGCAAGCGCCTCACCGGGATCGGCATGCGGCACAACCGTGTATCCCATCTCGCGAAGCATATCCGTGGCCGAATCAAGAACGAGCTCCTCGTCGTCGGCCATCAGGATAGTGCCCGAGCCGCGTACCGGCGGCAAAAACTTGTCGGTATTTCCCGACACTTCATCTTCGGCTTTCCAAACGGGCAGGTAGATGCTGAAAATGCTCCCCTGGCCCGGCGCGGTATCGAGCGTAATATATCCCTCGTGCTGCTTGACTGTCCCATATACGCTTGCCAGCCCCAGGCCGGTGCCTTTTCCCACCTCTTTGGTAGTGAAAAACGGCTCGAACACTCTCGACTTCGTCTCTTCGTCCATGCCGATGCCCGTGTCCGAAACGCTCAT
>WJMI01000315.1 GCA_014728015.1 Chitinivibrionales bacterium | reverse complement strand
GATGTGAAGGACATGACCGTTGATGCGCGCTTGGAAGAACGCGTGCGCCGCCTGGTGGACACCTACTACATCGACTATTGCCTCAAACCGGTCCTGGAGAAACGCTCCACCGGCACGGCGCCGGCAACGGGAACGATCGAACTCAGCTTCGATGTTACCAGGGAGGGAACTGTGAATAATCCCCGCGTAAGCGCCACGGGGCTGACCTTCCACAAGACGCTGAAGAAGTCGCTTGCGGACGAACTCGGGTCATGGAGGTTTCCCCGGCTGAAAACCGAGGCCCCGCCCGCGCGTTTCTCGCACACCGCCAAGCTCTAAGGCCTACCCGCCGGTTCGCTTCCGGGCCTGCTCGATCAGGTCGAGAAGAGATGCGGCCTTGGGCTTGGGGGGAGAAATGAGCCGTGCGATTGTATCCCGGTCGTAGTGTTCTTCGACAAACCCTTTGATATCGAAGGTTTCCCACCAGCAGTCGAATATCCTCGCGCATGGCATGTTTCCGCCCGGCATACGGCAGTACGAAAACGTGACATCGTGGCCCAGCATGGGACAGCGGCGGCAGCGAGTGTCATTGTCGGTAATCATGTGGCTAGTATCACTGAAAGGAACGCGCGGGACCGGGAGCCGATCCCGCGCGCCCTGATTGTCAGATACGCTCTTTCAGTCTACCACTTGCCGGACTTCTTGGCTTCCGGCTTGGGCAGGTCTTTGAGTTCTGCTTCGGCCTTGTCGATCTTGTCCTGTTCGAGTGCATGGTCCTGGAGCCCGCCGGAGAGATATTTCTCATAGCCGGTGAGGTCCATGAGCCCGTGACCGCTGTAGTTGAACAGGATGACCTTCTCTTTGCCCTCTTCCTTGGCCTTGTTGGCCTCCTGAATGACCGCGGCAAGGGCATGGCTCGTTTCCGGGGCCGCGATAAACCCTTCGGTCTGCGCCCACGTGATGGCAGCGGCGTAGCACTCGAGCTGGGCGATTGACCGCGGGCTGAGAAGACCTTCGACAATGGCCTGCGAAACGAGCGGCGCCATTCCATGGTACCTGAGCCCGCCGGCATGGATGGGCGGCGGCACGAAACTGTGGCCCAGCGTGTGCATGGGAACCAGCGGCGTCATTTTGGCGGTGTCGCCGTGGTCGTAGGCGAACATCCCGCGGGTCATGGTGGGGCAGGAGGTCGGCTCGACCGGGATAATATCAATGTCCGCGCCGTTGATCTTGTCGTGGGCAAACGGGAACGCCAGCCCGGCAAAGTTGCTGCCGCCGCCAGCGCAGCCGATGACCACGTCAGGCTTTTTGATTCCGATCTTCTCAAGCTGCTTCTTGGCTTCCAGGCCGATAATCGTCTGGTGCAGCATCACGTGGTTCAGCACGCTGCCCAGCGAGTATTTCGTTTGCTTCTTCTGGTCGCTCACCGCGGCCTCGATCGCCTCGCTGATTGCCATGCCGAGGCTGCCCGGCGTATCGGGATCGGCTTCGAGGAACTGCTTTCCGGCCTGGGTCTCGGTGCTGGGGGAGGCGACGCATTTCGCTCCCCATGTCTGCATCATGAACTTACGGAACGGCTTCTGGTCGAAACTGATTCGCACCATGAACACCTTGCATTGAAGGCCCACGAGCTGGCAGGAGAAGGCCAGCGCGCTGCCCCATTGGCCGGCTCCTGTTTCGGTGGTTATCACCTTGGTGCCCGCCTGCTTGTTATACCAGGCCTGCGGGATTGCCGTGTTAGGCTTGTGGCTTCCGGGAGGTGACAGGCTTTCATCTTTGAAGTAGATCTGCGCTGGTGTGCCCAGCGCCTTTTCAAGATATACCGCACGCCGGAGCGGGGAGGGCCGCCAGCGGTACAGAAGGTCCAGGACCTCGTCGGGAATATCAATCCAGCTCTCCTGGCTGTATTCCTGTTCCACGAGGTTCATGGGAAAAATTGCACCCCATGCCTCGGCGGGTACCGGGCCGTCAGGGCCCATGTAGGGCTGCCGCGGCGAGGGAAGATTGGGGGTGATGTTATACCACTGGCGCGGTATTTCATCATCGTTCAAGAACACTTTGATGGACATGACTCCTCCTGAGTAAATGTGAGTGTATCTGCTGTCGCCTATGTGCGAAAGGCATGACCGTTTCGTTTCCTGGACCGTTGGGCCGTCCTGGCCCGCCCGTGCCTGTTTGTCCCCAACAGCGCCCGGGAGGTTGAGCCCCGTTTTCTGAGCACCCTTGCTCCGCGGGTTATCTTGCACAGGCTGATGCCGAGCTTTTCGGCTACCCGTCTCTGGGAGACCCCCTCGGCGAGCATTTTCATGAGCTGCCACCGCAGCGCGATATCTTTTCGTTCCCGGGGAGTGAAAATCTCACCAAACAGCCTCTTCATGGTCCGCCTGTCTCGTATCCGCGCGAGCACGCTTATGACCTCATCGTTCTTTTCCATGCGGGCCCCTCCCGTGTTTCTACGGACAGAAACAATACATCAATGGAGCCCGTGGGGCAAAATTCCTTGGGAGAAAAATGGCTTTCACCCGAGGCGCCGAGAAGACAGCATATGACCCGCCATCCGGAAGACAAAAGAATTGATCCGCTGGATCTCTTCGAGGAGGTCGATGTAGATGGACGTTGTCTGAATGGTCACCGGCGGCTTTTCGTACAAGCCGGCAAAATGCGTATCGCAGTATCCGTCGAATTCCGCCTGCACGTCCCCGCGGGCATCCCGCACGCCACGGGCAAGCGCGATGTTACCTTCGGCAAAGGCCTTGGTAAT
>WJMI01000314.1 GCA_014728015.1 Chitinivibrionales bacterium | reverse complement strand
GTCGTATCGCCCGCCAGGGCCGCCCTGACAGTGTCGGCGCTGCCGTACCGGTCCTGCGAAGAGTCGGTTTCGTTGCCGGCGATCTGCAGGAGGCGAGTGGCTGCAATGCCGGCGCCAAGTTCGAACACCTTCCGGCGATATGTCGCGACATACGACAGGGATACATCACCCGCCGGTTCTTCAGTCTCGATACTCGCGATGAGATCGTGGCGCCAGTGCTTCATCCATTCCGATTGGAGCATCAATCCCAGCAGTTCATACCCCCTGTCTCCCGCTACGGCGGATGCCGGGTCGTCGGTCATCAGGTAGCCCGGGTACGTGCCGCCGGTCAGAAGGTATCTGCCCAGGTTCTTCGCGTCGGGGTTGTACTGGTACCGGAAATCTCCAGCAGTCAACGTCAACCAGGGCCTCTCCATTGGCCCGATGATCAACGTGCCGTTGGCGGAGGCAAGCCCGCCCGATGCTTTCCGGGTGTTCAGGCTCGAGCTGTAGCCTTCAATAAGCTGCGGGGCATGATAGATACCGCCCCACACTCCGAGTTTGAAGGAAAGGCGTTTCATGATATGGGCCGTGAACCCGAGCCAGCCGATGTAGCTCTGCTGCCACAGACCGTTGTAGTAGTTGGTGTCGACTATTTGCAGGCCGGGAAACTGCGAGCTCTTTACGATACGCCACATGCCGATGTCGAACCCGCCCGAATAGTCGACGTACGGATACTGACGTGACGAGTCGGTGGATGCATCAGCCAAGGCCGCGCTGCTCCACATCAGAACAAGGAATGCCGGAAGCCACAAGGCTATTCTCAGGCCCGCATGCCATGTTCCTGCCTTGCGGCTGAGCTTCCGACAGATAACACTCGCGCAATTCACCAGGTTCCTCCTCTTTCGGTCACCGTGTGAGCACGACGGCGCGGCTGTGGGCCTTGCCGCCGATTTGCGCGTTCACGATATACGAGCCGTTGGCAACCCTCCTACCCCCCGCTCCTAATCCATCCCAAACGACCCGCCTCTCGCCTGCCGGCGCCTTGCCTGAGAACAGCTGGCGGATGAGTGAGCCGCGCATGTCGAATATCGCAATGCGCACCGGGTACATGGATGATTCGCCGGTGACAGAGAAACGAATTACAACCGGAGATCTTCTTTGCAGACGGGTCGATATATTCAACGTCGGCGCAACAGCAGCCACGCGCGGGGTCTTTCGCGCCTGAACCGGGCCCACGCCGGGCACCGAACGAAACGTCTGCAATGTCATGGGCCGAATTGTGGTCACCAGATCCCCGTCGTGCATGGTGACTTTACCCATGTCATGGATGAATGGGGTATCAGCATTACACACGTGAGCATCGAAGACGATATCGCCCTTACCGACCAGTTCTTCCACGTGGACCGTACAGCTATAGACTGTCGGTCCACGAATCTGCTCCCACGGTCGCGGATCCATGTCGCCGGTGTAGTTCGAAATTGCCATTCCCCAACTCGAATCGCGTTGATTGACCGCGGCGGCAAGATATATGGGAGCTTTGAGACCGAACGCAAGCACCATCGTCGAGTCCTCTCGACGGCAATAGGGGTGGTTCGGATCGGGACAGCCTTCGTCGAAGTGGCCAGGACCTGAGTAAAGACTGGTATGGGCTTTGCGGAAATAGCAACCCCTTGAGCGGTCGCCGTAGTCGCCGTAGTCAAAGACCCTGTTTACCGCCATGATGTAATAGCATTTGAGAAGTGGGCGCCAATCCTGCTCCTCTGCTCGATAGAGCAGTATGCTCCCACGGTTTCCCGCCTCGCACATCACCTTCCAGTCGCTTGTCGCTACATACGGGCCCCTGTACGTAGACCAGACGGAGCACAGATGGTTCATGTCGGCGAGGAATCGTGAGATCAGGTTTGTCGCCACAATATCATTGTGAAAATCCTCATCGCCTATGTCTGATGACTCGGTCATCCAGTATTCCTTCCGCCCCCATTTTGCTATGCTGTCGGGATCGAGAATGTAAGGACGCACGATCTCTTCCATCTCTTCGGTTACTGTTTCATTGTACGAATGTGTGGAAAAGATATCGAATGCCTTGAAAGCGACCGAATCGGCCATGATGTCGGCGATATAATCGTAGGCTATGTGGT
>WJMI01000313.1 GCA_014728015.1 Chitinivibrionales bacterium | reverse complement strand
TCGCATTCCAGGGGCTCGGCAACAACCTGTTCTGGGGTGATGAAGGCTCCACGGCGCTGGCGGCAAAATCGTTTTTGCGGCACGGGAAGGTCGCGGGGTGGGAAGTGCCGTGGGACGGGCACAACTACAACACGGCCTATACATCGCGGTTCGCCGACACCCGGGTCACCACGGTCGACCTGCAGCTCGACAAGTTCGTGGCCGCCGCGTGGTTCAGGATCTTCGGCGCATCAACCGTTTCCGGACGACTGCCCTTTGTGCTGTTCGGCCTGGCCGCGTTGGCTGTGTTCTGGCTGCTGGTCCGCGAAATGTTTCCCGCTTCACGCGCACTGCGATGGTACGCGTTTCTCCTGGTCGCGTTCTCCTATTCCTTTCTCCTCAGCATTCGCCAATGTCAATACTATGCCCTGGTGCTGTTCTTCGCGGTCCTGTCCTATTTCCTGTACCGGCGGTTCCTGCGCACGCGGCGCCTGCTGCTGCTCATGCCGCTCGTGCTTTCCCTGGTGCTCCTGTTCTACTCGCAGTATCTTCTGGGCGCCTGCTTCTGTGTCGCGCTGGGTGTCACGCACCTCGCGTTTCACGCCGGGGATTTCACGAAAAAGGAATGGGCGTACGTTCTCGGCACAGCGGCCGTGTTCGCCGTCTTGACCGGCACCTACGTACTTCGCACCACGGCATGGTTTCAGCCCCAGATGGGTGTCGAGGGAAACACGCTGTTCGAGAAATTCGGCCTGGTATTCCTGAACCTTCGCGAGCTCGACCTCGCGGGCTACCTGCCCGGCCTGGTCCTGGCCGCGCTGGGGTTGTTTGCCTGGCGATACCGCACGAAAGCGTTTTTCCCCTCTCTGGTTTTCGAGGTTCTCTGCTTCATCGGTATCTACGTAGTTATGCTGTCACTGCTTTCGCCGCAGCCGGTCGAGTGGGAAAAACTCGAGCGCGGGCTGGCGGATATCCGCTACATGATTGCGCTCCTTCCGCTGTGCGCGTGCGTGGTTGCCGCGTTCCTCTACATGGTCCACCGCGGGTTCGGGGCCGTGGCGGCGAGTATCCTGCTGGTCGTGCTTCTTTCGGCCAATGCCCTGTCATTCAATCTCCGGCGCGGCACCATGCGCTGGCTGCTGCCCGCATACCTCAAGGAGATACACGTCGATTATACCACGCCCTACGAAGCAGTCGTGGATTATCTCAGGGCACACGCAACGCCGGCCGATACCGTATTCGTGACGCCGGAATACACACACCTTTCGCTCCTGTTTTATCTCAGCGACAGCCTGACCCTGGGCGGCGGGCTCAACCGGCATCCCTACTATCCTGTCGAGAAGCTTGAGGGCCTCGGGGTGCCCGTATTCAAGGAAGATTACTTCCCGACTGTCCTGATCTGTTTCGGGCGGACCCGGTACAGCCTGCAGACTGTGCAGTTTTTCTCGCGCGGCGCGTACGAATACGTGATGAAACAGCGGCTCAACGTATACTACAAGGACATGACCAGGCCGGAGCTTCCCTGGCACAGTTTCGGACCGGTGAAACGCTACAACCCGGCAACCGATGCGATATACGTTTTTGCCCGCAGGCCGAAAAATCCCTGACAGGCCAAAGCGGCGACCGCCCGCCGTCACTTCATCGGCATCGACCAATGACACCGCCCGTCAAAACGATATTCCACGCCGACATGGATGCATTCTACGCATCCATCGAGCAGCGGGACAATCCGTCGTATCGCGGCAAGCCGGTGATCGTCGGGGCGCGGCCGGGCTCCCGCGGCGTGGTCTCGGCGGCCAGCTACGAGGCGCGGCGGTTCGGCATCCGCTCCGCCATTCCTATTGCCGAGGCGTATCGCCGCTGCCCGGAGGGCGTGTATGTGCGGCCGCGCATGCAGGCATATGTGCGGGAATCACGCGCGGTCATGGCCGTATTCCGCTCGTTCTCACCGCTGGTCGAGCCCTTGTCGGTCGATGAAGCCTTTATCGATATGACCGGAACCGAGCGGCTGTGGGGCGCCCCGCCCCGCGCCGCCGAAGTCATGCAGCGGCGCATCCGCGAAGAACGACACCTTACCGTGTCAATCGGTGTCGCGCCAAATATGTTTCTTGCGAAACTCGCATCCGATCTGCACAAGCCCGAGGGCATCACGCTCACGCCCTTCGATCCCGAGAAGGTGCGGGAATGGCTGGCGCCCATGCCGGTGGCGCGGCTGTGGGGTGTCGGGCCTAAAACGCAGGAAGCGCTTCTGCGGCGCGGCATGCGCACTATCCGCGATCTGCAGGAAGCGGGCGCCGGGAAGCTGGAAGCGCTTTTCGGCGAGCACGGCCGCCACCTCGCCGGGCTCGCGGAGGGTATTGACAGTCGCGATGTTGCGCCCGGCGAGGATATCAAGTCGATTTCACGCGAGCATACGTTCCCGGCCGACTCGGCCGACCGCGCGCAGTGGCGCGAAATGCTGCTTACGCTCTCGCGGGACGTCGCATCCCGGGCGCGCGCGCAGGGGGTCAAGGGAAGTACCGTGGTGCTTACGTACAGGACCCCGGATTTCAAGCGGCACTCCCGGCGCACCACGCTCGCGGCGCCGACCGATCTGACCAGGCGTATTTTCGAGGAAGCCGCGGCGCTGCTTCACAAGCAGGACTCATCGCTGAAGGCCTTGCGGCTGATCGGAGTGGGAATCACCAACCTGGGCGGTACGGTGCAAACCGATCTCTTTGCCGCCGCGCATGATGATGCCTGGGAGGCATCCGAAACCGCCATGGACTCCATCGCCGAGCGGTACGGCGACAGCGCTATCTTCTTAGGGGGAGAGGGTTCCTCGCGCATGCCGCGCAGGAAGTAGGCCGGCGCGCGCGGTCAGGCGACCGCGGTTTTCTGTTCGAAACGCCGGGCGTAGCTTTGGGAGAGAATAATCTCGTACAACCGGCGCGCGTCTTCGGGAAGCAAATCCAGATGCAATTTGCGGGAGATGTCGTGATTGAGCTCGGCGCTGTAGAACCCGGCGACCCGTTCCCGCATGGCGCCGGCATCCAGGTCCACGCCCAGCTCCGACAGAAGGCTTGACAACTCGAACTCAAGGTCCCGGCCGAGGTTGTCGTAATCCACCACGAACACCGGGAGCCCCTTGGCGCCCTCTATCACCCGAAGGTTGTACTCGTACCAGAGCTTCACCCCGATTTCAACCGGCAGACGATTGCGCCGTTTCAGCGAGCCGGCCACCCCGATAGGATTACGCACGCACAGCACCACGGCATCGAGGTTGGGGCAGTGGCGCTCCCATAGTGACATGGTCAGGCATGTCCGCGGATCCTTGAACAGGTCGCCGTCAAACGTGGTGCTGAACTTCTCGAAATGCGGGGCGAACCTCGAACCGACCTGCTCTATGGCCGACGGCGACGGGGGCTGCGCCCAGTTTCCGCCGGCATACCGGAGGATGGTGTCGTTTATAGCCAGCGCGCCCAGGTTCTCGAAATGCCCTTTTGCATTGTCCCGGGCCGGGACATTCATCAGGGGATACCTGGTCCCCAAGGACAGGCCGCATTTCACCAGAAGGCCTGTCACGCAGCTCGTTCCGCTTCGGTGCATTCCTGTAATTGCAATCATATCAAGATGTTGTGTAACGAACCACAATACCTTTCGCGCTTGGGGTCTTATTATATATATCGGCAATGTGGAGAAATTCCTGAACCCCCGCGCGCGAGACATCTTGTGCACAAGCCTGAAGGGAGAATCGAGGTACCGCTATCTCTTTGCAAGATAGGCAAACAGCCTGGGATACTCGGCGGGATGGGGGACAAAATCCGGGTCCTGCGCGGCGATTCGTTTTTCAAGCTCGGCAACGGAGATGAGCCGGACAGCCTCGACTTCGTCCTCCTGGAGCACGCACGTGTCAGGCTGCAGGTCACGGCGTACACAGAAGATGTCGACTATCTCGTTGTCATGCCGGTTCCCGTCGGTGAAGCACTGGCGGACCGTGCCGAGCGACCGCAGCTCGAGCGGCGAAATCGTGACCCCGAGCTCCTCCCGGGCCTCGCGAAGCGCGGTCTGGCGGGTCGAATCGCCGGCGAGCACGTGCCCCGCGCATGAAACGTCCCACTGTCCGGGATGCGACTCCTTGTCAAGGCATCGCTTCTGAATCAGTACCTCGCCCCGGCCGTTTTCTATCCACAGGTGGGCGCTGCGATGCCAGTCGCCGTTCCAATGCACGCGCGATCGCTGCGTAATCCGCCCCAGCGAATTGCCGTTTCTGTCAACGATATCGACATATTCCGCGGGCATCTGTCCTCCCCGCCACGCGGCAGGCTGGCTTCTGATCTCTGATTTCTGACATCGACCCTCTGTCCTACACGCTGTCGTATTCCGACATCCACCATCCAAGCGGCCGAAGGAACTCGAATCGTGCGAGCTTTTCGGGAAACACCGGGAGCGTATCATGAAATCCCAGCAGGCGGTCGAGCAGGATTTTCCGATCGCCGGTATGGCGCACTGCGTCAAGCGCACCGCGCAACGGGCCCCGCGCCCGCGCGTGCCGTTTCCGCATTTCCGGAAGGAGTTTTTTCCATGCCGCATCGACATTGCAGACTTTTATCTGGTTGCGGTCGTGCATCACGCACGAGCATGCCGCGTGATGCAGCGCCTGTGCCAGGGCATCGCGGGCGTACGGGTACTCGACGGTCACCTTGTCCTGATGCGTCTTTTTCATGTGGCGGACCAGCAGGCCGAGTGCGGTCCGCGGTTCGCCCTGTATCTCGGGAACCCACCCGTCGCGGTGCTCCCCGGCAACCATGTAGGCGCGCCCGCGGCGGCTCTCTGCGATCACCGGCCGGTACCATTTCCGCCGTCTGAGATCGCGCCAGCGCGCGCGGTCCCGCACCACCCCGGTCTCGAATTTCCCGTAGAGCCGCGCGGGTTCGTGCGCCGCCCGCGCCGGCACCTGGTGCACGCGCAGCCGGGGCGGCCGGGTTTCGTATCGAATCAGATCGCGGAGGCGGACCGTATAAAGGACGCGCCTCCCTCCCAGGTCCCACCCGTAGTTGCGGTACCGGCAGCGGTCGCCGGCAAGCCACGACAGGTCATAACCTCCCCTGTTGAGCGCCGCCTGGGCCTCAATCAGAAGACGCGACATGATGCCCTGTTCGCGCATGGCGGGATGCGCCGCCACCGAGCCGATGCCCGCGGTCGACAGGACCGCCGTGCCGACTTTCAGGTCGAACGGAAAGATCCCGATGCAGCCCGCGATCGCGCCTGCTTTACGCGCGAGAATAAACCGGTCGATATACGGGTGCGCGCGCCGGTGGATATGCCCGTAGTAAATATGAAACCACCGTTTCCCGGGCTTGTCAAAACAGCGATCGAGAAACCGCAGGAGGGGTTCGTAGTCGGCGGGCACCGCGCGCGTTATGGTCAGGTTGTTGGCGGTGTCTCTCACGCGGCCCCTCTTCAGAAAAGCGCCGGCAGGGACGTTTTCGGGGGCTCTTCCATGATAACAATCAACTCGGTAGTATCGTCCTCGCCCCCGTGAACACGTACCGGGATGGCCGCGGCCAGGTAGGTGGTGTCGTTTACCGCGATGCTGTTGTCCTCGCGCCTGGATATGGTTGCCGCGCTGTCCACGCCCATGATAGTATCGCCACGCCTCAGAAGAAGCCGCACGCCGTCACGCGGCGCGAGCCGCGCGAGAAACGCACTGTCCACGATCACGCCGCCGAAGCAATGAAACGGAATCTCGGCACAGGAAAACTCGACGGCCGCCTGGAGGGTCAGTACTTCCTTCCCTTTGACATCATCGACGACAAACATGCCGTCACTTCCCGCCAGCGCATCGGCCTTGCGCAGGGCGGCGGCACCCGCCCGCGCGGGAAAATGTCCGGAGGAAATAACCAGAAACGCATTATCGGTGATATCGAGAACCGAAAGGCCCATGGCAGGCATGTACCGGGAAGCCATGTCGGTGACTTCGGGCGCCGACAGGTCCCGTTCGACAAGGACCTTCATGGAGAAATCCCGGTCGCCTGACACGGCGGCACCAAGCCCGTCCAGCCGGTCCGCGATGCTTGCTCTCAGGTCACGGATTTCCTTTTCCACCGCCCGGCGCGTATGCAGAAGCTCGACAAGCGCGAAATCGCGCCCGAGCAACGGGACTTTGCGGGCCAAGGGAAGGAGCACCAGGACGGCCGCGATGACCGCGGCAAGCAGATGTGTTACGACTTTCATGCAGACACCTTATGCACGTGGGACACCGGATTGTGAGTCGTGGATGAAAATATGACATGTGCCGCGCCGCCGGCGCTGCGGTTTCCTGACATGCGACAGAGACCGCAACGCGCGTGTCAGCCGCTGATAATGCCTATCTGGATGTCCATCACATTCGTGCCGGTGGGCCCGGTCTTGATAAGATCCCCCAGCGCATCAAAAAGCGGATACGCGTTGTGGCCCGTGAGCGCCTCGTCCGGATCAAGGCCGGCGCCCCGGGCGCGGGCCAGGGAACTGTGATCGACAAGGGCCCCGGCCGCATCGGTCGGGCCGTCGGTGCCGTCGGTACCCACGCTCGCGACCACGACATCTTCCATCTCCTCGAGCATATACGCCGACGCCAGCGCGAACTCCTGGTTCCGCCCGCCCGTGCCGTGTGCTTCGCCCAGGGTCACCGTGGTCTCCCCGCCCGTGATCACGCAGCGCGGCTTGCCGTGGACCCCCTGCTGGAGCGCGCGGAGACGAATGCAAAAATCCTTGGCCGCATCGCGGCATTCACCGGTCTGCGGCGCCGGCAGGACGACCGGCTCGTAGCCGAGCAGGTGCGCCTTCTCGGCGGCCGCTTCGAGCGCGACCCGGTTGCTCGCGCACACCACATGGGTCACTTTCAAAAACGCCTCATGGCCCGGCTCCGGCGTTTCCTCGAGGAGCTCCTGCACGCCCTGCTGGAGACGGTCGGCAATCGACTGCGGAACGGATTCGCGCAGGCCGTACTTGGTTATCACCTGCCAGGCATCGGCAAAGGTCGATGCATCGGGGGCGAACGGGCCGGATGCAATCGTGTCTACCTCGTCACCGACAACGTCGGACATCGCCAGCACGACCACATCGGCGGGCGCCGCGTGCAGCGCGGCCTGGCCTCCCTTGACAAGAGATACGTGCTTCCGCACGATATTGATTTCATGGATATCGGCGCCGCAGGCAATGAGCTGGCGCGTCAGCGCGATTGTATCATCGAGCGTAACCGGCGGGACCGGCTGGGGCCACAGCGCCGAACCGCCGCCCGAAATCAGTCCCACCACCAGGTTTCGCGCGGTCGCCTTCTTGAGCACTTCCATGGAGTCACGGCAGGCATCCATGCCGGCCTCGTCGGGCTCGGGGTGCCCGCCCTCCACGAGCGTAATACGTTGCGGCATCCGGGACCCGCAATGCCCATACTTGACAACGACGATGCCCCCGGAAATCCGGTCTCCCACCGCATCTTCAAGTGCCAGGCACATGGGCGCGCCGGCCTTGCCGCACCCGACCACCCAGATATGCTTGTAGGCGTTCAGCAGGTATCTCTTTTTGCCCTTGGCCGCCTGGACCAGCAGGTTGTCGCCCGAGCGGCTTATGACCCGCTTCACCGAGGTGTACGGATCCACGGCCTGGATGGCATGCCAAACTATCTCCTCGATATGCTGCCGCCGTTCTTCAAGCCGGCTCATGCGCGCATCCCATCGTTTCGGACCTCTCGGTCCATGCCTTCCTGTATATGCTCAGATGCGTTGTCCCAAAACGAAAAACCGCACATCGTTATACAAGATCGCACGCATCGGCGGGCATCCAATGCGCATCTTTGCCTTCCCATTTCACGTTGCACCCGATCGGATTGGTCACCGGCACGCTCACCGCCTTTCCGGCAAGGTGCTCTTCGAGCGCGCGATCGAGATCGTTGACCGTAATCCTGGCTGCATCGCGCGGATTGTCCACGCCGCGCCCCGTGTATACCAGCCTCCGCTCTTTGTCGAACACATAAAAATGCGGCGTGCGCAACGCGCCGTAGGCCTCTGCAACCTGCTGCGATTCGTCGTGCAGGTACAGCCACGGAAAATTGTACTGGTTCATGCGCTTGACCATGCCGTCGAAGCTGTCCTCGGCATAGGTGTTCCTGCTGTTGGAGTTGATGCCGACAAACTGCACGCCCCGGGGCGCGAACCGCTCCACGGTTTTGCGCGTTATCTCGTCGGAGCCAATTACATACGGGCAGTGATTGCAGGTAAAGAACACGACCAGCACCGGCGCGTCGTCGAAATCGTGAAGCGCATACGTTTTGCCGTCGGTCGCGGGAAGTTTGAAGTCGGGCGCCGTGTCTCCGATGTGCAGCGTGAATGCCATGCATACCCCCTTGTTACCGGATCAAATATCTCGTTGCTCGCAGCAGACTCAATATACAAGACCGTCCGGCTACCGGTCCCTGATTACAATTGCATTGCTCACCGCCCACAATCCCGTGACATGCATATCAGTATCCTTCACGGTGGCGCGCAGTTGCGTCGACGAGCCGCCGTCGAGATTAAGGGCCGCATCGCACCCGCACCCGCCCTGCGCGCCGGGTGCCCGGAGGAACCCGGCAAACTCGTACAGGCTGAGTCCGGGACCGTCACTCGAATACACGATTGCGATCACGACACTGCTGTCCCGCGTGATACCCACCGCCGAACGGTTGACCCGCTTCCGGTTGTTGCTGTACACGCCGGGCATGCCGCCCGGCTCGACAATGACCGGCCCGCACTGCAGGGCATAGTCGAAGTGATACGCGCTGTCGACATCCCGCGCCCACATGATACCGGGCGTGGTGCCGTTCATAAAAAATACGCCGGAGCCGCCCTCCGGCAATACCGGGGAAACCGTGGTGCCGCCGCTCACCACAAGCCCCGACGGTATCAGGCGAAGTTCGCGGTCGACATCAAAGAATCCGCCGTTTATGCTCACCAGGGCATTGCAGTGCTTGTGCAGCCCGGCTATGCGATTGCCGGAAGGCTCTGTCTGCGCGCACACTTCTATGCTGTATCTGCGCGGATCCGCGATCCACACGATCGCCTCGAGACGGTTCTCCCGGCCGCGCGCGGAATCCGTCACCACAGCATGCCGGCAGGAGAGCCCGCGCCGCACGCGGGAAAACGAAGTGTTCCCGCAGGCGGCGAGCAGCCCGGGAAGCGGATCGCGATCCCGTTGGGGGTCGCGAAAGCGCCATCGCGGGTGCCCGGGATTTATGTGACGGGCCATCGCGGCCCATTGCATTGCAGTATCAGGCTTGCTCTCTTTGAGAATTTCGGCGATAGTCCAGCAGGCCATTGCAAAGGTCGAGTCTCTGGCAAACGACTCCTCAAGCAGCGCTATCGCATCGCCGGTCTTTCCCGCAGCAAGCTTTCGTTGTGCCAGAAGGTACAGGCCGAACGCGTAATTCGATGCCGCAGGACGTGCTGCCAGTGATTTGTCGCATGGCGTGTCTTGCTCGACACCGAGGCCGTACAGAATAATCTGGCCCAGCACATTGCGAAACCGGCGAAACGAGGTCTTCCCCGCGCTCAGACGTGTTTCACACTCCACGTTTTTCCCCGAGCGCAGCTCCACCGCGAGTGTCGCAATGGTATCATCGAGGGTAACGCTCCCGTGAAACGCACATGACGGTTCAGGCAGGGAATCCGGCAGGGGGGTCAGCGCGGATGCGACCGTCATGCCTCCCCCGGCAAGCCATTCGATAAGCTTTCGCTGGGACGTGATTGCGATCCACCACGCATCAGGGTCAGTGCTTTCGCAGGCGAATCTCCGCACTGCCACCACAGGAGGTGGCCCCCCGGCATCCTTGCCGCGGGCCGCAGGCGCGCTGGCCGCACCCGCGCACAGCGCGAACAAGATGCTCGACAGGCATACCCGCAGCTTATTCATTGCAGGCTACTCATCCTCCCCGACTGGCGAGCGCATTCTTTTCTTGTCGCCGGCGATGCGTTTTTGTTTCAGACGTCTCTCTTTGGATGCCTGCGACGGCCGGGTCTTTTTTCTTTCCCGGGGGGGCGTGGCCGCTTTGCGCACCAGATCTTTCAGGCGTTCGAGGGCATCGGCACGGTTTTTCTGCTGGGTACGAAAGCGCCGGGCCTCGATTACCAGCACGCCTTCGCCGGTCAGCCGCCGTCCCGCGGACCGCGCGAGCCGCGCGCGCACGCCAGGCGGGAGCGACCGCGAGTTTTTCACGTCGAAGCGCAACTGGGCCGCGGTCGCGACCTTGTTGACATTCTGCCCGCCGGGGCCGGATGCGCGGATGAAATCGAAATGGATTTCGTCCTCGTGAATGCTCAGGCTGCGCGTTACCGGGATCATAGTAGAGACGTATCCGGGAAGGGCCGGGGCGCGCGCACGTTAGGTCCGTGCCGCCGGGACGGCCGGCCCGCTCAGTTGTTTCGGGATGCACTTCGGTTCAATCGTTGTATGCGCTGGGCGAGCAGGCGCGAGAGGAACAGCGCATAGTGGGGCTTCTTCTTTATCGCCTCGACAAACTCCTGCTTGGAAATCTTGATCAGTCTCCCGCTGCTCGCCGCCTTCACCGCGGCGCTCCGCCGGTTGTTCAGCAGAAACGACATCTCGCCCATGAAAACATCATCGGGGCCGAGGGTTGAGACGACCCGGCCGCCCACGATAACGTCGTACCGCCCCTTGACAATGTAGCACACGTGATCGCTTGGCTCGCCTTCCTTGAATACCGTGTCGCCTTCGGTAACGTCCAGCTGCACCATGTTGCGAAACAACCCGGGCGTCACATTGGTAACATCCGTCTGATGCCTGAACTCAAAGCTGACCTCGTTTCCCTTCTCGTTAAACAACAGGTTGTTCACGAACTTCTTCGTAACCGTGATGCCGCGTCCGTGCAGGGACAGATAGTCCTGGTTCTTCGTGGTCTCCAGCATTGCCCGCCAGTCGAACCCCTCGCCCTCGTCGGCCACGAAAAAACGTGAATGATCAGTGCTCAGGGTGTACTCGAATGTGACGCGCTTGCCGCCGATCGCGGGGTCCTTGCACTTCTCCTCGATCAGATTGAGAATCTGCCCGTGCTCCTCGAGCCACGCGGTCTTCTCTTCGTAGGTGATCCCGCAATTGCCGTGCTCAATGGCGTTCATCAGCATCTCGTTGATGGAGAAATACAGGTAGTCCTTTTTCTCAATATCGAGCTTGTTGCAGTTGTACAGGAAATTGCAAATCAGGTTGGCGTAACAGTTCGCCTCGACCGGATCGTTGTCGAGCTTGAACGATCCTGAAATGTTGCCGACCAGGTCCGACTCTATCTGGCGCTGGAACAGTATCCGCCGGTTATTCACGATGATGCCCATTACCCGGGGCAGATGGCGGGCAATGTCCTCCACGAGAAGGTATGTAACAATGTTTGCCCCGCGTATCTTTTCGAGCCGCTTAGTGTCATCGTAGTCGGAGCACAGGGCGATGATGCCCGCGTGGAGGAGCCACGGGTCGGTCATAATGGATTCGAGGAGCCCGTACCCGCCCAGAGAGTCTTCCGAAAAATTCAGGAAGACCAGCTCGGGCATTTCCATATTCATATAGTCGAGCGCTTCCTGCGTGTCCTTGAGGTGCACCAGTTCGGGGCTCTCAAACTCCTCGATGGAAATGTGCTTCCGCACCTTGTTGAACAGCTTCCGGTCGGCGGTGATAACGGGGATCGCGCTCATCGCATACGCCTTTCACTGCGAGTATCGGGGGCGCCGGGCATACTGTAATTGTATCGCACCGCGGCAGGTTCGTCAAATTCGACGTCCGGAAAGGCCGGCTGCCCGGCTCCGACGGGGGCCGCGCCTACTCCACGCGGCGCATGCGCCCGAACTCGAGCATGGTTTCTACCGACGGTACCCGGTCCCATTTCGTGGCGACAACGGCCCATTTCAATTCGCCCTTTGCCAGGATGACTGTCAGGCGTTCGGGCGCTGTGGCGCTGCCGATGATCCGGTACCGCTGCCCGTCCACCATACCCGAAAGCCAGACATCCAGGACCGCGTCCGCGGTATCACCGGAGATGTCGATTCCGGCAAACCGGCACCCGGCCGTGATGCGGTCGGAGGATTCGAACAGCCGCTCGAACATCCGCCGAAGGGTAAGATAGGATAGGCCGGACTGGCCGCGGTAGGTCAGGGAAACGACCTTCATGAGATCGTCAATGTCCTCGCGCTCAATAGCATCCCGCCCGCGCGTGATGGTCCGCTCGATGCGCACGCGGTCGTCCGGCATTATCATGCGGACGATGAAAAAGGCCGCAATCGCGGCGGCACCGGCAAGAAGGACGATCTTTTTCATGCACGGCCTCTGTTCAGCGAGTCCCGGGGGATACCAACGTATCAGACACAACCTCCCGGACCATATCGAGATCCGGGCTCACCACGAACGATTGACCGTCCGCAATGCCGAACAGCACACCGCCGGCATGACGCTTGGGCCGGGCGAAGAAAAACGGGGAATCGGTGATCATGCTGCCGTGTATGTCAAGCGTTATCGTGTCCGGCCTGCCGGCATCGAAATCCATGCGCGCCGCCAGAACCTTGTCCTCATGAAATCCCCAGTAGTACAAGGTCGAGTCGATCACCGCGGGGCTTGAGAAATGCTCATTGTAAAACGGCAGATGCCGGCTGAGGCGGGAAACGGCGCCGTCATGAAAAAGCATGAGCTTCGTGAAATACGTGCCGCGGAGCTGTCGCCGGTCGAGGGTCTCCACGCGCACGTAGACCACAGAATCACGCCCCACCGGCTGGAGCCCGAAATCCGTATCAATGCTGTCGACCAGGCTGTCATTGAAATAAAACCGGGAGAAGCGGTCGGCATAGATGTCGTTGGTATAGGCCGCCGTGTCCCTGAGCGCCATTTCCGGCTCACCCGGAGCGGACGGGACAACGGCCAGGGACATCAGACACGCGAATGCCGCGGCCGTTCTCATGAGATATGCGCGCCTGTCATGCCGTGGTTGCTCCTTTGTAGACGCCGTCTCCGGCCGTGTTTGCCTGCACCAAGTATAATCTATTTTGTTACATTTGGAAATGCGAGTCACGACCGTCCAGCAGGCTGTTGATGGAGCATTCAAGCAACATGCGACCACCCGGGCCACCCACGACATATCCCCGTGCCGCGCGTTGGTGTGTCCTGCTGTTTTTGGCGCTGGTCCTGCGTTCGGGATGCCGCGCATCTTCCGATGAAGAGCTTATCGTCATCTCCCCGCACTCGCCCGAAATCCGGGAAGAGTTCTCGCGCGGGTTCGCGCGGTGGTATGCCGCGCGAACCGGCAACAATGCCCGGATCCGCTGGCTCGATGTCGGCGGGACCGGCGAATCAATCGAGTACATCCGCTCGCGCAATGCGGAAAAGAAGCAGGCGGGCGGGGTTGACGTGTTCTTCGGGGGTGGCAATTTTCCCTTCATCAAACTCACCCGGCAGGACCTTCTCGCGCGGCATGTACTGCCCGATTCGCTCCTCGCGCGCATCCCGCCGGACATAAACGGCGCGCCCATCCACGGCGCCGACTCCCTGTGGTACGGCGCGGCCGTCTCCGGCTTCGGGATTATCTACAACAAGGCCATTGCCGGCAGGAACGGATTGGCGGTTCCCTCTCGCTGGATAGACCTGGCTGATCCCGCGTGTCACGGGTGGGTGTCTTCGGGCGATCCGCGCTATAGCGGCAGCATCCACATGATGTACGAGATACTTCTTCAGGCATACGGATGGGACAGAGGCTGGGAAGTCATCTCGCGCATGGGCGCCAACGTGCAGACCTTTGCCAAGGGCGCAAGCAGCGCGGCCAAGGCGGTCTCGCTGGGCCAGGCCGCATTCGGCCTGGCAATCGATTTCTACGCATTCATTGAAATAGAACGCTACGGCCGCGACCGCCTGGGCTTCGTGCTCCCGGACAGCGAAACGGTCGTGTCCGCCGACGGCATCGGCATTCTCAAGAACGCGCCCTCCCCCGGGCTCGCCCATTCATTTCTCGACTACGTGCTCGGCGAGGGACAAAAGTTGTGGGTGCTGAAACCGGGGCTGGAAGGTGGCCCGGCGAAACATGCGCTGTGCCGGTTCCCGGTGGATTCCACATTGTATTCGGTTGACAAGGAAAACCTCACGGTAACCCGGAACCCGTTCGCGCTCGAATCAGCCCTTCCCTACGATGCGCGGCTGGGCGGCACGCGATGGTCCATCCTGGGAGACCTCATCGCCGCATTCATCCTGATACCGCACGAGGAATTGAAAGCCTGCTTTCGCGAAACGGTCCGCCGCGGCATGACCGATGAAGCGTCCCGGAAGTATTTCCGTATCGAATTAGACGAACAGGAAGCGCTCTCACTGGCCGTGAAATGGGGTGACAGGGACTTTGCTCTGGAGAGAGTGCGGCTGATGAACGAATGGACCAGAATGGCACAGAAGAGGTATGGATCGGTAATCGGTAGTCACTAGGCGCCATCTGTTCCGGTACCGATTGCCGGGCATCGCTCGCTGACGACCGATCACCGATTGCCATACACAAAAAAAGGGGTACATCGTGGCAGGTCTCCAGATCACAGGCATTCGCAAGACTTTTCATGAGGTGGTTGCTCTCGAAATGGTGTCTCTTGATATCACAGAAGGCGAGCTGTTCTTCCTGCTCGGCCCCTCGGGGTGCGGCAAGACCACGCTTCTGCGAATTATCGCGGGCTTTGACAAGCCGGACACCGGCGGCATCCGCTTCGCCGGGAAAGACCTTCTCGCGATCCCGGTCGAGAAACGCAACATCGGCATGGTGTTCCAGAACTATTCGCTCTGGCCGCATATGAGCGTCTCCGACAACGTCGCGTATGGGATGAAAATGCGCGGCATGCGCTTCACGGAAATCCGGCGGCGAGTTGCCGATGCGCTCACGATGGTCGACATGGCCGGGCTCGAGGATCGAAAGCCCGGCGCCCTGTCGGGCGGTCAGCAGCAGCGCGTGGCACTCGCCAGGGCACTGGTATACGAGCCGGGCCTGCTGCTTCTCGACGAGCCGCTGAGCAACCTGGATGCAAAACTGCGCAAAGACATGCGCGAGGAAATCCGCAAGATCCATCGCCGGCTCGGCATCACCATGGTATACGTGACCCACGATCAGGAAGAGGCCGCATCCATGGCCGACCGGCTCGCGCTCATGCGTGACGGACGTGTGGTGCAGGTAGGCACGCCCAAAGAGCTCTATCGCTCGCCGCGGTCTTTATATGCGGCCCAGTTTTTCGGACGGGCCAACAGCCTTGATGTCATTGTCTCGAGCGTGTCGGCATCCGCGGCCGGCATTGCCTGGGGAGACAGGCAGCTCGTCGCGGCCGTGCCGAAGGGAGGGATGCTGTCGCCGGGCGCACGTGCCACCGCAATAGTCCGGCCGGAGAACATGCGTTTCGCCGCAAGCGACACGAAACAGAACGTGCTTCACGGCACGCTCGCGGCGCGTGAGTTCAACGGCGCGGTGGAGAATTTCACTATCGACGTACACGGCACGGCTCTCACGCTCATGACCGTTTTCGCGCCGCGTGAACAAATCAGCGCATCCGTGGGCGACCGGGTCGGCGTGACGTTCGATCCCGATGCCGTGCATCTCGTGACCGAAGGCATACAGCCATGAGCCGACGCACCGCGCATGCCCTTTTCTACTGCGGTCTTGCCGCGTTTCTCGGCACGTTCCTGGTGTACCCCACGATCGGCGTATTCGCCAAGACATTCTATTTCAACGGGCGGTTCTCTCTCGACCTCTTCCTGGCCACCGTGACCGGCCCGGTCGTGCTTGCCGCGGCGGCGCACAGTCTGGTTCTGAGCATCGTGGCGGTACTCCTGACTTCGCTGATCGCCGTGCCTCTGGCGCTGTTCGTGTCGAATTACGAGTTCAAGTTCAAGATACTGGCGACCGGTCTTGTGCTCGTGCCTATGATCATGCCGCCGTTCGTGGGCGCCATCGGCATCCAGCGGATATTCGCCCGCTACGGACTTGTCAACATGCTCTTTGGCCTTGCCCCCTTCGACTGGTTTGCCGGCGCCGGCTTTGCCGGCGTGGCCTTTCTGCAGGCGCTGCATCTTTTTCCAATCATGTATCTCAACGTAACGGCGGCGCTTTCCAATATTGACCCGCAGCTCACCGAGGCCGCGCAAAGCAGCGGCGCGCCACCGTGGCGCGTATTCAAAGACATCAGCTTCCCGCTCATGATGCCCGGATTTCTCTCGGGCGCGGTCATCGTGTTCCTGTGGAGCTTCACCGATCTGGGCACCCCGCTCGTGCTGGGCTACCGGCGGCTGCTGGCCGTGGAGATCTTCGATCGTGTCGCGGCAATCAACAACGACCCCACCGGGCCGGCCATGGTCGTGCTGGTGATACTTCTGACGGTGCTCGTCATGTTCCTTTTCAAGCGGTTCTTTGCCGACGACGATCTCACCATAGGCTCGAAAGGGTACCGCTCGCGCGCGCTCCGCACGCCCTCGCGCCCCATGGCCGCGTTCATGTACGCGTACATCGGGGTGATCCTCGTGCTCTCACTCCTTCCCCACCTCGGATTGGTGCTCACCTCCGTGGCACAGCAATGGTTTGTGACACCGTTTCCGACGGAGATAACGCTGGGATTTTTCGGCGAAGCCGTGCGCAGCGAGGGCGTGGCCGTTTCGGTGCGCAACTCGGTTCTGTACAGCAGTGTCAGTACCGTGCTTGACATCCTGCTCGGCGTGATCATCGCCTATTTCGTTTTGCGGCAGCGGATTCGCGCCGGATGGCTCGTGGATGCGGTAGTCATGCTGCCCATCGCGCTCCCGGGTCTGATCCTGGCCTTCGGCTACGTGGCGACCTTCTCGGGTACGTTTCTCGACCCGCTGAAAAATCCCGCGCCGCTTCTCATTATCGGGTATGCGGTGCGGCGGCTTCCGTACTGTTTCCGCGCCGCCTACGCCGGGCTGCAGCAGGTGGGGGTTGCTTTCGAGGAAGCGGCCCGCGTGAGCGGGGCGTCGCCGGCCAAAGCGGTCACTTCTATTACGGCCCCCCTGATTGCGGCAAACATCATCGCCGGGGGCATCCTTTCGTTCATGTTTGCCGTACTCGAGGTTTCGGAGAGCATGGTGCTGGCGGTCAAGAAGGAGTTCTTTCCAATCACGCGGCAGATATACGCCATGCTCGGCATGATCCCCGACGGCGATTATGTGGCGAGCGCGCTGGGCGTTTTGTGCATGGTCTTTCTCGCGGCGGGCATTGTCGCGGCCTCCGCCCTGATGGGCAGGCATCTGGGCAAAATGTTTCGCATGTAAAAGTCTTGCGGGAGTGGCCTCTGCCTCCGGTGTGGTGTGAGTTCAAAGAAGGCGGCGGGCCGGGCTACAGGCCTTCAAGAAAACGTCCAGACTTGAGGAAGCTCACCACATTTTTCTTCGTCTCGCGTTTGTGAACGATAAACATGTGGCCCTCCGGCAGCACGACAAAATCATCCTCGCAATCGAGCAGCGTCACACCCACGGACAGGAACCCGTCGTTATCGCCTTCGATAATCGGATTGGCCGCGTTGTCATCGAACCGCGCACCGGCAATGATGCCCAGCTCTCGGTCATCTGATACCGGAAGGTTGTTGGCAAGCGATGCCGAATCCGTGCGCATGTGTTTGAGGTTGGGACCCATGATCCAGTTGGCAATATCGAATTGCGCGAAGAAATCCGCAAGCTCGTAACCGTGTATCCGTGTTTTCGGAGATGCCGGCACAGGCCGCGCATGACCAGCCGGTTGCTCCCGTAGCCATGGACCACATATACGTGCGCCGCGTGCACGTGGGCCATAAGGGCGCCGCAAAGGGCCGCGCACAGTATCAATC
This sequence comes from Chitinivibrionales bacterium, assembly GCA_014728015.1. Taxonomy (GTDB): domain Bacteria; phylum Fibrobacterota; class Chitinivibrionia; order Chitinivibrionales; family WJMI01; genus WJMI01. The sequence goes on along the minus strand of WJMI01000313.1, from coordinate 8,157 downwards.
CCCTGTCGATCCGTTTCGTCATACAGGTCCCATGCGTGCCGGTCGGGAGCCCTACTCGAGTGTCTTGAAAAAGATCGCCGCCAGAAAACCGAGAAGCGTTGAGAAGCCGGTTATCGCGCCGCCCTTGTAGTAGGCTTCGGGAAGCATGGTCTCGGCGATCATGGTGAGCATGGCGCCGGCGGCCAGGCCCTCCACGAAGATAAACAGGGATGCCGGCGCGCCCACAAAGAAAATGTTCCCGAAGAACGCGCCGATGCCGGTGATAATCATCAGCGAGAGCCACATCAGGAATACCTTGACAAAAGAGTTTCCCTGCCGGCGCATGCCCACCGAGCTGGACAGGGCCTCGGGGTAGTTGGAGAGAAACAGCCCGCCGATAAGCGAGAAGCTTATGCTCGCGTGCAGAAGGCTGGCGCCGATAACGAGTGACTCGGGAATGCCGTCAAGCAAAATGCCCAGCCAGATCGCCAGAGGCGCGCCCCCGTGCGCCGATGCAGCCTCCTTGACTTCGGTTTCCGACGGCAGCACCGTTCTCTGATCGATGTTCTTCGCGGCCTTGGCCGCCCAGTCCTCGGCGCGATGCGCATCGATGCTTTCCTTGTGTTTCAGGTCGGTGATGCGCGTGCTCACCAGGTCCCTGACGGCCTCGGCAACCCGCGGGGACACCTTGAGCACGCGATCGAAATGCTCTTTGAGCACGACCCACACCCGGCAGTCTGTCCTGGCGATCGCGGATGCGGACCGCAGTTCGCCGGTAACAAGCGCCATCTCGCCAAGCACATCGCTCTGCCCGAGCGTGGCAATGACCTTCTTCCCGCCGCTCGCATCGACCACGTCGATTTTGCCGCTCTCGATGATGTACAGGCTGTCGCCCGCATCGCCCTGATGGAATATCGTCGTGCCCCGCGCATACGAACGGCTGGTCACGAACGGCACCAGCGCCTGGGCCTCTTCGGGGGGAAGATGGCTGAATACATCGACCTGGCCCATTCGCTGAAGCAGCAGCTTGAGACGCTGGGCATTTCTGCGTTTCAGGTAGGTCATGGTCGTGGCGGCCTTGCGCAAGAACCCGCCCCGGTCGTTGATCGCCTGGTTAAGCACGACAAACAAGGCGCCGCCGCAGATGCATCCCAGGATGAGCGCGGTGACACGTCCTTTCTCAAGGGCATCCGCCACGAGATCGATTGTGAGCGCGGCGAGGAGCGCGCCGCTGCCGAACGCCAGAAGAAACGCCAGGACCCGGGCGCGCGGCTTCCAGAACGCCGCGGTGAGCGCGCCCAGCGGAAGCGATACCGCGCTGATCAGGCCGAACACGAATGCGCGAATGGCAAGGTTCTCAGGCATACTGGTGGTGAATATGTATTATTTCAGCAGTAGCCGCCACATGGGGAGGACGACATGTTTCCCGCTATCATTGCCGGTACGATTGTCGCGCTCGCTGCCTGCGCGGCGCTTCTGGTGATAGGGTACACTATCCGGTTCGGAACCGGTCCCCTGCCCAGCTCGTCGCGCGCGCAAAAGGAAATGATCGCCCTCGCCGCATCGCTGGATATCAACGGCGATATCGTCGAGCTCGGCGCAGGATGGGGAACGCTGGCGTTTCCCCTGGCGAAGGGCTTTCCGCACATTCGCGTTACGGCCGTTGAAATTTCCCCGGTGCCGTTTTTGTTCCTGCAACTGCGCGCGCTGGTGCAGAAGCGCGCCAACCTGGAAATTGTCAGGCGCGACATTCTGTCGGTATCGCTCGCCCGCGCCGGCCTGGTCACATGCTATCTCTACCCGGATGCCATGAAAAAACTGAAGCCGAAATTCGAGAATGAGCTGCAGCCGGGCACAGTGGTTGTCAGCAATACGTTTGCGGTTCCGGGATGGGAGCCCTCACGCGTTGGGGAGCTTGAGGATCTGTACCGCACCAGGATATACGAGTATCGCTTCTCCCCGCCCTCCTAGCCGCGGCATGTCCCTTCACAGATCAACGCGCGCGGTAAAAAGCCCGTTCTCCTTGATAGAAAGCTCGAATACCTGGTTGCGGACCTCGTCGATAAGCACCGGGCTGGGCTGCCACAGGCTGTGGAACACGAGCCGCGCGTAGAGCTTTCCATTCTTGACAAAGGTCACCGGCGGCGGGTTGCGGCCCACCGTGAACTCCAGCTCGAACTCACCCGAACGTTTCACCGTGAATGCCTGCGGTTCGAGCCGAATCTGCTCCCAGTTCCTGGTAAGCGAAACCAGCACCGAGTCGCGGGGCTTGTAGTCGGTGAGCCTGCCGGTGATCAGCACTTTCCCCCGATCGCATCCGGCGAACAGGGCAAGAAGCACGAGGAAAGGAAAAACGAGAAGGGTTCTCACGGCAGTGCAGTTTCTCGCGGGAGGATGAAAGGATTGCCGCAGAATAAACAGCACGAACGCTACCGGACGCGCACGAACACGATAAGCCCTGCGATCGTGGCCATCAATACGCCCATCACCACAAAGAACACGCGCGTCGTATCGAGCTCGTCGCTGAACCGGATAGTATGCTCGACCACCACGTTCTGCTGTTCGATATCAAGCGGCGAGAATTCCCACGCGTATACCTTCTCCAGCATTGCGGCAAGTGGTTCCGTGTCGCTCAGGCGGTTGTCTTCGGGCTCCACCAGTGAGACCCACCCGTCGGCGTTGACCGTAATCGCCAGCTTGAGGCTGCCTTTCATGGTGGGATAGGCATCCGTGAGCTTCTCGACATGACCTGCAAGCTCTTTGGCGAACGTTTCGCCATGCTTCTCGGCAATGGATTTGCGCGCTCGCGCGGGCTGCGCCAGGCCTAGCGCCAGCAAGAAAGACAGGACAGCCAGGCAGCGTATTCGCATGATGGTTCCTCCTGCGGGGCGTAGGGCCATTCGGAAATCACCGCCGGCGGCGACCCGCTGCAATGAAAGGTGACATGCATTGTCATGCCGCTGTTATGCCTTGCCTTTGGGCTTGGGCTTTCTGGGCCTGGTCTTGCCGTGCGTGCCGCGCCAGATCTTGCCCTTCTTTGAGCGCTTGTCGCCTCTTCCCATTAGTGCTCCTTCGCTCGAATGTTTGGGGTGCTCTTCACGGATTCCTGCCGGTTCACAAAAATAGTTCCGGCGTAATGGTTTCCTGAATGCCGCGCGATTTTCTCTTCAAGGATATCGCAAAACGGCCTGGCGAAAACGAACCGGTATCCGCATCCGGGAAGCGCGCCGGCACCGGAAAGGTACATGTCGGTCCCGGGGTAGTCACGACAGACAGCGAGCCTGTTTTCGTAGTCGCGGCAGGTGTTGTTGTGCTCGAGCCAGGTGCAGGCGAACAGGAGCTCGCCGCGGGTAGTGCGGCCGTTCGGGACCAATCGCTCGAATTCCGGGTGTTCGCGCACCATCAGATCAAACCTCTCCGGCGAAGTGATCGGCTTGTCCCGGAACACGAGGGTCATGCTCCGGCAGCATCCACCGCATCGGTTGCAGGCGCCTGTTCTCACCACGGCCTTCTTTGAGAGCTTCAGGCGGAAGCGACGGATGACTGATACAATGGTTCGCAAAATATGCACTGGCGGCCTGGTTTGCATTTCTTCCGGAATGCGCGAATCGATGGGCATGTGTATTTTACACCACCAGACCCAAGTATACAACAAGGAAAAGGAGCGATCATGAACAGGAACCAATGGCTGACTCCCGAATTCTGGCAGGAAGTCGCGCAAAGTACGGTGCAGTGGGCGATTGCGGTACTGCCGGCGGTGCTGCTCATCCTGGTGCTCGCGCTGGTGCTGCTCAAGATCGCGGGCGTGCTCCTGAAACGGCTGAAACCCGTGATGCGCGAGCGCATGCGCGAGGGCACGAACCTGGAGACATCGGAAATCGATAAGCGCGTCGAGACGCTCTCGGGCATTCTGAACTCGGCGGTACGGATAGCTGTCTGGGCGGTCATCGGCATGCTGATTCTCCGGCGGGTAGGCATCGATGTCGGCCCGTTGATTGCCGGCGCGGGTATCGTGGGCCTGGCGGTCGGGTTCGGCGCGCAGGAGCTCGTGCGCGATTTCATCTCCGGGTTCTTCATGCTCATGGAAAACCAGATCCGGACCGGCGATGTCGCCATTGTCAACGGGACGGGCGGCCTGGTGGAACACGTGGGCCTGCGTACGGTCGTGCTCCGGGACCTGTCGGGAGTCGTGCACGTGTTTCAGAACGGCAAGGTCAACACGTTGTCCAATATGACCAAGGGATGGTCGGCGATGGTATTTGACATCGGGGTCGCGTACAAGGAAAATACCGACAAGGTCATCGAAGTGATGCAGCGCGTGGCCGAGGAAATGCGCGCTGACGAGGATTTCGGCCAGAACATCCTGGAACCCATGGAAATTTTCGGGGTCGATGCTTTTGGAGACAGCGCGGTGGTGGTGAAAGCCCGGCTCAAGACAAAGCCAATCCAGCAATGGGCCATCGGACGGGAATACCGCCGCCGGCTCAAGCACGCGTTCGACAACGAGCGCATCGAAATTCCGTTCCCGCACCGGACTGTTTACTGGGGCGAGGAGATACGGCCGCTTTCGGTGAAGAGCCAGTAAGGAAGCGCTGCGCAAATCAGCGAATAATGAACGCCGCGTTCAGGCAAATCCAGCGCACCTGATTGTCGCCGGTCAGAATCATCCGGTAGGCCGGCGCGACTTCGAACCGCCGCACGTCGAGCCCCAAGGAAAACGACATTCCGAAATGGGGAGACGCGCTCGTGGCTGGGGCAGGCGCGCCGTACCGGTGCGCAATTCTGACATACATGCCCGGCGCGATCTCGCCGAAAAACCGCAGGTTGCGATCGAGGGGGCCCAGCCCGCGGGCAATCACCGACGTTTCAACATAGTGCAGCGAGCCGTGGTCGCCGTCAACCAGGTCGGACGGCGTGGGAATTGACCAGCGGGTATAGCCCAGTCGGCCGCCCACACCGAAGAACCTGACCGGCTTGGTCATGCCCAGAACGCCCGCATTGAATCCCGGGCTGAGATCGTTGGACACGCTGCCAAGCCCCAGCGACAAGCCGCCGCCCGCGATGGTTTCGAACCCGCCGGCGCAAAGTCCGCCGGAGCAAACCAGCAGTACAATGACCGCCCGTTTCATGGATTGCTGTTTTGCAGAGAGACCGATGCCTGCCCGGTGAATTTCTTGCTCCGGATTGTACATACTATTCCCGCCAGCAGAAGCAGTATCCCGGTGCTGATGGGCGCCAACGCGCTCACGGCCGGATAGCCGAGAAACGATGCTTTTCCGGCCACGGGATTGGGGATCACCGTGATCACCGCGCCCAGGGTCAGCACCTTGGTGATCGTCATCAGCACGCCATAGCCCTTCTTCCTGGTTTTCACGTGGCCCTCCTCTTCTCAATGAAAATGATCTTTGCGCACAGAATGTCCGGCCGTACGGCCGGCGGCATCTTTTATCGCGAACGGCGCATACAGCACGAGTACCGAAAACACCGCCACGATACCCAGCCCGATCATATGCAGCGGCGGCTCGCCGAAAATATGAATCATCCTGGTGACCGTGCTCGGATGCGGGGTGTCAGCCATCAGAAACATGTAGTTGCCTCCGGTTCCGAGATTGATGATATACGTGACCGCAATAAGCACCGCCAGCCAAAAAAGTGCCTTGAGCATGGACACCGGACGCGGCCGCATGCCGGACACGATTGTCAGGTAAAGGACGGAGAGGATTTCTCCGCCATGTTGAATATAGAAAGCGAAGAACTCAAAATGCGGAAACGAGTAGTGGATATTGGGTGTGATATACGACTGAATGGTGCCGGCCAGCGCCCAGAAATAGACGACCTCGAACAACCGGTAGCTTTTCGTAATCAGGAGAACCGCACAGAGGAAATTGCTGATATCGCACAGGTTCACCGGAAGAGAATGTTGTAGGGAAAAACGCCCGGTGAACGCTTCCCACAGCATCCAGCCGAGGTACTGCGCCACGAGAAGCCATGCCAGGGAGTGGCAGAAGATTCTGTCGGCGCGTGAAGATGCCCATCGCCTGAATGCAAGGGGTATGGCGATCCACAACGCGGCGATGCACGCCATGGTCGCGACATGCGAGGGCGTGAAGAGCTCGAACCGTCCGGGAAACGCTGGATCAAACATGGCCACAGGCGTTGGTCGCGGGACTGGGAAAATCGCCTTGGAGTAAGATAATGGATGGCGGGGGTTCGACGTGATTCGGGACGGAGATGGCTAATTGACTTTACTCCATCGCACGCGTACCCTGCCGAGATACGTCAATTAGCCATCTCCGTCTCGAATTCCAACAAAAAAAAACGCCCCCCCCGTCCCTGGGAAAGGCGTTCGCCCGCGAAAACCGCAGGCCTTCTGTTGTCACGAAGCCATGAACACCGGTCGTCCCTGACCGGAGGTCCCACAGCATTTTTGTGTGACAAATATATCAGCGCGCCTTCGCGGCGCGCGTCTCAATAGACAGGGCCACCCCCTTGCGAGACATTGTCGCTGAATGCGGGCGCAAGCTCCTCTACGATCTCGCCGAGCACAGTATCGGAGAAATAGTATCCCTCGGAGATCTTTTGGGTGAGCGACTTGAGGTACTGCTTCTGCTCACCCTCCTCTTTCCAGAGGAACTGGCCTTTGCGGATATTCGGATTTTCGGGTATGGGAGGCATAGTGGTTGTCCCTAACCGCTGTAGACATCCCTGTGTCAGACCCGAAAGTGCCGCCGTTTTTCCTCTACCCTGTTATTTCCTATCGTCACGGGCGCCAAAAACCTTTACGCAAAAAGCCAAAATACCCCTTCCCGGGCCTTCGATTCGGCCTGTTTGGGGGCGTATCGTATTTTGGAATAGCACATTTCCACCTGCAACGGGTCGCCGCAAGCGCATGGTTCGATACAACATAGACGATGTTACCGATGACATGGTCCTCGGCGAGTCCATCTTTATGCCCACCGGCGAGCTCCTTCTGGCCGCGGGATTCAAGCTGACCGAACGGTACCGCCTGCGGCTCAAGCAGATGGGATTCCATACGGTCGGGATACAGGTCGAGGGTACCGAGGATGTTACCCCGGAAAAGATCATCAGCGATCATGTCCAGGCCGAGATGGCGGTCTCGGTCAGCAAGACCACGGATGCGGTCAGGAACGTGCTCCGCGTGCGCAAGGAGGGGGTCCAGAACCTCCGGAAGATGATCCGCGAGAACAAGACCCAGCTCAATAAGTACCTGGCATCGAGCGGTCTGGCGCGCACCCTGGAGAAACTTATCGACGAGATCCTCAACAATCCGACCGTGGTGCTGAACATGTCCGCGCTCCAGAACGTGAAGGCCGATTTGTTCTCGCATGCCATCAACGTAACCACCATCGCCTTGTGTATCGGCCGCAAGTACCATTTCTCCTACGACGAGCTCAAGCAGCTCGCCATGGGTGCGATCAATTTCGATATCGGCCTGGTGGCGCTCCCCGCCGAGCTGCACGAGCGAAACGGCGAGCTGTCGCCCGAGGAATTCAAGCAGTACCAGCAGCACACCGTATACGGCTATCTGATGCTTTCCCAGAACCCCTCTATTGCGCCCACCAGCGCCGCGGTCGCGCTCCAGCACCACGAGTACCAGGACGGCACCGGGTTTCCGCGCGGCATGAAAGGCGAAAACCGCCCCCCGCTCAAGGACTTCTCCCGCAAGAAAGTCATCCACCGGTTTGCCGAGATTGTGGCGGTCGCCGACACCTACGATATGCTTCTGACCGGGCGTATGGGGGTCACGCTTGACACCTACCACGGGGTGCGCCGCGTGATCGAAATGGGCGGCACGAAGCTCAACGCCGACATTGTCAAGACATTTGCATCGATCGTGCCGGTATACCCGGTCGGCGCGCGGCTGCGCATTACCGATGCGCCGGCATCGCAGCTTGTCGGATACTATGGCGTTGTCGCGCGAGACAACCCCGATGATCTCGAGAAACCCCAGATCGTGCTGTATGAAACGCGCAAACGCCTGCGGATTCCGCCGATCCTGATCGATCTCGCGAAGCGGGACGGGGTAGCGTTTGAGATCCTGACATAGCAGAATCCAGTTTCGAACCTCGCAATGTAAAACCGATGCTTGACGCTTGATGCCGTGACCGAATCTGCCGCACCTCACAATGACAACGGAAAAAGACCCGGGACCGGCCG
>WJMI01000312.1 GCA_014728015.1 Chitinivibrionales bacterium | reverse complement strand
TTCCCTCGGCGTGGTGTACGGCGCGGCAACGCAGTTTCTGGGCCAGCGCGTGTACCGTGACGAATGGAAAGTCATGGGACTGGCATCGTATGGCACGCCCCGGTACGCCGATGCGTTCCGCAAGATGATCCATTGCACCGGTGACGGCTGGTTCCGTCTCGACCTCGACTATTTCAATTTCCAGCTTGCCGATAAGGACCGGTGGTATTCGCCGCGCTGGTTCGAGGTGTTCGGCCCGCCGCGGCGCATGGATGAGCCTGTCGAGCAGGACCGGTTCGCCGATCTCGCTGCCAGCGTGCAGCTCGTGCTCGAAGAAACCGCGCTGCATATCGTGCGTCACATGACCCGCCGGAATCCGTGCCGCACGCTCTGCCTGGCGGGCGGCGTATGCCTGAACAGCGTGATGAACGCACGGATTCTGCAGGACACCGATATCGACGAGCTATTCATTCAGCCGGCGGCAAGCGATCCGGGCGCGGCGCTCGGCGCCGCGCTGTATGTGCATCATCACCTCCAGGGGCACCCCCGGGAATGGGTCATGCACCACGCCAGCTTCGGTCCCGGGTATTCCGATGACGATTGCCTGATGGCGATCCGCGAGGCCGGGCTTGCGTGCGATCACCACGAAGATATCACCGTGCCCGTGGTCGATGCGCTTGCGCGCGGCGAGGTCGTGGGGTGGTTTCAGGGGCGGATGGAATTCGGGCCGCGCGCGCTGGGCAACCGCAGCATCCTCGCCGACCCGCGCCGCGCGGAAATGAAAGATACGATAAACGCAAAAGTAAAGTACCGTGAAGGCTACCGGCCGTTCGCGCCCGCCGTGCTCGAAGAGCGGTCGCCGGAATATTTCACCTGCCCCGCGCCCAGCCCGTTCATGCTTCTGGTGTTCGACGTGCGTCCCGAGAAACGATCCGAAATCCCGGCGGTCACGCATGTCGACGGCACCGGCAGGCTGCAGACCGTATCGCGCGAGCACTCCCCTCTGTGGCACAAGCTGATTTCGCGTTTCGGCGAGGAAACAGGCGTGCCGGTCATCCTCAACACGTCGTTCAATATCAAGGGCGAGCCCATTGTCTGCACCCCCCGCGATGCAATCCGCTGCTTCCGCAAGACCGGTCTGGACTCGATGGCACTGGGCCGGTTTATCGTCCGCAAAGAAGATCGCGCATAGCCTTTTCTGCAAGCTTCACGAGTTCATTTTCCGGAGGGGGCCGGCCGCCCCTGCGACCAGAAGTCGTAGAGGTTGTACCACTGGTACGGCCGCTCCCGGGCGGCCTGCTCGAGCACGCGCACGTATTCGCGCATGGCATCCGTAACCCGCGCCGCACGGCCGGCGCGCGAAACACCGTCGAAATCATACGTGGCCACCGCCCGGTGGTGAAAATGGCGCAGTCCCTTTTTCAGCGTGAGCACGGTAACCACGGGCGCGCCGGTGATCGCGGCCACGGCAAACGGCCCCCGGGGAAACGCGGCCGGCTCGCCCAGAAACGAAACGGCCTGCGAATCCTCCGCGCCGCGCACCCGATCGCCTAGAATGCACACGGTCTCGTTCCTGCCCAGCGCGGCGCGCATGCGAATCATTATGTCAAGCGGATCGCCGTTGACCGGGATAATGTTGACCTGCCGTTTCTCGGTGGCCGGCTTGAACACCCGCCGTATCTGCTCGCGCTCGTTGTCAAGCATGGCGACATTCACCGTGATGTCCCGGTTGTTGGGAAGCAGGTTCGCGGCGACCTCCCAGTTGCCCACGTGCGCCGACAGAAGGATCAAGCCTTTCCCCTTGCCGAGCAGATCCACCAGCAGGTCCTCTCCTTCGCTGGAAAACCGGTAAAAATCCTGCTTGCCGGCCAGAAACGCGAGGCTGTCAATCAGGTTCACGCCGAAACTGTACACATGGCGATAGATATGAACAAAGCGCGTGGGAAGGCCCAGGTGCGCGCGAAACCCGCGAATCGCGCGGCGGGTCTCCCGGTCGAACACGGCATAGCCCAGCGCGACCAGGCAGAGAAGCGCGTATGCCGGAAGCGGGCCGAACAGTACGATCAGGCGCATGAACACCCAGTTGCCCGCGGCACTCCCCCGCGACCGGCCGTCCC
>WJMI01000023.1 GCA_014728015.1 Chitinivibrionales bacterium | reverse complement strand
TAGAACAGGTCTGCAAACGATTTGAAATGGGCGACCACGTAGCAGTCCGTGCCGGCAAGGCCCTGATAGAACTCGATGGGCCCGCGCTGCATGTGGTTCTCCACCCGCCCCACCAGGGCAATCATCAGAATGCCTATGCCGAAGGCGCTGGCAAGAAACAGCGTGGCAAAACCCCGTGCCAGCCGGCCGCGCCGTACGATCCCAAGTGAGACCACTACCGCGCCGGCATACGCGATTCCCGCCAGGACTTCATACCCGCTCCAGGAAACGTCCTTGGTGAGATTGCCCGCGGCAAAGCGGTCGTTGATAAGCGCGGCCACCCGCTCCCCGTTCATGAATACCACGGGCACCATTGCAAACACCAGCCCAATCAGCACGCCGAATACGAGCGTGGGCACGGCCTCGGCATTGCGCCACACGAGACGCTTCTCCAGAAGCGCATCGATATGATAGGCGGCAAGAAAGGTAAGGGGAAAGTAGGCCAGTGATGAATACAGCACGGTCTTGGTCTTTACAATAGAAAACAGTACAAGCACCGTCCAGAACAAGACGACCATCCAGCGCTTGAAATCGGCCCGGCTATCGGAGCCGGGTGTCCTTGTGAACAGCGGCCGCATCGCCAGGATCGATGCCGGGAAGCACCCGAACAGAAGCACCACGAAATGATAATAGAACGGCTCGCCGTGACCCGCCTCCGACGTGCTCAGCAGGCGGAGATGGTACTTGATGAACTCCCGCAGGTACCACGTTCCGTGGGCAATCGTTTCTATCCCGTAAAACACGAACGAGACCGCCGCCGCGCATCCCGCAAAGACCGCAAGCTGCGCCACCGCCGGCCGTACCGCGAACCGCCGTATCGTGACATACGCCCCCAGACACAACGCAGGGACAAGAAATCCGACAGGCCCCTTGGCGAGCACGGCGAGTCCGATGCTCAGCCCGGCAAGCGCGCAATTGCCGGGTCCCTTTGTTGCTCCATCACATGTCGAACGCGAGAGGAAATACACGCCTGAAAAAATCAGGACATTAAAGACCGGATCGATGATACCCGATTTGAAAAGCATGTGCGGCAGCAACGACCCGGCAAAGGCCAGCGCCCAGAACATGCCCAGCCGTCTCGAATAGAGCCGCGCGCCGAGGCCGTACACGAGCAGAAGCGTCACCATGCCGCACAGGGCATTCACAAAACGGGCGGCGAACTCGTTTACGCCGAACGCTTTCATGGAAAGTACCTGCAGCCAGAAAAACAGCGGCGGCTTTTCCCAGAACGGCTGGAAATCCACCTGCACGCGCAGGTAGTCGCCGGTGACAAGCATCTCGCGGCTGCACTCGGCAAAGTTGATCTCATCCCAGTCGAACAGGTGCACCGAGCCCAGAAACGGCAGAAACAGGACCAGCGACAAGAGAACCAGAAGAAGCCGATCGCGGACCGGCGGCCGGGAAAAAAAATGCGCGGCTTTGGTCATGCTGAATGCCCTTCGGGAGAGTGGGGATGCTTGAAGAAACAAAATACACGCTTGCGGTTTTATATTACAGTAGGAGTCACCCCATTATCCGCGCGATGCACGGCTTCAAAGGAAACCATCATGTTCACCACCGACGGGGTTAGCGCATGCACGACAAGGAGATCCAGTTCGCGAACATCGAAGTGCCGGAGGACATTCTTTCCAGGTGGCAAGATATCGCCGACATCCTTGCCAATGTACTGGGGGTCCCTGCCGCGCTGATAATGCGGGTAGTGCATGCCGACATAGAGGTTTTTGTTTCCAGCAAGACCACGGGCAATCCCTACACGGCCGGCAGCCGCGAGCGTCTTCTCGGATCAGGCCTGTATTGCGAAACGGTCATCAGCGCAAAAAGCAAACTTCTTGTGCCGAACGCCCTTGCCGATGAACGCTGGAAAGATAATCCGGATGTAAAGCTCAACATGATATCGTATCTTGGTTTTCCCATACGAATGCCCGACGGCACGGTATTTGGGACCATCTGTGTGCTCGACAGCAAGGAAAACGCGTACGCACCCGCGTTCGAGCAGCTGATTGAGCAGTTTCGATACATTGTCGAAGCGCATCTGGAGCTCCTGCATATGAATACGGTACTCGGGGACAAAAACAGGAAGCTCCAGGATTACATTGACGAGATTAGGGTGCTGCGCGGAGTTCTGCCTGTCTGCGCGATCTGCAAGAAGATACGAGACGAAAACGGAAAATGGCATCAGATAGAACGATACATAACGGATCGTTCGGAAGCCAGGTTCTCTCACGCGTTTTGCCCGGATTGCGCCGCGAAATGGCGCGAAGAACAAGGCCTCGCATAGACCGGCAATTCCGTGTTTAAACAACCAATACCGGATATGGGCGTTCGTTTCCTGTCATTCGGCGAGCTTTTATGGGAAACCGCCGGCGAGAAACGCCGCCCGGGAGGACTGTCGTTTGCCACGGCCGCGCACGCGTGCCGGCTGGGCGGCGCCGCGGCGCTGTATGGCCGGGTGGGAAACGATCCTGACGGTGACCGCATCCTCTCTCTCGCCGCGGCATACGGCATCGAAACGTCATTCGTGCAGCGCGATCGCGCGCATGCCACCGGCGAGGCGACCCTCGGTCCCGCTCGTGAACACCAGGGCATAATCGGCTACACGGTCCCGCGGGGGGCGGCCGCGTTCCATGTGCACGCCGACCACGAAATCATGGAGCGGCTCGCCGCCATGCGCTTTGATGCGCTCTGCTTTCAGGCCATGTCGGTGATGTTCCCGCGCCCGGAAGAGACGCTCGCGTGTCTGCTGGAAAGTATCGATGTGGCCGAGGTGTTCTGTGATTTCAATCTGCGCGGCCGCCTGTTCAACCGGAAGGCATTCGAGTGTTCGCTTCACCACGCCACCATCGCCCGGTGCAACGCCCGAGAGCTCACAACGATTTCCACGATTCTTTTCGGGAAACTGATGTCGCCGAAGCAGTTCGCGGATGCGATCTCGCGAAAGTTCGTGGTCCCGCTTGTCTGCGTGCGGCACGGATGTGAATCCTGCTCGGTGTATCATGCGGGCGAGTTCGAACAGGTTGACACGCCCGCCGATGCGCCAGGGGATGCATCGGGCGGCGGCGATGCGTTCAACGCCGCGTTTCTCTCCCTGTTCTGCGCGGGGAAGCCCCCATCCGACAGCGCCCGAGCAGCAAACCGGGTGGCCCGCTACGCCGCACAGCACACCGATGGCATTCCGGAGTATCCACCCGGGATCAAATCTCTATTGCGCGCATGAAAGCAGCGGTTGCTTGTGTTCCGCGATCGGTGTTTCGTGCCCGGTATCTCCGCGGAACGTATTCGCATGTTCCTGGCTGGGCCGATCCATTGCAGAATGATTTGTGAAGAGTCCGGGCTAGACACCGTGCCGCCCCCACCGGCGGCCGAACCGGAATTTCCCCCGGCGCCCGGCGTGCGGAGACCGCCCCTCACCCGCGTGCGGCCCGGCCGACGGCCGCCACACACGGATGCTCGATGCCACGTCCTGGCCAAGCGCGATGCTCGCGCCCTCGCATTCCACTACGAAGCTGGGGTAAACCTGATGCAGCCTGATCACCGCGCCCGGCCGGATCAGGAGGTCTTCGAGTTTATGCATCCGCCTGTCATCAGCGCATTGCACGTAGGCCACGCGCGCGTCCTGCCCCACCTGAAGCTGGGTGAGCGGGACCACGGTGGTTTCAGCGCTGGTCATGGAGAGCCGGCAGCACTCGCCCTCGGGAATCGGCATGCCATGCGGGCATTCGCGCGGGTGGCCGAGCAGCGTGCAGATACTGTCGACCAGATCCATATTGACAATATGCTCGAATTCGCAGGCGCCCGACTCGGAATCCCGTCCCAGCACATCATGCGTCAGCCGCTCCGCCAGCCGATGCGCGCGCACGAGCTTGCGCGCGTACGTTTCTCCCTCGGATGTCAGGCCAACGGTACCCGCATTCCGGTCATGATCCGCAAGGCCGTCCGTGACCAGGCCCGCAAGAATCGCCGGAGTAAAATCCTGTCCCTGGATCTGCTGCAGGACCTCGACTGATGCCTGGCCGCGTTCTTTCATGTGCCACAAGGTCTCCAGGACTTCTTCACGCTCTCGCTTGTTGTTCACGGGCTACCCTCCGATGGTTGCCAGAAGGATCTTGCTGAGAATGCCGGCGAGTACGAACGACGACACGTTGATGGCGAGGGTCATCCCGATCCCCGCACGCACGCCCAGCTCCTTGCATATGGCCACGATATTGGCGAAACACGGCACGAACATGGTGGTGATCACCACCGCCACGATCGACTGGATATAGGTCAAGCCCCCGCTGTCAACCATCCTGAGCAGCAGCCCGGCGGCCGCCTCGTGACGTGCGATCGTGAGTATCAATACGTCGACAATGTCAAGGGGCAGCCCGAGCCAGGCGACCACGACGGGTTCAAGAGCGACTTTCAGGATATCGAGGAGACCAACCGCCTCCATGCCGAAGAGCGCCACGGCCGCTATCACGAAAATAGGCACGGCTTCCTTGAGGAACCAGTACAGCCGGTGATAGGTCTTGTTGAGGAGCGCCTTGAGGTTGGGCATGCGGATCGGCGGGAGCTGCTCGATGAAATCGCTCCTGGCCTCGTCGGGGATCAGCTTGTCGAGTATCACCCCCGCGGCAATCTCCACCAACACCAGGGTACCGTAGGCGATGAGGAACGCCTTGAAGCCGACCCGCCCCAGTATCGCCATATCAATACCCAGCTGCGCGGAGCACGGTATCGCGAACGCGATAAGGTAGATAGCGATGAATTTCTCCTTGCGCGACGGCAGGCCCCGCGTGGTGAGCGTGGCCATGGTCTTGCATCCGAAGCCCAGCACGAGGGGCATGATGGATCTGCCGGTCAGGCCTGCTTTCTCGAACACGCGCTTCGTCAGCACGACGAGATTGGGGATATACCCGATATCTTCGAGAAGCCCGAAAATCAGGAAAAACACCGTGAGGATAGGCAATACCGTGCAGAACGCGTTGAAAACGCCCAGCGTGAGCAGGCCATAGTGTCCCACCAGGGCATCCTCAAGCAGCCCGTCAGGCAGCGCCGCTGCCAGCGCGTTGACAACCGGATCTACGATCATCGAGCTCAACAGGCCTTCCAATGCTCCCGCCACATGCACGACGGCGAAATACATGAGCGTGACGAAAAACGCCAGGATGGGGAAGCCGAATACCGGATGGCGGCACAGGCGGGCAAAGACCTCGGAAAAACGCGCGCGCCCCGCGTGCCGCCGCGTGACCGCCGCCTCGCATGCGGTATCAGCCCAGTTGCTCTCGCACGCGCTGATGGCCCTGGCGATATTGCCGGGATACGTATCCCTGCTCGCCTTTACTTCGACCCGGACCCGTTCGCGCGCGGCATCGTCCAGCATCGCATCCGCGCTCCCGGCAAAAGACCGGTCGCGCAACAAGAGCAGCAGCGCGGCTTTCTCCCGGTAGGGGACCGTATCCGGAAAGGCGCGTGCGACCCTGTGAATCGCCCCGGTAATTTGCTGATCATACTCGACCTGTTTCGTCCCGGCGCCTGCCGTCTGTATCGCGTGATGCAGGGCCTGCGCGGGACGATCGTCCACGCCCTTGATCGGCACGACGGGCATATCCAGGAACCGGGCCAGGGCCTGGACATCAATTCGGATGCCGTTGCGGCGTGCCTCATCGAATGCATTGAGACACACAATCAGCGGGGCTTTCAAGCCGAGCAGCTCGGCGGTCAGCGCGAGCGACTGCCGGATATGCGTTGCATCGATACACTGTACGATGATGTCCGGCTTCTCGCAAAACAACAGATCTCGAATGGCGATCTCTTCCTCGGAATGAATGTAGAGGGAATGAATTCCCGGCGTATCGAATACTTCGTAGTCGGCATCGCCAATACGGCACCGGCCACGTTCCGTTTCCACTGTGGTATGCGGGTAGTTCGCGACTATCCGGTAGCCGCCGGTCAGCACGTTAAACACGTGCGTCTTGCCCGTGTTGGGCAGTCCAACCAGGGCTATTCGTTTTGCCGCACTCATCTCCTGCCGCCTTTTCCGCGTCCGGGGCGCTCCCGCCTCCGGCAGGTGTCGCAGAGCCCGATAATCTGCACGAAATGCCTGGTCATGGCCATGCCGTGCCGGTCTGCCATGCGTCGTATGCGCTGCTCCAGTTTCGGGTCGGTGAATTCGACAATAGCGCCGCATCGCTCGCACACGAGATGCTCATGGTGGTGCTCTTTCGACACGATCTCGTAGCGCGCACAGGCCTCGTCGAAATCCATCTTGCGGACGAGCTTTGCCCGGGCGAGGTGGCTGACCGTCCGGTAGATAGTCGCCCGGCTCACGCCGGCTTTTTTGCGGCGCACCTGGTCGACCAGGGCCTCTACGTCGAAATGCGCGGGACCCAGAAGGATCTCGTTGAGCACGCAGGCCCGCTGTGACGTATAGCTCAGCCGGTGTCGCTTGAGATAGGCTTCAAACGCGCGCCGTACGGCCGCGCGCCCCGCGGTCGTCATCACACCTCCCACAGAATTAAGATTGAGATTCAGTCTCAAATTATACGTTTGGGACGGCCTGTCGCGCAAGACATTCCGTCCGCTTTCCGCCGGCCAATCGGCCCCCTTTTTCCCGGACCGGGCGTGCAATTATTTTGCCGTATCACGGTCGTGCTCGATACCACCTCGACATCATGCATATCGGTTTCGCCATGACATCCCCACTTCCCCGACTCCTTGCCGCTGTCCTCCTGCCTGCGGCGGCTCTGTTCGCCCAGATAGCGCCATCAGATCATTTGCTTCTGGCGGGAGAGCACGTGCCGGCGGACATACGGATCGCCGGGCTTGCCGGCGCCGGCGTGGCCGTCCCCGAGGGGATCGCGTGCGTCCTGCAGAACCCCGCAATGCTGCACTCGTACAATGTGCTCAACGAGATCAACCTGACCGGGGCGATATCCAGCGGCAGCGGGGAGACCGAGTATCAGCGGTACCACATCTCCGCAGGCGCGGGCGTATGCCTCTCCCGGATTTTCTCGGTCGGCCTGCTCTACCGGTATCTCAAGCCCGAGCACGAGCACAACCGCAATAGCCAGATAACGCTCAATCTCTCCGGGCGCCTGTTCGACCGGAGCATCAATCGCGGGGTGGTGAATTACGGAGTCAATGTCCGGTATGAAAAGCTCAACTGGAAGACTTCTGATTTTGCTCCGATCTACAACCGCCGCATCAGCGCGACGGACACGGTGGTGACCGACACGAACGTATGGGACACAGACGGCGATATTGAGCGGCGGCGCCTGGCGGCCGATATCGGGTTTTTCCAGGACAATATCGGTGAAGGGCTCGATTTCGGCTTGACCTTCACTGATTTGATCGGCTACACCTGGACGCGCGAAACCCCTACTATTGTCAACGATGACTCCCTCATCATCACTGCCACGCCCCTCGACACCGATACCGTGGTAATCGACTCATCCTACTATGGCGGCGAATCTACACAGTACAACAAGTGGCTGCGCAAGCACAACCGCCGCGTGGACGTTGGCCTGGCGTTCCACAAGGAGGTCCTCGAGGACCGCGCTCTCATGTATCTCCCGTTTCACTTCGAGATTTTCAACCTGTTCGATCTTGATACGCAGACACACCTCGCGTTCCGCACCGGCCTGGAGGTCTGGATCAAGGACCGCTACTGCCTCCGCTTCGGCTACGGCCGCGCACCCGAAAGCTACCCCGCGGACCCCGGGGCGCTCGAGAACGCCAACATATTCAGCGGCGGCGCCGGCGCGCGTATTTCTTCCTTCGGTGTCGACCTGTACATCCGCCGTAACGCCTGGGGCCTTGGCGGGAGCGTTGCGTTTTAAAGACAGGCGCCGGCACACGGCGACTTCTTTACCGGCCTGCCGGCACCTGCGCGCAAGTGTCCACCATGTACCACGCAACACTACTCCGCATCACTGTCCTTGCGGAACGGGAGTTTGTCAAGCAGCTTCTTCAGCGTGCCTTTCACACCGAATGCCTCCTCCTCCTCTTTCTCCGCATCGCTTGTGCAGCCGCGGGCATCCGCCGGGGTAGTGCGGCGAATATAGGATTCGTATTGCGAGTAGAACCCCCCGGGCGACTGCGCGCCGGCCTTCTTCAGCAGATCGCGCGACACGAATTTGTGCAGCGTCTTCCCGTCGCGGTGGCCCGTATAGTGGCGGTTACATTCGCCGATGCAGGCAATGGTGATATCGCGCACCTCGGCGGGCGCATCGCTGGTGTCGAACTTCGCCATGTCGACCCGGATCGTGGCGTTCCAGAGGCCGTAGTTGGTGCGTTTTTCGCTGGTCACATCGACGTTGAACGGCCGCAGGACATCGTCGCTGGTCCCGCTCTTGGCATAGTTCGATACAGGCTCGTTCACCGGAAACGCATCGTCGTCGAACCGGCGCCAGTTGACATCCCCGGAATCGACCGTGTACGGCATATCGTAGCCGCCGAGCCCGTCCCACGTATTGGAGGTCAGCCGCTTGTGTAATCCCAGGTAGACCGGGCGCAGATTATTGATATCGGCAAACGGGTGGCAGCGCTTTACCGTGTCGCGTTCCGCCACGTCAACCGGCGAGCCATTCAGCACAATCTCTTCGATAACCAGGCTCGGATGCCGGGCGGGGTTTTCCACAAGCGTATTGTCGTAGAGCATGTTGAACAAATGCGCCTGCTCGTAGAGGGTCAGCTCGAGCGTGCCCAGCCCCACCGAATACAGGCTGTCGGACACGGGCACGCGGCGGCCGTACGCGGTCATCGAGTCGGTATCGACCCCCACGATTCGCGCCAGCTCCTTGTACACGCGCACGCCGGTGACACGCTTCAGCCCGAGCTCGTCGCGTATCCGGCCGAACGCGCCAATCCGGTAGAAAAACTGCTTCAGGAGAAACGTGCTTCGCGATGCCTGGCTCGCGGGCGCGTTCAGGTTCCGGTCCAGACGGTATACCAGCTCAGCACCCAAAATATTATTGGAGGTCGCCAGGTGCTCGAATACGTAGTTGCATCCCTCGAACACGTGGCCGTGGTTATGCACCCGGTAGCCCCGTCCCCGCACCGCGCTTTGTGCAAACTCGACTTCATACGGCTCCCTGTTCTGATAGATGATTTTTCGCCGCCACGGCACATCGCCGGTGACCGCGGTGCAGTCGGTCCACATGGCGTAAGGCTCGAAAATGCCCAGGTCGAAATTGAGCGCGTGGAATATCGGCTTGGCCGTGGACGAGCCGTTCGGCGTGCGGTTTGACAGAAGCGATACCAGGCGCGATCCGATCTTGTCGCGCGCGTAATAGGCGAGCAGTTTCCCGGTCTTCGCATCGAGCATGCAGTACGCGAAGTACTGCCCGTCGACCAGCGTCGGGCGGCGCGCGTAGTAGAACACGCTGCGGCGGTACTCGTCGCGGCCGCGCCTGCGATACCGGATATTGGTCACCAGGGTATCACCCGGCTCGAGCGCGGTCGCAAAAGCCGAGCCCGGCTCGCTGAATTCCCGGACCGTGTCCAGCACCGTGATCTGCCGCAGCGTGTCCCGCGGCCGCGTGTCCAGGACCACGTCCTCGCCGAAACTCCCCACGCGCACGTCGGTCACAATCGTCGTGTCGGGCCCGTACCCGCGACCGTCAACCAGGCGCACGAGCTCCTGCTGCAGCGGAAGGTCGATTGCCAGGCGGATCTTGAGATTTCCCTTGCGCCGTATCAGCGAGTTCGGATCGATGATATTCATCTCGTCGAGACGCACCTCGCCGCCGGCATCCGTGATAACCTTGAGCCAGAACTCGTTGGCGCAATCGACCAGGTACCCGTATTCGGTGTCGACCTGGCGCGGCTTATGGAAAGTCAAGGTGTCGATCGCCGCGAGCACGGCCTGCTGCTTTTCGCGGCCCCATCCCAGCGCCCGCGCCATGCGAGGCATGTCGATGCGGCATTGCCGCGCTATCTTGCCGGGGATATTGCGTCCCCATTTGACCATGCGGGCCATATAGATGCATTCGGCATCGTCAAGCTCCGGCAGCTCCTTGCGAAACAGGCCCGCGGCAATGTCCTTGTAGCCGATAAGCCCGTAGTCGCTCGTCACGCAGTGATTGAGGTATACCTCGAGGATCTCATCGGGCTCATACATTTTCCGCAGCGCCGCCGAGAGCCGAAGCTCCCGCACCTTGCGGCGCACCGTGCGGCCCACCACGCGATGGCCCGCGGTGTCGACATCGGAGATAAACAGCTTGGCCACCTGCTGGGTTATGGTGGACGTCCCCTGGGGCACGGCCGGGGAAAACGTGGTGATGCTCCGGAGGGCGGCGCGCAACGCCGCGCGCACGAAACTGTCGAATTCGAACCCGAGGTGGTTTTCCCGGAAGTTCCGGTCTTCGGCCGCAATCAGGGCCTCGACAAGGGTCGGGGGAAATTCCTCGATGCTGCCGCGGGTATGATTGGTGCGAATGATCGCAATGCGCCGGTCTTTCCTGTCGGTAATCTCAATGGCGTTGCTGTACTCCTGCACTTCATTGAGCTTTTGTATGACGCTCAGCGACGGGTAATCATCCACCCGCACGCCCTCAACGATAGTGACAGTCTCGCGCTCTTCCGGCACTGAATCGCTGACCAGGTGACGCGCTTCCTCCAGCATGGCCTTGTCGGCGAGCACATCCTGCCACGCCGCGCCGTATTCGGTCGACAGAAGCCCGCGCTTTTCGAGCGATACAAGCCTCTCGCCCCAGCGCTCGAAATGCCGGTTGAACAAGGTCCGGGTAATGATATACGACGGGTACGCGCAGACCAGAACAAGCCCGGCAACCAGTGAAACGGTGACAAGCACGGGGCGCGTCATATTCCTGCGGCGCTTCATGGAAACAGCTTCCTTCTTGAGATGCGCATGCTCTCCTCCATCAAAAATGGTTCGTGGCCGGGGATCGCGAAAACGGCGGCCGCCGCCCGCACTACCTATATTGCACGCATTGCAGCAGCGACCTTATCCTTGACCTGGGAGTCACTGATGGTCCCGCGCGGATTACGCATCTGGTTTGTTATTCATTTTGCCGCTGACATTCTTCTTGCCCTGCCGCTTCTTTGTGCGCCGGTGCGCACGCTGTCACTCCTCGGGTGGAGCACCATCGACCCGTTCGGCACCCGGCTCGTGGGCGCGGCGCTCATGGGCATAGGCCTGGAATCGCTTCTGGGAAGAAACGCTTCAGCGGAGGTGTTTCGCGCGATGCTCAACCTCAAGATAATCTGGTCACTTGGCGCGATAACCGGCATCGCGCTTTCCCTGGCGGGCGGCGCGCCGGCAATGGGGTGGGTGTTTCTCGCCGTGTTCTGCGTATTCTCGCTGACCTGGATCTACTACCGCATGCGCCTGCGGCCCACGGACACACGGGAATCCATCGGATCTGATGATTAGGCCCCCAATGCCTTTCAGATATATCTTCCAGGGTTACATGTACTTGCCTGATTGATATGCATCTCCCGCGACGCTCACTCATACGCCTTTTCCTCGCGCTGACAGTCGCGATGTACTGTTCCCAGTGCACGCGGGAAGCGGTCGTGCCCGGCCCGCTCCCGGGCGAACAACGCGCCGCAATAACCCGTGCCGGCGGCGACACGGCTGATATCATTGTCGAATTCGGCAGCCGGCGGGAGAAACGCGCGTTCGGCAGGCAACTCGACTCGTTTCTCAACGCGTACCGGTTCGATACGTTGCGGGTCGATACCCTTGCGCAGTATTTCCGGCTGCGGCTGATCACCCGGCCCGAGATCACGGCCCGGGATTCCATGATGCTGGAGCCGGTGGAGGAGCCGGCGTTCGTCGAAGCCGAGATCACGGTCGAGCGCGACAGTGCGTTTGCCGAACCCGCGGCGCCGGCCGCCGGCGGATCGCTGGCACTCTATACCCGGCGGGAGCTTGTGGATGATGCAGCATCCCGGCTGGTGACCGTCGCGCCGTTTGTCGCGCGGCGCGACACCGCCGGGCGGGATTCCGGGCATGCGCGTTATCTCAGTGCCGAGATAGTGTCTGCAAAGCGCGTCCGGCTGACCCTTTCCGACAGTGTTGTCAACGCCGACGGCCGCCTGGTCTCGGCGTTTGACGTTGTCGAGGCATGGGCCGCTTTTGTCAAGGCTCATCCCGCCGAAGGCGCCGCCCTGTTTCGCCACGTGCGCGGGATTGATGCCTTTATTCGCGGCGAAGAGGCGGTCATTCCCGGCGTGCAGCTCAGGGACGAGAATACCATTGTTCTGGCGCTTGCGCGCGACGATCCCCGTGCGGCCGTGCGGCTCGATTCGCCGCGGCTCCTTCCGGCATCACTCAAGCTCGGCCCGTATCACTTTACCTCCGAGAAAGCCGGCCGACGGCTGCTGGCGCCCAATCCGCACTATCGGGGCCAGGGAGGACCGTTTCTTGACCGGCTTGCGCTTGTTCTCGGCGGTGACAAGAATCCGCTGGTTTCGTATTCACTCAACCGGTACGACATGCTCACGCTCACCTACGGAGAAGAGGTAGACTACGCGCGCAGGAAACTCCTGAACGGATCTGCACTGGGCACGTACTCGACGGACCGCTATTTCATTTCGCTTGGCCTTCCGTCGGCCGGAAAGCGCCGCGCCGTTGCCGGCCGTCTTTTTCCCGCCGAGATTCTCCGGGGCATACCCAAGTCCGATGCGCGGGTTATCGCGGCGATTGAGACGGAGGCCGGCGAACCCGCGCCCGCTGTTTCCCCGGAAATCACCGAACCCGTGCAGCCCGGGAACGGGCCGCTCAGGATTGTCTTTCAACGCCGGGACCCGCTCTCTGTGCGTATTGCCGAGAAGGTGTTGGCGCACCTCGGGCAGCACGGCCTGTCCTGCCGGCTTGTTCCCCTGGACCCCACGCCTTATGAACGCGCCTTATACGGCCGCGAGTACGATCTGGCCGTTGGCTGGGCGCCCAAAGAAATACTCGACAACGAACAGGAGAAGCTTCGCCTGGCAAGTATCTGGTTTGACGATATTCTGGACGAACCCCGCCGCATCCGTGAGGCGCGCGAAATCCCCCTGTTCGCGATCACGCGCCACCTGTTGTGCAAGGATTATGTGTCGTTCTGGAAAGGACGGATTGCGGGGGTGTATAGGAGCGGGGAAAACAGAAGGCCCCGGCGGTAGCGGGGCCCTGCGGTTCACGGTACGGTGCGGCTACTCAGGCAATTCGATGGGCTGCATGCTCCACTGAAAGACCTGCCAGTAGATCTCGACATCACCTTCGACATCGCTGATCGTCCGCTGCCAGGCGAAATCGCCGTATTGGGGCTCGAATGTGTTGATTTCGTCGTATACGCCGTTGCCGTCCTGATCAACGTAAAAGCGCACTTGGTAAACACGGCCCTTGTCGAGAACGTTTTCGAACACAATGTCGAATTCGTCTTGCGGATATTCGGAAATTACTCGCTTTTCCACAATGCTCGCGCCTTCGGCGGCATCTTCGACAACCCAGATTGTCAGTGGCTGTTCGTCCATCACCGCAAAAGCATCCGGCCTGTTGGTCGTCATGTTGCTGCAGTGTATTGTAAGGTCGTGAGAAAGCACGTCTTCAGGTAGACAGCCTCCCGCGCCGGCCGCAAGGAGCGCGGCGACAGCACACGTGGCGCACCTAACAACGAGTCCCTTCATGAGACTCCCTCCTGTTAATCGATATCGCGTTTGCGGTTCTTCATCTAGAATATCGATGCAAAAAGCCTGAGCTGCCAGTACCATTCGGTCGGCGAGAACAGCCGCTCGTGAGAATCATATTCGCCGTCGGAGCGGAGCACGCGCAGATGATCGCTGGCGACTTTTGCTGATATGGTAAACCGATCCTTGATCGTTTTTTCAGCCCAAAGGGCCCACCGGAAATTGTCGTCCTTGGCTTTCTGTCCCGCGCCCGCCCTGACGTCAGTCAGGGTTTTGTACGGGTCGTCGCTGTCAACAATAACTTCTTCATTGAAGAGCATGTATTCATATTCGTGGCTTTCGTAGGGCACCGGTGCGCCGCGCGGATCGGCATCGTTCTTGTATGGCGAGCCGTAGTATTCCCCCTCAACAGCCAGCACGTCCAAAAGGCCGAACGTCGGCACATTGAATCCGACCATGAGGGGAATCCTTTCGAATATGTCTTCATAGTAGCCGGTGTAGTTCTTGACTCCGAGCACCGCGGCTTCGGCATATAGCTTAAGGTCGTTTTCTCCGAGCCGGGAGGATTTCACTATCTTGTTGATGTCCAGGCACGCCCGGCCCATCAGCTTGACCCCGGACTTGCTGTACCACGTCGTATCGCCATCCTCGACAAAAGCCACCTTCTCCAGATTGTCCGACAGCACGACATCTCCGATAAATGTCTGGCGATACGCCCGATAGCCCTGGTAGGTGCGCAAGAGCCGGTAGAACATCGCGCCCGCGTTTATCTCGAGTACCTCGCCGACACCATACCGCGCGAGGTACGAAAGCGACATGTCGTATACGGGCCAGATGTCTATCTCCGTTGTAAAAAACAGGTCGTGGTAGATTATCTCCGGAAGGCGCGTTGCCAGGTGAATGCCCGCAAGCCGGGCTTCGCCGTCGCCGGACATCACATAGCCGGGATACGTACCGCTCTTGAACAGGTAGGCGCCGAGCGCCCGCGTTTCCGGCGAATAGTTAAACGGAAAGTAGCCGATCGTGAGGTCTGCCGCCGGATTGGCTGCTTCACCGAAGGCATAGCTGAGATAGGCGCCGCGCATGTTCCCGAAAACGTACTTCACCGGCGAGCCGTTCGGGGATGCTTCATCGGGCAAGGTGAACATCAGCGCGCCGAGGAACTTCACGTGCATCCGCAGCTTCTCGCGCACCTTGGCCTCGACAATCATGTAACTCGAGATGGTCTGGAGAAAGTAATTGTCGAGCCAGTTGTCATTGGTCACGTCACCGGCGCGGGCATAGCTGCTGTTGACGATATGGGTCAGCTCGTACGAGACCGCCATATTCGCCGACACGCTCGCATCCTGATCGGGCTCCACCTGGCTGAAGACCGCCACCTGGCCCAGAACCACCATCGCTACGACCCTGACGATTGATCTTCTCATAGTACCGATTCCCGCTTGTATGTGAGACGCCGGATGTCAGCGGGCGACACTCTGCCCGCATGCGCGGCGGCCCAGATTAGAAATAGGCCTCCAGCAGGATAGACCATGCATATTCATATGGATAAATAGTCCGTTCGCGCATTTCGAACCCCGCGGTCCCGTCGTACAGCCGCAGATGATCGCAGGCAACCCGCGCCGTCACCGCAATGTGTTCCATAAGGGTGCGACGGGCGGACACCGCCCACTTGAAATCATCCACCGAGCCCCAGGCCCTCTTCTCCTGACCTACCGGATACGGCGAGTTGACATCGCTGTACGGATTGTTGTTGAGCGTGGAGCCGTACCACTCGCCCTCCACCGCGAGGACATCCAGAAGCTTGAACGTGGGCAGGTTGAATCCAACCATGACCGGAATCCGCTCGCTGATGTTTTCGTAGTATATCGGATAGTTTTTCACTCCGAGGACCGCGGCCTCCGCGTACAACCGCAGGTCCCGTTCGCCGAAGATGTCGGTCGAGAACAGGGGTTTGGGGTCGAGCGCTATCCGGCCCATGAGCTTGACACCCCGGTGCGTATACTTGATGGTCTTGGTGGTATCGTCGGGGTCTGGCAGCTCGGCTGATGCCGGTGTCGTGTTGTTCTCGTTTGCGGAAATCAACCGGTGAAAAGACACGCCGCCGCCAAGAGTGACAATCTCGCGAATATCGGTTTCGAACAGGTAGCTGATCGAAATGTCGTAGTTGGGAATGACGAATATTTCCACGGATGCAACAAGATCCTGCCGGAATTTCTCGAAAACATCGGCATCGAGCCACAGACCGGCCAGCTTGGTGGTACGCACGCCGTGCATTTCCGGCCCGCCGGAAAAGACATATCCGGGATAGCAGCCGCTCGAAAGCAGGTACTCGCCAAGGTCCTGGGCATCGGGGTTGTATTTCAAATCGAAATACCCGGCGGTCAGCACGAACGGCGCCTGGTCCACATCGCCGAAAATGAACGTGCCCTTGCTCTCGGTAAGGCCGGCGGTGATTCGTTTCGCCTGCGTGCCGAGCGCGTCAATATTGTAGGCGGGATAGAGGAAGCTGTGCCCGATTTGCGCGCGGAACCCGACATACATGCGAATGCGCTCGTGCAGAGTACCGTCGATGCCGAACTCACCGCTGACATTATGCACGAACGCACGGTGCATGAGCGTCTTGTCGGAAGCCGATGCCGGATCGTCGGGATTGGGAAGCGACGATATCGTGTTGACCATCTGAAGCAGGTTGTACGATACGCGCAGCCGCGGGGTGAACTCGACATCTGTCGCAGCACGAGCACACAATCCCGAAAGCATAAGCGCGCCTGCCGCGCATACCAGCCTGTTCCCAATTGCCTGCAGTGTTATCCTCGCCATGAATACTCCTCAGAGTAGCTGCGTGTCGTCATCAGAATGAGAGGCCGAGACTGAGCTCCCATCGCCATTCATCAGGTCCGTATAGATATTCCTCGGGTGTGAAAAACCCCCGGGCATCCATTGTCCTGAAATGATCCGATCCCGCCTTGGCCTGTACGTGTATATGCTCCACGAGCTTCTTATCCACCGACACCATCCATTTCCAGTCGTCCCGGTGCGGATCGTCGACACCGTCGGGAACTTTCTCGGGCAGCGGCTGATCCTGGTTGGGCCAGTTGCGGTAGGGCGAGCCGAACCATTCGATCTCGGCACATATCCTATCGACAAGTTTGAACGTGGGTAAATTGAAACCGATGGCGACCTGAATTCGGTCCTTGATATTCTCGTACCC
>WJMI01000022.1 GCA_014728015.1 Chitinivibrionales bacterium | reverse complement strand
GGACCAGGTCTTTGACAATTTCGCTTATCTCGTAGGTCAAGTCGACGGTGATCCGCCGCTCGCCGTCGAGAACAATTTCGTAGCCGTCGTCCGTTTTCGATCGGGGAGTGGCTTCCAGGGAGGCGCCCGCGTTCGTGAGCGAGCGGACATCGTCCGGGGCGATGCCGGCCCCCGCGAGATACTGCTCGACCATCCGCGCCCGGACTTCGCGTGTCCGGGCCATGAGACCGTAGAATTCCTGCAGGTTTTCAGGGGGGCGTATCTCGATAGCGGCCGTATCCGGCATGGTCCTCCTATTGCATAAGGTCGCTCATTCGGGTACTACGGTCGATGCTCACTCCGAAGCTGCACAGCGGTAGAGTAATATAAAATCCGCAGCTATTTGGGTGGCTTTCCGCGGTGATCACACGCGAGACAGAGGGACATTTGTACGGCGAGGACGCTAGGCGGATGATTGCGGCCCGCGGTCTTTCCCATACACAACGGCGCCGCTTACCACCGTGGCAAAAACCGAGCGGTCCTGATCGAGCAAGACGAGATCGCCGTCCTTGCCCTCCTCAACGGCGCCCTTGCGGTGCTCCATGCCCAGCACCCGCGCGGGATTGGCCGTGACCGTCTTGACAGCATCGGCAAGAGAGCATTTTGTAAAGAGCATCAGCCGGGGGAGGATCTCGCTGAGCCCCAGTGACGTGCCGATAAGCGTGCCGTCACGGTAGCGCGGCGTGCCGGCGAGCGACTCGTACTCCTCGCCGTTGTACGTGTAGGTGCCATCGCCGAGCCCCAGCGCCTGGATGCCGTCGGTGATAGTCACGCACCGGTCGCTCCCCAGAAGGCTGAACGCGAGCTTCAGAATGGCGGGATGCAGATGAACGCCGTCGGCAATAACCTGCGCGGTTATCTTGCTGTCGGTAAGTATCGCCGCGATAGGACCGGGATGCCGGTGGTGCATGCCGGGCATCACGTTGAACAGGTGCGTGACATGCGACACCCCCGCGGCAATCGAGGCCCGCGTTTCCTCATACGATGCATCCGAGTGGCCGAACGATGCCACAATGCCCCGGCGCACCAGTTTCCATACGATGTCCAGACACCCGGCCAGCTCCGGCGCCAGGGTCATCATGCGCAAACACCCCTGCGTGGCATCGAGCACGCCGGCAAACACGCGCTCCGACGGCGAACAGATACTGTCAGGCCTGATCATACCGGCCCTGGCAGGGGCAATGAACGGGCCTTCGAGATGAATGCCCAGAAGCCTGGCTCCGCCCAGGTCCCGCTCCGTATGCTCCGCGGCCACGCGCAGATGCCCGTTGTCGCCCCCGGGACGATACACAGAGGTGGCCAGAAAACTCGTGGCGCCGTACCGCGCGCAGGTCCGCGAAATCGCGCGCAGCGATTCCGGCGTGCCGTCGAGCACGTCCGCGCCGCCCGCACCCTGTATGTGCACGTCGATAAATCCCGGGACAAGGGTCCGCCCGCCCGCATCGAGGACTGCGGCATCATCCGCCGGAAGACGCGTGCGGCTGACTCGACTGATGACACCATCGGTCACCAGCACGTCGGCAAGGCGCTTCGCAGACACCGGCGCGGGCGCGGACTCCGCAAACAGGAAATCGGGAATGGTCTCCCGTTCGCCGCTGTCAATGAGATGGCAATTGGTTACAAGCAGTTTGCGTGACATGCGAAACCCTCCCACACGCCCGGCCGAACGCCGCGTTGGCGGCCGGTATGCCGGGGGATGCACGGCACAGGGCCGCGCAGGTTCCCGCGACTACACCTTGGCCAGCCTGACAAGCTGCGCGCCGTGGGCGGGGATCCCCATCGACAGCGCCTCGTCGATCGTGTCCATGTCCGCGCGCGCCCACAGGTTACGCGCCGCGCGCGGCCCCTGAATGCCCAGCTCGAACCACTTGATAGTCACTGTCGCGGGCGAATCGGCCCGGTTGAACAGGCCCACCGCCAGCGAACCGTCATCGAGTTCCTTGGCATACACCGCGGCATCGGATGCCGGGTTTCCGGGGTCGCGCATCTCCTTGACACAGTAGGCCTGCCGCCCGAGGCTGTCCTGGTTGATCCCAAGCACCTCGTCGTTGGACATGAGCCGTACGGTGAAATCGTCGAGCGCGGTCATGTCGCATCCCAGAAGCAGCGGCGCGGACAGAAGCGACCACAACGTAATGTGCGTGATTTGCTCGTCATGCGTGAGCCGGTTGTCGCGGACCTCGCCCCATCCCAGGCGCCCTACGACCAGCATGTCGGGATCGCTGAAATGCCCGGGGCCGGTATAGGGAATCCAGCGCTGCTGCGCAAACCCGATATGGCTCATGCTTTCCCACGTATCGGTGATATCCCCGGTGGTGCGCCAGCAGTTGGCGAGCCGGGCCCACGCGGCCGCGTTCTTGTAGGGCGCGCTGTTGGAAAGGCTATACACGATATCGCGGCCGCACCGAAGAAGCGCATCCCGCATGAGCTCGGTCTCGGGAACTTCCCAGGGAAACCAGTCGTATTTCAGGTAGTCAATACCCCAGTCCGCCCACTGCCTGGCATCCTCCTCGTGATGCGAGCGCTCGCCGAACCATCGCCCGAGGTCTTGGTCCTTTTCGAGATCGATACGGACGCGTTCGCCCGAGGACCCGCCAGTATAGCCGCCGTAGGAAGTGACCCAGGGCGTCGAATAGATGCCGATGCGCAGCCCGAGCGCGTGCACGTGCTCGCACAGGCCGGCCAGGTCGGGGAACTTTTCGTTGGGCTGGAGCGCGCCGCGGGGATCGTTGCGCTCCCCCTGCCAGCCGTCGTCGATGTTGACAAAGTTGAACCCGTGCGCCGCGAGCCCGGATGACACCATGGCCTCGGCCGTATCGTTGATATTCTGCTGATCTATGGAGGTGCCCCAGACATTCCAGCTGTTCCATCCGAGCGGGGGAGTGAGGGCCAGCCGGCCGCCGGTGATTACCTTGACCACGCGCTCATCAGAACCCTCGTCGTTGTTGACCATCACCCGCACGGTCGCTTCTTTTTTTTCTTTGGCAACGCCCTGGATAACGCCGGTCTTGGAATTGATGAACAGCCCCTCGGGAAGTCCCTCCGCGGAAAACAGCAGGGGACGGCGGCCGGTGGTGGGT
>WJMI01000021.1 GCA_014728015.1 Chitinivibrionales bacterium | reverse complement strand
GATTGATATCGGGTCTTTCGCAAAGCAGCGAGCTGTCGCTTCTTGCATCGGGGTGCGCTTTTGTCGGACAGGCAGCCTGGACAACGTCAACGGTTATGTCGCTTGTGTATTCGGGCCGTTTGCGCGGTGAAGCGCGTCGCCGACTGGCTGTGATGCCGAGGTATTCGCCTGAGCATGGCTCGGGGTTGGCAGTGGAATGGGCGTTTTGATGAGTGCAGGAATTAGGGTAGCGGAGATTTGTTGTATAGTATGGGTTAAATGAGAATTTTCTCTTGAGAGACTTCTTCCAGTCTACGACGGTATTTTCTCCTACTGGAAGGAGGCTTTCTATGAGCACGAAGAAGATCGAAGGCAAACGGGCTACCGGAAGTTCTACGATGCGTTTTTTCGGGGTTTCTTGCGCGGCCGAAGGAAACCCGCCTGGTCCACGGCCCTTGCCCCGCCAAGCCACTTGCCGCCGTCCAGAACAATTTCCCACATGATGAGCTTCTCGCCGGAATGGGATGTGCCGGTCATCGAGAACCCGCACTGCACAACGCGGTCAACAAGCGGTTGGTTGTCGAGATACAAGGTTGAGTCCCTGCACTCCAGTGTGCGCGACACGCTGTCCTCGCGCTCGACAAATGTGATGGCTTTGGGGGCCATGTGTTCCACGGTCCCAATGGACCGCAAGACACGGCTGATTCCGGCCCTTGCCACAACCATGCGTTGAACGCCTTCAGCCTTTATCGCGTGCCTTCTGAACGCCCCCTGCACCGCGGTATACGATGCAAATACCAGCCCGGAAACGAGCGCCGCAACCGCGATTGCCACCACGAGTTCAAGCAAGGTGTGGCCGCGGCGGCCGGGGGCCGCCGCCCGCGGATGTTGCATGAAGCGCTGCATTCGCAGCGCGATATTGAGTATTGGACTGTTCCAGGGCGCGCCGCCGCCGGCCCGCACAGCAAACCTATGCATCACCCGTTCTTCGCCTCCCGCTGATCCAACATCTAATATCCAATCCCCCCCGGCCTCACTCATCATTCCCGCAGTACTGATACCATCGTACGCTTCCCGCAAGCCTCTCACCCTTGTATGCTTTCATCTGGTATTCTTTGAGCTCGCCACCCGTGGTCGCCGTCTTGACCGTCCATAAACGGCCGTAAAGATTTCTTGTTTCATGCGGAAGCACGGCATCCGGAGAATGGCTCGCCAATGCGCTTTCCTGCTCCAGAAGACAGGCGGCGGTTATCCGGTCCGCGGCCCGCGATGACGATCCTGTTATTACCAGGCGCGTCAGCAGGGGAGTGAGCACCAGAAGGAACACTGTAAGCGCAACAAGCACTTCAAGCAGAGTGTAGCCAGCCTTCCCCTCCACCATCACCTCTCTCTATTCATCTCGACACGCATGGGAATTTCTCCCAACAGGGGAAACATCATGGTGCCGCCGGGTTCGCGCAATGCGCATGCATACAGCCAGTTCTTTGAAGGCAGATTGTTGTGCATGGTCGAAATCGAGCGGGCATACATGCCTCCGTTGACCGTGGCGGCCTGAATGTCGATATCACTGTCGGTTATTAGAAAGCCGTTGATTTCAGCCCCCTGGTTGACCACGATTCCGGGCCCCGCGCGCATTCCGCGGAAAAGCTCGGTGCTGTCCGCATAGCAGATAGCATGCGCCGAAACCCGACAATCCCCGGCAATGATGATGCATCCCGAAAGCGAGGAATCCGGCCGGACCACGCGGCGACAGGCCAGCACAGCCGGCGATGCGCACCGCGCATCTTCGGCCACGGTTATGGAATCGGTGCTGAAAAACTGCGAGGCGTGCGTTCCCGCAGCGATAACAATGGGCTTGTCGCAGAAAAACACGCAGCCCCTTGTTTGGCCGCCCTCTACGATCACCCGTTGCGCCACGAAACATATGCCCATGCACGCGGTGCTGTTGTTCACAAGCACGGTGCCGTCAACCACCACTGTAGCGCCGGCGCCGTCGATTCTGCCCACGGTACAGCTTCCCAGGACAACAAGGGGGCTGCGCCCGATCAGGCTGTCGTTGTCGCGAGTCAACGTGATGCTCGAGGGCACGGCAAGCGTATCGCCCGATGCGTTTGCGAGCAGCGTACGGCACTTTACGATAAAATCATCGAGCGGGCGTTTGTCGAACGGAAGCGATGCCGAGCTGCGATGCACTGTCCATTTCCCCGACCCGCGCTCCACGGTCCTGTTGTTGTTGCGTTTGACCGCGCCGTGGTGAAGCACCACCTGGCCGTCAATGGCGGAGCCTTCGGCAAGCACTAGCCCGCCGATATGCCCGCTGAGCGTGAGCGCGGGCCGGAGGACTCCGGGAATGTCCCGTCCCACGAGTCCGGCCATGGTGCGTGACACTTTGAGCCGCGTGCCGATGCTCGAAAACCGGTTATACGCGCCCCAGCGCGCGCACGAAAGAAGAATGGCGCCGTAGGACCCGATGCGCTCTTCGTACCGTGCGGACTGCCACGTGATATCATGCCCGTCACCGCCGTTGAGGAAATATTCCAGCCGGGCAATGCCGGATTGGGCGAGCAGATCGGCCTGCGTGCGCTGGAGACTGCGGATTGACTGGAGGTTGGTATTTCTAATGCTCGTCAGGGTTATTGTGAATAGTATGGCAGCTACTGTCAGGACTATTAACACGAGATAGAGCGCATAGCCGGAGTCGTTGTCCGGCTTGATGATTTCAAAGATGAACTGGAGGGTGGGGGTTTCCCCTCTGGCCTCAACTCCTCTTTCCCTCCGAAGGAGCTTGGGAGGATTTTCGGCGCATCCCCCCGGCTTGCGGGCATGGGCGCGCGACAGTGGATATTGGATGGTGGATCGTTCTGAGGTCACTTTGGGCTGTTATGTCCGTTGTCGACCATTTGAATGAACCGGTTCAGCTTGTACCCCCGTGATGCCAGTCGGCCTGACAGATCGTTGAACAGGTGCTCGCCGGTGAGCGATTTCGTCTGGTATAGTGTTTCAAGATGGTCGGTTGTTTCCCTGTTTGACGCAAGCGCGCAGGTCAGATACGGTGCGAAATCGTTTTTGTATCGTCTCCGGCCGTGTCCTTCCATGATAGCGGCCCTCGCCGACTTGCTTGCACGGCGGATCTTGCCGCCGAGCTCGTACATCTCGAATTGAGGCGGCTTCGAAAGGGTCATCCGGTGTACTACAATACTCAGATCCCGCGCCAGCTTCCACAGTTCGAGTTCCTTATAGCTCATATCTCATTTCCTCGGAAAAATCCAGTATCCAACATGCAACATCATTTTTCCACCCAGAAAGTATTGCTTTCGTGTTGGAACTGGACACGCGTACGCTCTATGCGGACCACTGTGATGCCGCCGGGAAGGTCTTGTCCTTTTTTGACTACCGTGCTTGTGCCGTCGGAAAGCTTGACCATGGCAAGAGGGTTGGCATCGTTCCACATTATGCCGGTTATCGTGATGTCCGGGGGAGGCGCCGGGTCCGGTTTCTTAACCGCCGGTTTTCGTACCGCCGGTTTTTTTCTAACCGGTTTCGGCTGTGCTTTTTTTTCGTATGCCGCCAGAGGGCTCTTGCCTTGCTTTTCAAAGACAACTATTGCAGGCACGGCCCGGCCTGCCGCTTTTCCCCTTTCTGTGCTTCCGGAACCAGTATCGTCCGCCTCAGGCAAAAACGCGACCAGCAGAAGCCGCGCGTTCCAAAGCCAGATCCCAATCGCCAGTATCACAAGGCCTGTGACTAGTTTCTTGCGCATTGAATCTCTTTCTACTGTATGCTGCTGAACAAACCGGTCTTTGCGAACAAAGCTGCTCTGGTTTTGCTCGTCACTTGTGTGAGCCGCCCTCAGGTTTTCCATGTTGGCTATGGCCGATCGTGGTTGTGCCCTTTTGCGCAGGCAATTCAAACAAGACAGGCCTTTCCGCAGAATGGACTTCCTGCGGTTTGATTCGATCAAAGCAGCATTCTGAGGTCTTTATTCAGTTGCTTTCTTCCTCTTGTGTCTTCCATGGTGATTGATTGCGGATACTAATATCAAAGGAACCAGCGCTAAATGCATTCCTGCCCCGCAATTACGCCGGCGTTGGGACCGGTCTTCTGGGCCGTCAAGATAGAGGTATCCTTCGTCGTGGTGCGTCTCGTCGTTTTCCTCTTCTTCTATTTCGTACCGGTATGTCCCACCCGGCGCTTTTCTGTCATCATTGGTATATTCGTTCCAGTAGAATACAACCGGTCTTGAATCGGCATTCGAATAATCCGCTATCCACTCATTTGGGATTACGGTGTTCTCGGTCTTCGCCGAATATGCGATCTTGCCTGTTGAATAGTAGATCGACGGGGTCACTTTCACTGTTGTGGCATTTGAGTCTGATGGCATTTCAACGTCTGCAACCGTTACACAGCCACCTACTTCCCTGGCCCTTTGATATGCGGAATCGGGCTCTGTGTAGGTTAGAGTCGGTTCTGTTGAATCACAGGAATCTGTTGCCGTTGAGATCGCGCCGAACAGCATCACGCGTCACCCACATCCCGCCGATAATTGCGGCGTGCATACGGAAAATGCCCTTGATGTCCAGTATGTTGTACCCCATTTCAGCTCCGCTGCCAAACAAATACCTGTGCAGATAAAGGCGCAAATAGCCCGGGGTTTCGCCTTCTTCGATCCAGTTGCCCCCGGGCCGGGTCTAAGGGGCGGCGAGCCCCTTCCATATGCAGCCTTAGTCTTTACCGACAACTCCCGTGCGCCTTCTGCACAAGCATGTTACCCAACTACTTCCAGCCCATGCCCTCTGCAAACACCCCGAAATAAACCTCTCTCCCTCGTCTGCTTCGAGCAAGCCGCATGTCTGAGCATACCAACGCCAGCCACTGTACAGGCAAGACCTGCATCTTCGCCACTCCATGGTACAAACAGCAGCGCAAATCATGGAAACAAACTAACCTGCAAGATCATTCGGCAGCCTTGACAATAACGAAATCAAGAACGACATCGGCGAGGCCGTTGCGGCCTTGTTTCCCGCCATCGCTCTTTCTGATTACCAGCTGTCTCACCCTGGTGGCCTGGGGCATGCTTTCCACGCCGGCCACCATTTTGCCGATAGATGCGTACGTACCCTGCCCGGTGAAAAGCACGGGGACCTCGGTTGCCTTGCCCGCGCCGACCGGCTCGCATATTTCCACTTTTGCCGCGCTGCACCCCGCGGAATCGGCCAGGGCATACAAGGCTCCCACCATGCCGGCTTCATTGTGCATGGCCCGCCTGTCATATGCCGCCGCCATGCTGTCCAGCCTGAGCGCCCGGGCCCGGGCCGCCTTGATTCTGCCCTCAAGCGCATCCGCGCTTTGAATCACCCCGAGATCTCTTCGCAGCCTGCTGATTTCCCGCCACTCCCGAAGCGCCAGAGGATAGCCGGCGCCCGCAATGACCGCAATCGCGGCCAGCACGCAGATTGCGAGTAACGCTTCCCATCGGTAAATTAACGCTTTTCGCCAGTCCATTTTACTCATACCACGATATCGGTTTTGCCGGGCCCCGGTGCCGGCACGGTGCGCTGTCATGCGGCGAAGCCTTGCCTGGTCGATGTTGGATTGTGCTTATTAGATAGTGGATCGTTCCATGATGCGCATTCAGCGGCGGATCTAATATCCAATATCAGGCTGCAAATCAGCCCCTCTCGGAAACCCAACATCAGGGCGCATCGCTCCCGCTCCTTCCCGGCCACCTCCACCCCGCCGTAATCCTGCACCTCGTTGCTTTTTTTGCCGCGCGGCCCTTGCCTTCGGTGGTCTGCTCGCTGTACTGCATGCGCACCGAGGCGGCTCCCTCCAACCCCCTGAGGTTGTCAAGCACTCGGGGTACAAGCCCTGTCGAGTATGACAGCGCGGTGATTGTCAGCTCGTAGCCGCCTGCGGGTGTTTCCACAATGCTGATATCATCCATCCATGAGCCTTCGGGGAACACCCTCTGAAGCCCGTTGAGCAGGTATGTGGTCACGCTTTCGTTTCCCAGAAGACTTGATTTCACGGCCACGGCCTGTCTGAGTGAGTCCAGACGGGCGTTTTCCCTGTCCAGGCGGTCTATTCTGGGCCTGAGCGGGGCTATCTTGCGCTCCAGCAGCAGTCCTGAGCCCCACGTTCCCGCCGCGCCCAACACGAGCAGACCTGCAATGCCCAGAACAGACAGGGCAGCCGCCCTGATCCAGCGCAGGGCGGTTGCGCGCGACTCCCGAAGGCTTCGCGATTGCCGGCTGTGGCGGAAAGGCGCGAAATTCGGCGAAGGCGCCCTGATGCACGCGCAGGCATATGCAGCGTGGAAAGCCTGCGGCACCCGTTCGATAGAAGGCGGCGCCTGCAGTTCAAACCCCTGGGGCTTGATCGCGTCAGGCATTATGCCGTGTTCGGATAATGCCACAATATGTGCCACGCATGTATCGGATGCCATGGAGCGG
>WJMI01000311.1 GCA_014728015.1 Chitinivibrionales bacterium | reverse complement strand
GCTGCTCAACGGTGAATTCCCGGATGATATCAAGGCCCAATTCAGCGCCATGCTCGACTATTTCGGTCAATCGCCCATAATTGTCCGTTCGTCAAGCCTGCTCGAGGATGCGTACGGCAATGCTTTTTCGGGCAAGTACGAAAGCGTATTCTGCGCGAACCAGGGCACGCCGGCCGAACGTCTCGAGAATCTCCTGGATGCCGTACGGGCCGTCTACGCGAGCACGATGAACAAGGATGCGCTTGCCTATCGCATCCGGCGCGGGCTGTTTGATCGTGACGAGCAGATGGCGCTCCTCGTGCAGCGCGTCTCGGGCGCCATGCACGGCCGCCTCTACTATCCGCAGCTCGCCGGCGTCGGGTTTTCGTTCAACCCCTATGTGTGGTCGTCCGAAATCGATCCGCGCGAAGGCATGCTGCGTCTCGTGTTCGGGCTGGGCACCAGGGCGGTGGATCGCCTGGATGACGATTACACGCGTATCGTGGCGCTCAACGCGCCGGCCAAGCGGCCGGAGACATCTGTCGACGAGGTCAGGAAATACACGCAGCGCAAGGTGGACGTGCTTGACCTGGACGAAAACAGCCATCGCTCGCGCACCTTTGAGGATGTCGTGGGAGGGGACGATACGGCCCGGCTCGAGTTGTTTGCATCCCGCGATGAAGAAATGGAGGCGCGCGCGCGGGCCTACAGAATGAAAGACGTCTTCTCCTGGTTTCTCAGTTTCGACGGGGTGTTCAATGCGACCGGTTTCATCGAGGACATGTGCTCGATGCTGCGATGCCTTCACGATGCATACCAGTATGCGGTCGATATCGAATTTACTGCGAATTTTCTGGAAGACAATTCGTATCGCATAAACCTGGTCCAGTGCCGTCCGTTCCAGGCCAAGGGCGGTTCCGCATCGGTGGCGCCGGCGCCCAGGCATCTGGATGACCGGCAGCTTGTGCTGCGCACCCAGGGGCCCATCATCGGGCCCAGCATCTCGGCCCCGGTCGACAGGCTGGTCTATGTCGTACCCGGCGCCTACAGTGATCTTTCCATGAACGACCGGCATACCGTGGCGCGTCTGATCGGGCGTGCCACCCACGCCGAAGCCTCGGCCGACCAGCGCATCATGCTTATCGGTCCCGGCAGATGGGGCACCACGAGTCCATCGCTGGGGGTCCCCGTGTCGTTTGGCGAGATCAATACGGTCTCTATTATCTGTGAAGTCGCGCTCATGCACGAGGGGCTGGTGCCGGACGTGTCGCTCGGCACGCACTTTTTCAACGACCTTGTCGAAATGGAGATGCTGTATTGCGCGGTACATCCCGACAGGCCAAACAACCTTTTCAATGAGACCTTGATACTGGAGCATGAGAACCGGCTGAAGACGCTGGTGCCGGAAGCGGCAAGCTGGTCGCATGTCCTGCGCCTGGTGGAACCGAAGCAAAGCGGTGGGCCGCAGCTTCTCGTCCATATGGATGCACTGGCCCAGAACGGCATATGCTATACGATAAACGGGAACGATGCGGCATAGCGGGGCGCAGACTCCCACGAAAGGAATACCATGTTTGAGAAATCAGGACTCTACGACCCGCGGTTCGAGCACGACAGCTGCGGCGTCGGGTTCGTGGTCAATGTGAACGGGGCGCAATCACATCAGATCGTAACCGACGGGATCACTATTTTAAAAAACCTCGTGCATCGGGGCGCGATAGGGGGCGACTCCAAGACCGGCGACGGGGCCGGCGTGCTTCTTCAGATACCGCATCGGTACTACAGCGCGGCCTGCGAACGTCTCGGGTTCAGGCTCCCGGACCCGGGCGCCTACGGCATCGCCATGCTTTTTCTTCCCCGCGATGCCGGCCGGCGCGATGCGGCGCTGGCCCATGCCCGAAGCGCGGTAGCGCAGGAAGGCGGCACGGTCCTCGGCGTGCGCGATGTCCCGGTCGATCCCGCGTGTCTCGGAGAAATGGCCCGCGAATCGGTCCCGCATGTCAGCCAGCTGTTCGTGGGGTTCGCGTCGCTGGCAGGGGCGGAGCTCGAGCGCAAACTATACGTCGTGCGCAAATGCATGGAAAACGCATTCAGCGAACACGGGTTCTCGATCGAGGACTGCTACGTGGTATCGCTCTCGGCAAAGACGATTGTGTATAAGGGATTATTCGTGGCACCCCAGTTCGAGATCTTCTATCCCGACCTTGCCGATAAGGACGTGGAGAGCTGTTTCGCCCTTGTGCATCAGCGGTACAGCACAAACACGTTCCCGTCGTGGCCCCTCGCCCAGCCGTTCAGGTACATGGCGCACAACGGGGAAATAAACACGCTGCGCGGGAACATCAACAAGATGGCCGCGCGTGAAGCTATCCTCGAATCCGCGCTGTTCGGTGAGGACGTGACCAAGCTTTCACCTGTTGTCAATCCGTTAATGAGCGACTCGGCCATTTTCGACAACGTGTTCGAGCTGCTTTCGCTCGGGGGGCGATCCATTGAGCACGCCATGATGATGATGGTGCCCGAGGCGTTCGGCGGGCGGTACCATATCAGCCGGGACAAGCGGGCGTTCTACGAGTATCACGCGGCGGTCATGGAGCCGTGGGACGGTCCGGCGGCGGTGGCGTTTACCGATGGTGTCAAGGTGGGCGCGCTGCTCGATCGCAACGGCCTGCGGCCCGCCCGGTACGTAGTAACCAAAAGCGGCAAGGTCGTGCTGGCATCCGAGGTCGGCGTGCTGGACATCGCGCCCTCGGAAGTGCTCCGGAAGGGGCGGCTGGCGCCGGGGAAGATGCTGGTGGTCGATACCCACAGATGCCGGATCATCCATGACAACGAGATCAAGGCTTCGGTGTCCCGCCGGAAACCCTACCGGCGGTGGCTCGAGAGCAATCGTATCGAGCTGAGCGGCCTGTTTCAGGCGCCGGGCCCGGTACGGTTCGATCCCCAGGCGCTTCTTGTCCGGCAGCGGGCGTTCGGCTACACGCTTGAGGACGTCAAGATGATCATCGGGCCCATGGCACAGAACGCGCAGGAACCGGTCGGGTCCATGGGCAATGATGCCGCTCTGGCCGTGCTCTCGGATCGCCCGCAACTGCTGTATAACTATTTCAAGCAGATGTTCGCCCAGGTCACGAACCCGCCAATCGATCCATATCGTGAGAACCTGGTCATGTCGCTGATGAGCTATATCGGGAGAGAAGGCAATCTGCTAGAGGAGACGCCGCAGCACTGTCACCAGTTGCGGCTGTCGCATCCGATTCTTTCGAATGACGATATGGACAAGCTGCGCGGCATAGACATCGAGGGAATGCGGGCATGCGTTCTGCCGATGCTGTTTACGCCGGGCGAAACGACGCTCGAGCAGGCGCTTGACAGGCTCTGCCGATCGGCCGAGGAGAAAATCGATGCCGGGTACGCGCTGTTGATACTCAGCGACCGCGACGTTGACGATACGCATGCACCCATTCCCGCCCTGCTCGCGACCTCGGCCGTGCATCACTTTCTGGTACGCGCGCGCAAACGGCAGCTCGCGGGGCTAATCGTCGAGACCGGCGAGGCCCGTGAAGTCATGCATTTCGCGACGCTTGTCGGGTTCGGCGCGAGCGCCGTCAATCCCTACCTCGCGTTCGAGATCGTGGCGCAGCTCAAGGATGAGGGGCGCCTGCCGGAATCGCTGCGCCTCGAAAATGCGATCGATCAGTATATCACGGCGGTGAAGAAGGGCCTATTGAAGATCATGTCCAAGATGGGCATCTCGACGATTCGCAGCTACCGGGGCGCCCAGGTCTTCGAGGCCGTCGGACTCAACGAAGTATGCATCGAACGGTGTTTCCCCGGCACGCCCTCGCGCATAGGCGGTATCGGTCTCACCCAGATCGAGGAGGAAACCAGACGGCGTCACGGCGAAGCCTTCCGTGCATCGCCGGGCATGTCCGAGGGGCTTGATTCGGGAGGGAACATACACCAGCGGCGGTTTTCCGAGAAGCATCTCTTCGCTCCCGAAGCTGTCGCGCTCCTGCAGCAGGCGACCCGGGAAAACGACTATGAGAAGTTCGGGCGCTACACGGGGATCATGAATGACAGCGCCCGGAACCTGTGCACTCTCCGCGGTCTGTTCGAGTTCAAGCCGCGCGAACCGGTCCCGCTCGACGAGGTCGAGCCGGTCGAGTCCATTGTCAAGCGGTTCGTCACATCGGCCATGTCATTGGGGTCCATCAGCCCGGAAGCGCACGAAACGCTCGCGATCGCGATGAACCGGCTGGGGGCCGCGAGCAACTCCGGCGAGGGCGGGGAGCACGCCACAAGGTTCGGCGGTCCCGCCAACAGCGCGGTGAAACAGGTGGCCAGCGCGCGTTTCGGGGTGACCAGCGCGTACCTCGTAAGCGCGCGGGAACTGCAAATCAAAATGGCACAGGGCGCCAAGCCGGGAGAAGGGGGCCAGCTCCCCGGACACAAGGTCGACGATGTTATCGCCGAGGTGCGCCATTCCACCCCGGGGGTGATGCTGATTTCGCCGCCTCCGCACCACGACATCTAT
>WJMI01000310.1 GCA_014728015.1 Chitinivibrionales bacterium | reverse complement strand
TCATGCGGGAGACTATGAGAATGCCATTGCGTACCCGAGCCGTTCGCGTTTTCGCACCACCGATCGCCCCACACGACATCCGCGTCACCGTCCCCGTCCAGGTCACCCACACCATGCGGCGCGGTACCGCCGTGATGCGATTCACCGCTTATCTGCGTGCGGGACCAGTTGTGATTCGATGTGGGATTTCCCGGGTTGCGATACCAATTCAGACCACGCGGGCCGCCGGTGACAATGTCGGTGATACCGTCGTTGTCGATATCCCCCGAAATAACATCATGATTTCTGTCTTCGTTGCTGTACTGGTGCTTGTCCCATCCGCCGCCCGTGTTGCGAAACCAGTGCTTGTCCGTCACGGCATCAACCCATCCGTCCCGATCGACATCGAACGCGCAGCCGCCGACATCGGTTTCGGTTGGTCCGCCAATCGTATGGGGCTCCCAACTGTCTAGACCGTTGCACTCGTACCACACATAATTGCCTCCGCCAAAGTACGGCATTAGGAAATCCAAATCCCCGTCCTTGTCGACATCGACCAGCGAAGTCCCCCCCGATTTGCCGCCGTTGGCGGTAATGGTGTGGTATTCAAACGACGGGAACGCATATGCCGCTGCCCTAACACACAGCGTGGTGATGATTGCGGCATCGAGAACACATTGAATCGCTCGCATTAAATCCCCCTTTGTATCACGCCTCGAATTCCCCTGAATGGGTGACCCATGCCCAAATATCGCGACGTGCGGCGCTGCACACCACGCCAATTGTCCATTCTGGGTGCCCGATAGGTATATTGGGATACGCAGGCGGCACGAAATGCGCCCAGG
Source organism: Chitinivibrionales bacterium (assembly GCA_014728015.1). GTDB lineage: Bacteria > Fibrobacterota > Chitinivibrionia > Chitinivibrionales > WJMI01 > WJMI01. Next base: position 1,954 of record WJMI01000310.1, on the reverse strand, counting down.
CATCCCAACAAACGCGGCGACGGTCCCCAGCGGGCAAGGAGCAGGCGCATGAGTCCATCGCACCCCGAAGCCATGCGGCAGTGGTTGCACGAACAAGTAGCCCGGCAGTCGCCCGGATCACGACTTCCCACTGCAAAGGAACTGGCCCGTGCGTTCGGTATCGCCGAGATCACCGTGAAGAAACACTTCGCTACGCTTCGCCGTGCCAAACGAATACACACCATCCGGGGGCGTGGTACATTCTGCGGCCCTGCTCCGCGCCTTTCGAACCAGACCCCGGCCAAGCCCGAATCATCTTCAGATACCATCGCACGACACGTCGAAGACCTTATCCGTACTGGAACTCTGAAGCGTGGGGATGCGCTGCCGGCGCCAAAGAGCCTTTGTTATCAGTTCCGTGTGACCACGGCCACAGTCACCGCGGCATATCGCGGGCTGGCCAAGCGGGGACGGGTGGTAAAAGTGGGGCGGACATATTGGGTCGGCAGTTTCGCGGAGACGGTTTTCCCGGCCTTCAAGAAGGAAATCGCGTTTGTCTACGGCAGCCCGCAAGATTTGAAGTCGGTCTTTCGAAGCGGATTCATGCCCGCTGCGTTCAGGCGCCTTCAGGACGAACTCGCATTCCACGGCTTTGTGTTACGCTATTACCCGCTCAATACATTCGGGGCGTTGTGCCGCAATTGGACGCGCAGCACCGCGCACCCATACGGTATCCTGTTGGCAGGGGCCACCGAAGAGAGGGCACGGCTCTTTGCTCCTCCCCTGAAACGATACGGCGCAGCACTTCGTAGTGCGGCGGCGCAGGCACCGCGCATAGTCGTGCACTGGAACCGCGGGAATTTCGTATCGCTCGGTGAACCGGTCGTGCCCTTTGTCGAGGGCCACGTCTCGACGTCGGCGGCCCGCCTGCTCGCGCGATTCATCACAGCGCACAAGTTCGCTCATGTCTCCTTCTTCGCGAGCGCGGACGACCAGGTATGGCACGCATCCTGGCAATGGACATTTGTCAAAATTCGTGAGGAAATCAAGCGCCTCGAGCGCTCTGTGGCAACGCGTTTCATTGTGTGGCCCGGGCCCCAGGACGAACGGGAGAACCTCGATGCGCTGCGCGCCCACCTTCGAAGAACCATCGGAGAATACGAGACCAGTTCGTGGGCGGGCAAAAGTGGCGAACGTGCGCCGACAAGCCAACTTCTCGAAGAGTTCGTTGTCGCGCCGCACGCGCGCGAGTACTTCACAAAACCTTCCGGGGGCGACCTGTGGGTATTTGCTCGCGACCACGATGCCGCCCAGGCAGTGCAATGGTGTCGCGATAACCGATTCGGCGTTCCCAGCCGATGCTCCATAATCGGCCTTGAAGATGACCCGTCATACTATCCTCACGGCATCACAAGCTGCACCCCCGACCAAGAGACCAACGGGTACCTCATCGCGCACGCACTCATCGGCGATTTCTCTGTCGCACGTACAACAAAGGGCATGATCGCAACCCGTGCGAAACTCGTGGAGCGCCTTACTACCAAGTAGTACTTCCAAAGAGAATGCGCCAAGATAGAGATTGCCGGTTGGCCGGGCCTGGACACGAAGGTTCCGTTCTGTAGCGTGGCGGGGGCGGCGGCTGAGTATATTTCGTCAAGTGCTTGCGCTGCGGTGGCGGCGCGGGGAGTGCTGCCGAGAGGGCTGGCGCTAACCAGGCAATGCCCGCCGAAGCTGCGGGAGCCCATCGGCCCGGGAGATTGCCACGTTATGAAACCCACCCTCCTATTGACAACACAACCTAAAGGTTGTATATTCTATATATGACAGGCAAAGAACTGGTGAAGCTCCTCAAGAAGAACGGGTGGGTGCTTGACCGCATTGCAGGAAGCCACCATATCATGATCAAGGAAGGGCTGAGGTCGGTGCCGATACCCGTGCATGGCAAGAAGTACCTGCCCAAGGGGCTTGTCAGCGC
>WJMI01000020.1 GCA_014728015.1 Chitinivibrionales bacterium | reverse complement strand
CGATGGCCGCATTTCGGGCCGGTGGGCGCGGACAGGTGACTATCGCCAGCAAAACCAGCGATGGTCACTCGATTTCGCCCACAACCAGAATCTTCTTCCTGATGAATCTTTCAAGCTTGCCGGCAGCGGGCGCGTGCTCTCCGACAAAACATTCTATAAGGATTTCTCGGAAGACACCACCGACCTGCTCGACCAGAATATAACGGCCAACCTTTCTCTTAACAAGCGGCTCAAGAGGATCAATGCAAGCACCGGTCTTACCTGGCGAAGGTCGCACAACCTGAAGACCAATCATGTCGACGAAGAGCTCCCGTCGGTGACCTTCAGCCTGCCCAATCGCCCCATCATCCCCCAGTCGCTCACAGCCGGCGGCGAGGATGCCTCGGGCAACGAAGAGGACGATGAGCCGAAATGGTACAACAAGATTTACTACGGGTACAATATTCGCGGGCTGCAGAAGAGAGACTTCTATGCGGATGCCGGTGATGACAGCATGGCAGTGTTCCGCGGCGCGACACATTCGCTCAACCTCAGCTCGCCGCAGAAGATTTTCAAATACTTCACGATAAGCCCCAATTTTTCAGTTCGGCAATCTGTTTTCGATGCCTATATCGACACCAATACCATCTGGGCGACCCGCATCGAAGAACTTCGGGATACTGTTGCCGAGCCCGGTGCGGCCGACATTGTCGTTGATACGCTCTACGACACGGTCTCTCAACTTGGCGGCCTGGAATCAATCGATACGATGCTTGTCGTAGCGCGCGACACCACCATCAGCTACGCCACGTACGACACTACCTACTGGTACAATGGCGCCTATGAGCTGCGCCGCGCCCAGACTTATTCCTGGAACACCGGGGTCCGGCTGTCGACAAACGTGTACGGTCTGTTCCCCATACGCGTATTCAACTTCGCGGGCCTGCGCCATACCCTGAGCCCGTCGGTCGGCTACACCTATTATCCGCCTATCAGCAACAGCCGGCGATATCCCGAATTCGGAATTTCCTATGATAAGGCGCGCACGGGAAAGCAGTCTATCGACTTCTCTCTCGGTAACCTGTTTCAGGGAAAGATCCTGCGGCCTGCCAAAGATGAGGAAGGGAACATGACCGATGGCAAGCCCGGGGAAAAGAAATTCAGCATTGTCAGCGGGAACATTTCGGCATCGTATGATTACACTGATGAAGGCGATGCCGGGGAGCCGGTATGGGAGGGAAAGTGGAGCGATATTTCCCTTACCGCCAATACCGCATATAAGGTACTGAATGTGTCCTACAGTTCGCGCTACAGCATTTACGACAGCCTCGGCGACCTCGATGCCCCGCTGCTCATGCGCTATGGCGTGTCGCTGCGACCGGGTAACCTCGGCGCAACCGGAACGCTGTGGGGCGGCGACCTTATCGCCCTGGAGAAGCTCTATGCTCCCGACGATGTCCTGTATGCGCGCGCGGGCGCCCAGACCTGGCGCGTGGGATTCAGCCCCTCATACAGTTTCTCGCGTACGCGCAAATCCCGCCACCCCGACGCCACATTTACCACTCAGAAAGATTATCACCTGAATGCCTCTCTCAGTCTGAATTTCACGCGCCGCTGGTCGGTTTCCACCAGCGGATACTACAACTTCATAACCAACCGGTTCGAAGGCATGAATTTCGCGTTCCAATGCGATCTCGAATGCTGGGAGATGGAATTCAACTGGAACCCGTCGGGATGGAACCAGGGGTCGTTCTGGTTCACCGTGGGAATCAAAAAGCACCCGGATATTCACTGGGAACGAGACTATAGAGACACCTAGAAGGAATGGAGCGGTTCAGCGATGGAGGCTTGAAAGATCGGCGCGCGCACCACGCAAGAGCTTGAGGCAAATGTCAAGGCTTCCGAATCACCGCTGGCGGCCGATGCGGTCAGTGCGCTCAACAAAGTCACCCATCCGCTGATGGACAGGCTCGGGAGAGGGTTGGACTACTACGAGAGCCGCGAGAACGACCGAACCGTATAGCCTTCCGGACAATTTGAGTTTGCATGATGCCCTGACATTGCTTAGATTAGGTGCCATCAGGCAGCATTCCCTATCTGATTTCGCGGCGGGCGCACTCCTCGCGCGAGGACACGATGAACGCATCGTCACGCTCACGTACGTCGAAGAGTACTAAGCGGCGCCCGTCCCGCACAAAGCAGGCCAAGAAAAAAGCGGCCGTCCGCAAGAAACCCCTGCGTGAAGTGGTCGAGGCGCTCACCGAAACCAACCAGCGACTCAGGAAGGAAATCTCCCGGCGCAAACGCCTCGAAAAAAGGCTCGCGCGTGAGGAGCGCCTGTTGCATGTCCTGATGGACACCCTGCCCGATACGATCTATTTCAAGGATGCTGAAAGCCGGTTTACCCGCATCAACCGCGCACACGCCGAATCACTCGGTCTCAAGGATCCCAAGCAGGCAATTGGCAAGACCGATGCGGACTTCTTCCCGGCAAAACGCGCACGGGAATCACGCAAGGACGAGCGAAGGATCCTCGCCAAGGCTGAACCGCTTATCGGCAAGATCGAGAATCGCAGTCACACGGGAAGCCAGCGGTGGGTATCCACCACCAAAGTGCCGCTCCATGACGAAAACGGCGTTGTCACCGGACTGGTGGGACTGAGCCGGGATATCACCAATGTGCGCGCGACCCAGGAAGCGCTCGATAGAGAGCGCAGTTTCATGAACACCCTTCTTGAGAATCTGCCCGATGCGATATTCTTCAAGGATCGCGATTGCCGGTTCGTGATCATTAACAAATACTGCGCGCAGAAATTCGGCCTCACATCTCCGGACGATGCAATCGGCAAGACGGATTTTGACGTGTTCACCGAGGAACACGCTCGTCAGGCATATGAAGACGAGCAGCGCGTTATGAAGACCGGCGAAGCGCTGGTCGGTGTCGAAGAAAAAGAAACCTGGCGCGATAAGCCGGACACATGGGTGCTTACCACTAAAATGCCCTGGCGTGACAAGCGGGGCAAAATCATAGGCACATTCGGCCTGGCCCGCGATATTACGGTCGTTCGGCACTATCGCGATGCACTCCAGGAGGCCAACGAGCTTCTGGAAAAGAGAGTGCAGGAGCGAACCCAGGATTTACAGGAGGCGAATGTACGCCTCGAGCAACGTCTCGGGCAGCTCGATTTTCTTACCCGCTCGACCTACCGCCTCGCGCAGGTGATCGATCTTTCGAGCCTCTATCCGGCGATTACCACGGCGTTCCTGTCCAGGTTTTCCGAGGCCGAAGCGTGTATGTGCGTGCGCGACGGGATCCGCTTTCGGAGCGTGCACGCCACGCGCGCGCTCGACTCTCCCGCGGCGCGGAAATCATCGGAGAAGGCCATCGCCGAGTTTGCCAAGAGACGGCTGCGCACCCCGCTCATGTATCGCAACTGGACAAAAGACCGCCACCTTTCCCCGCTCAAGTGGGACAGCGTCAGGCATCTTCCCTGCTACATCCTGATTCCGCTACTTGCCGAAAACGAGATCCTGGGATGCCTGCAGATATTCACGTCGGCGGCATATGCCGACATCTTCGCCCGGGAGAAACCGCTGCTTGCAACGCTTGCTACGCACGCGGCGATGTGCCAGAGCAATGCCGAATACTACCGGGAAGTAGGGATGAAAGCACGGCTGGAGGCGGAGCTCGATGCCGCGCGCAACATCCAGAAGAGCTTCACGCCCATGGAGAGGCCCTCAATACCCCACGTAAACCTCAAGGGTTTCTACCAGCCGGCGTACGAGGTCAGCGGCGACTATCTTGACTATTTCCAGGCCCCTGACGGATCGTGGGTAATTGTTATCGCGGATGTTTGCGGGAAGGGAATTCCTGCCGCACTCCTGATGACCGTGCTCCGCAGTACGTTCAGAACCGAGGCCCAGCGTTCGTCTTCGGCAAAGGACCTGGTGTGCGCCGTCGACAAGTCAATGGCCGCCAACATGGATGAACGATCCTTCATCACGGCAATCTGCCTCCTTGTCAGCCCTAACGGCCGGCGAATGTCATACGTTCGTGCCGGGCACCCGCGGCTCATCAAGCTGGGTCACAACGGCACGGAAACGCGAACGATCGACTCGGGTGGGCTCGCGCTGGGACTCGTGCGTGACGGCGCCGTGTTTACCGACGCGCTTGAGGAAGTCTCCGTACCGCTCGAGCCCGGGGATAGGTTCCTGCTGTATACCGATGGTCTTATCGAGGCGGTCGATGCGAAAATGCGTACCTACGGTATGGACCGGTTGTGCGCGCTGCTCGGACGGACACAGGAAGACGAGCCGCAGGCAATCCTGACACGAGTCATCGACGACGTCAAGGAGTTCATCCGCGAAACCCCGTTCCACGACGACCTTACCATGCTCGCGCTCACGGTGGAATAGGCGGACCGCGCCGGAAGTCTTGACATTCCTTCCGTTTCCGGGTATCATTCTTTTTAGGTGCTGTGCCAGTCCACTTTTCGGCGGAGGATACTTTCATGCGCGATCACGAGGATTTCGATCCGGACGAACTGCTCCTCGATCCCGACGAGAAAGATATCGACGAAGAAGACGATCCGGAGTCCATCGATGAGCTTCAGTTCTCCGCGGACCAGCGAATCGCCGACAGCCGCGACGTGCTCGTACCTCTTGACGAGGAAGAAGAAACGGAAGAAGCGGAGCCTGAGGCCGAGTCCATAGAATAGCTGCGAACGCCGGCCTCCTGCGTTCCATGCCACGCACACCGGCCCGCTTCCACATACCGGCTGTACGATGCCTGCGCCCGGTCCGCCACCAGCCGCAGGACTGTCTCCCGGCCGCCGGTATCTTCCCTCGAGCGCGCTCCGCGACGTGTATTTTCACTCTCCCGTTCCCTCGGGCCCACAGAACTCTCACCGGGGCGAGCCTTTGTTTCTTCAATCCAGCCGTTTCAAGCTTCTCGTTCTCACCGCCGTGCACTTCTCGGTAGATTTCTTCGCCGGCCTTGCCGCACCGCTCCCTGAGCCCACACTCACAACCCACCTCGGAGTCACGCTCACCCTGGCGGCACTCCTGGTGGGGGGTTCGGGCTTTGTGATCAACCTGGTACAGCCCCTGGCCGGATGGCTGCTTCCGAAACGCGGCATGCCCGCGCTTCTTCTCCTCGGACCGGTATGCGCCGCCTGCATGACATTGGTCGGGCTCAGTCATTCATTTGCCGTGGCGGCGGTTCTGTTTCTCATCTCGGGAATCGGCATTGGCATTATTCATCCCGAGGCCGCGCTGGTGGCATCCGGAATCTCACGGCGGCTCGAGGGACTCGGGATGGGCGTATTCATGTCCGGCGGATACCTGGGGTTTGCATCCGGCAGTTTTGTCTCGGGGTTGTGGGCCGAGCATTTCAACCAGGACATCAGTATGTTCTGGATCCTTGCCTTTCCAGTGGCCGTCGTGCTTGTGCTGGTAGTGCTCGCCGGGCTTCACCGCGTGTCTCCGCACGCGGCCGACCGGCAAAGCGACACCCGAGGGATGCTCCCGTTTGCATTGCCGTTCGCCCTCGGTGTTGCCGTGGCAGTCCTGAACCTGATTCTGTTTCGTACGGTGACGATACATCTGGTACGGTCCTTTCCCGGCCAGCCCGCGCAGGCATGGGGCGGCGCCACCGTTTCAGCCCTCGGCTTGTGCGGCGCGATCGGCGCGTTTTTCTGGGGGTACCTCTCCGAACGCCTCGGGTTCGCGCGCATGAGCCTGCTTCTGATCGCATGCGGTTCGCCATTTTATTTTCTTCTCGTAAACGTGCGCGCCCCCTCAGCCGCCCCGCTTCTGGGCGCTGCCGTGGGACTCACCCTGAGTGCGGTGTTTCCGCTCACGGTGGTGCTGGTGAGACGATCGCATGGGTTGTCCGCGCGGCTCCGCATGGGCCTGATTATCGGCGGCTCGTGGGGATGCGGTGAAGTACTATTCATTTTCGCCGGCAGATACATAGATAGTTTTGAAACGGGAGCGTCGGACCCGGTACGGACCGTGCTGAATATATCATGGGCCCTTATCGTCATTGCGGCAATTCTCGCGATGGTTATCGACAGGTTTGAGAGAGGGGTCGTCCCGACGGCGCAGGACGCGGCGGGCAGCACGGAAAACGATGCGACATAGAACGCTCGGCGTCCCGGCGGTTGCCCGACGCTCCGGTCGTTCCTGTAGACATAACTCACACTCGATACACCTTCCACCAAAGGGAGAACCACGTGCCACTTGATGTTCGACGCCTGACCACGGATGACGTTGCCCGCATGATGGACTTTGCCGTTCTCAACCGCGAGTATGGTTGGGAGCGTTATGCTGCCGGATGCGAACTGGCAAGAAAATATCGCTTCGCCGCATATCACGTGCTCCCTGCATGGGTCAAGCCCGTGGTGAATGAGATCGGCGATTTCGCTCGCGAGCACGCTATCGAAATCGGCGCGCCGGTATCATTCCCCTACGGCGCCTCGCATTCGCTTCTCAAACTCAAGGAGGCCGAGCTGCTTATTGAGCAGGGCGCCACCGCCCTCGACATGGTCGCCAACATCGGCTGGCTCAAGGACGGGCGCCATGAGGACTACGCCCGGGAGTGCCGGGATCACGTACGTCTCTGCCACGAAGCAGGTATTGGCGCGAAAATCATCATTGCAGTCGGATACCTCACAGGGGAAGAAATCAGGACAGCGACCAGGATGGTAATCGATGCAGGGGCCGACTTTGTGAAAACCGCCACCGGCACAGGACCGCCCGGCCGTCCGACATTCGACGATGTGCACGCTATCATGGATACCATCAGGAGTGCCGGCGCGAAAACCAGGATCAAGGTTTCGGGCATTGTGGAACCCAAGGTACTCAACGCCTACGCGTTCATCAGCATGGGCGCCCACCGGATCGGCACCAGGGATGCCGCGAGGGTGGTCGATTCTCTTGCGGAGATACAGGAGACTGTGTATCACGCGGAGTGAGGCCTTGCCATCATAACCGAGAAGTCGCTCTTTCCGCATATTTGCTTGAAAAATGCCATATCTAGAAGCCAAGAACCCGTCAATACCATCATAGCAGAAGAGCCTCGGAATACAAAAGCTTCATTTCAGCACTCCTTTACGTGTATGTTGCCTCCCAGAAAAAACTGCGACGTTTAGTTTAATCGATTAAGGAGAACTTGAATGCGTTTCTTTGCAGCTATGCTTGCGGGTTTCGTTCTCATGCCCTGCGCCCATGCAGCAAAGACAGTCGTTTTCAAGGCCGGCCGCAATCTGCAAGAAGCAATCGAGCGTGAGGGCGAAGGCACCACATTTCTTTTTGAGGCGGGCACGTATCATGGGCTGCAGGTGAATCCGCATGACGGGCAACAGTTTATCGGCGAGAACGGCACGGTGTGGAACGGCAACGGCCAGCGTTACGCTATCGGCGGGGCCGTGGGCAATGTAGTCATTCGCAATATCGAATTTACCGGCTACAATGCTCCTGCCCAGCATGGCGTGATCAACAGCTACCCCGGCGGGGACGGCGCGACGCACGGCGCGCATCACTGGACCATCGAGGACTGCGAAATCCACCACAACGGCGGAGGCGGGATTGCCATCGGGAATAATTTCGTGGTCCGCAACTGTCACGTCCACCACCAGAACCAGATAGGATTGATCTACGGCGGCAACGGATCGCTGGTCGAGGGATGCGAGGTTTCCTACTGCAACTACAACGCAGCCTATGACTGGGGCTGGGAAGGCGGCGGGTCGAAATTCAAGAAGGCAAACGATCTTATCATACGCAACTGCTATGTCCACGACAATCACGGACCCGGCCTGTGGGCTGATTTCTGCGGGAGCAATATCATCTACGAGGGCAATATTCTCGAAAACAACTATGCCATGGGAATCGAACATGAGATAAGTCACGATGCCACGATTCGCTGCAACGTAGCGTACGGCAACAGCCATGGCGTCACGGGCACCGAGTGGCTCTACGGTTCTCAAATATTCCTCAGCACTTCCGACAATGTCGAAGTTTACTATAACGTTGTGCGCGCGTCGGTGGGCGAGACAAATGGTATTACCATGTGCAACCAGCCCCGCGGCGGTAACTACTACTGCCGCAATAATTGCGTGCACGACAACGATATCACTCATACCGTGGCGGGCGGTCACAACGGCGCCGATTCCGATTATGACCAGTCCACCTTCTGGTCGACCGGAAACAATCGTTTTGACCACAACACCTACCACGTGGTTGATCTTGATGCCAAGTATTTCCGGTGGAACGATCCCGGCGGGTCCGGATGGTCGAGATGGCTGACCTGGCAGGAGTTCCGCGACATGGGCCAGGAACAAAACGGACAGTTTGACGACAATATCGATCTCTCACTTCCCTCATTCTGGGGAGAATGTCAGGATCTTTTCACGTATTTTGCCTCTGGGTACGAAGGCGTGCACATGCAGCAGAATGTTGCTACGGCATCTCCGCGCGACAGAATGGAATTAAGGGCGCAAGTCGTGAAAAGCGCCGAGCTGGCGATACGTGTACCTCAAGGATACCATACGATCCAGATTCTCGACGCGCGGGGCAGAAAGGCCGCCCAATGCCGTCTGGGCGACTGCACCGCGGCGAGCATTTCCTCTCGCGAGTTGACAGGAAGCGGCGTATATTTAGTGAGAGCCTTGGGCCCGGCCGGTACGCGCCAAACGACGGTCATGGTGCCGTAGGCCAAAAGGGGGGGGCCGCACATCTTCGGTATTCCCGCCATTGCCGCCCGCAACGGGTCGGAGCGCCGCGCGCTATTCTGCGGGCCGTTCCCATGTTCCCCATCCCGGAGTCGTCGCATGATGCATCCCTGCGGCCCCCAATACCGTTATCGGCCTATGATTGCACTGTTGTTGTGCGCATGTGCCGGTGTGCCGCACGCCAAGACCATCATTGTCTCTCGCTCAGAGTCGCTTGGCAAAAGAAGCGTCGCGACCGGCGGCGCGGCCGTCTGCAAGACACTTCAGTCGGCGGTCGACATGGCGCACTCGGGTGACAGCATTCTGGTCGAGCCGGGCACCTACTCCGGCTGGACCACCGTCCGTGACGGAACACCAGAGGACCCTATCGTCATCATGTCCGCGAAACGCTGGGGTGCATCGATCCAGGATGCGCCGCACCTGCTTCCCAAGGCACGCCGGGGCACGCGGACAAAGACAGCCACGATTGTACTCGGCAAGCACCAAGTGGTGAAAGGAATGGTGTTTGAGAATATGGGAACGGTCAATCCGCCGCCCAACGACGAGTTCTATGGGAAGGCCGTTCTCTCGATTAGTAAAGGCGACCGCGTGGAGGACTGCCGGTTCACTAATTGTGTCATGGGCATTGCCATGGACCAGCAGTGGAACAGCTACGACAGCACGCAGATTATCCGATGCGTATTCGAAAACATGAAATGGGGCGGGGTGTGGAGTTTCGGCACGTACGAAAAGCGCATGCGCGATCATCTCTTGAAAGACTGCATATTCCGCCGCTGCAACACCAACAACTGGGACCACTGGAACGCGGGATGCATGAAATACCTGTTTACCCGGGACGTGGTCATCGACGGTGTCATCAACTACGACAACAACGGCAACGGTGTGTGGCTCGACTGGGCGCACGACAATTTCACGATAAAGAACTGCACCGCATTCGGCAACCATACGGGAGAATCCATCTCGCAGTACGACAACTATGGCGAGACGGTTGTTCGCTCGCATGCGGGCAAGGGCATCTACATAGAGGGCGACGAGGGCGGGCTCGTGGAGAACTGCACGTTCTACAGCAACTACTGGGCCGGGCTGGGCATTTCAGAGAGCGGATTCGACGGCGGAGTTACCATTCGCAACTGCAGGTTCGTGGAGGAGAGGAACGGGATATGCTTTCGCTCACGTCTGCGCGACGAGGAGTTCACACTCGGCTATTGCGATATCCAGCACAACCTTTTCAAGGACTGGAGCGAGTTTGCGTGGCGCACCCACGACAGTGTGCAGACCATAACCGAGGCCACGCCCATCGAGCGCGGATTCACGTTCGACAATAATACGTACGACTGTGACGGCTGCGCTGAATTCGCACGCTGGCAGGTGCACGGCGAGCCTCCCGTGCATGCCACCACGCTCGCGGAGGTCCGCGACCTGTTCGACTGCGATCACAACGGCACGATGGGATCGTATGAGTTCGACGGTCCGTTCCACGAGGTGCATCTCACGACGCTCGACGATGTCGGCACCGACGCCATGTGGCAGATACCATCACAGGATGCCGAGGCCAACCATATTGACAATGCACTTCAGGACAAATCGGTCGGCCAGACGGTCAGCATACCGGTCACAGGGCGCAAGGCCATCGAGCAGAGCGGATCCAACTGGGTCACCGAGCTCTACGATCTTCAGTGCCGGCATGTGAAGCTCACCATGAACGAAGGCGCGAAGCAATGGGTCCAAACCAATGTCCGCGACTATGCCTCAACCGCGCAGACCGATGTCGAAGTTGTGCTCACACGCAAGGAGGAGTACGTTGTCGAGGCGAGCATGGAGCGCGAGGTCGTACAGTCGGTTTCCCCCGCGGCCATGCGTTCCTTCGGGGTACGCATCATGCGCTTGGGGAATCATGAAGTTCTCATCACCGGCCTTGGGAAAGCAGCCCGGGTATGGATTCTTGATGCTCGAGGCAACATCGTCGCCGGTCCTTTTCGCCCCGGCACGCGCGGCACGGTCCGCATACACGGCATGTCCCTGGCTGCCGGACTCTATCTTGCGGATATCCGCGATGGGGGGCACAAACAGGTGCTGGCACTTGCGCTGCCGTGATGATCGGCTATCAGGTCGCGGAACGCGGATTCCAGCCCTTCAATCTCGCGCTTCACATAACAGCAAAAGAGCACAGGAACATATTTCAGGCATTCTGCCAGACCTGAGCGTCACATTGTATAGAGGGTTGAGTTGCTCGTAATCCCTTTCGAACAAGGTGCCGTTTATGCGCTTCAACGGATTGATGTTCAGCACTCTCGTCGCCCTCGCCTGGCTTTCCTCTTCCGTTGTCGTGTCTGCCAAGACATACATCGTGTCGCAGACCGGCAAGCTCAGCAAGCGGACCGCCCTTGCCAAGCCTCAGAAAGCCTTCAGGACAATCGAAGATGCTGTTGTCCATGTGACGGCCGGCGACAAAGTCATGGTCGAGTCCGGAAACTACGGCGGCTTCAGCT
>WJMI01000309.1 GCA_014728015.1 Chitinivibrionales bacterium | reverse complement strand
CAGAAGACCGAAACCGACGTGAAGGCGCGGGACAATTTCCTGTATGAGGCCCAGCCGGTGAACCAGATCACCATGCTCAAAGACCAGAACACGATGTATACCTATGGCGTAGTCCGGGATGCGTACGAGAATTTTGTCCGCCTGATGAACAGCCAGGGCACGTGGACCAGCCTCAACACCAGCGTCGCATCAGCATCCGCAACGGCGGGTTCCGAGTGGGAGGGCACGATTACCCGGGCCAATGACGGCGAGACGGCGATTGTCGCATCCGAGGCGGCCGGCCTGACGCCCGATACGGTCTCGCTCGCCGTGTGGAGCGCAACCATAGATGCGCTCAGGCTGGTGTATATCAACGGCGCCGATACGACCGTGGTTGACAGCATTGCCATGACCACCGATGACGATACCACGGTGGCACTTCAGGCGACGTTCTCCAACACGCCTACCGACCAGTGGCAGACTATCGCCGGCTCCTGGTCGCTCGTGCCCAACCCCGACGATCTCGTGTCCGCCAATCCCCTGCCGACCGGCTCGGCCAGTTCGTGGCGGTTCGAACCGGTAAATCCCGGCACCGCCCGGCTTCAGGCGAGCGCCGGCGGCGCATCGGTCACGGTTGGTGTCGATATCGATGTTGCGCCGCCGTCACGTATCGACATCGCGATACTCACGCCGCCCGAACAGCGGATCGCCGGGCAGCCTATCGAGATTGAGCTGGAGATCAGGAACCTCGACGGTCTCGTGCCCGGGCAGTACTGCGCGGCAGTCAACTACAGCGATATTCTCGGGAACGGCGATCTGGGGTATGCGCCGTTTTTGATTATCACGACACCGACCGGCCTCGATACTATCGGGTACGGCGAGAGCGCGCAGATGTGTTTCACCGGCGGTATCGATACCATCGAGACTGTGCTCTATTACGCGCCGTACGACTGGCAGGACAAGAAACACAAGATCTCGGTCAATTTCGGCCCTCTCACCGATGCAACGCAGGAATTCAGGCTGTATCCCGGCCCGATCGCCGAGCTGCAGCTTCAGAATTCCGCCGGCACGCAAATGCCCTCCGACACGACCCTGTACTACGATCCCGAGAACGCGGATGCCCTCCAGATTTACGCGGTGGGATACGATGCGTACGGCAACAAGATCGGTCCCGAGCAAAGCACCTGGGATTTCACGGAAACACTCCATGATATCAACGCCGGCACCTCGCAGCAGATCTACTATTCGTCGCAGGATGTCACCGACGACGAGCGGGGCGATATCGTGGCCACATCCACCACCAATACGTCGGTCACGGCGGACATGGGTGTCACGATTGTCGGCCCCAAGAACAAGCTGACGCAGGCTGTCACGCGCGACACCAGCGGCAACGGCTATCTCGATGCAATCGATCTCACATTCAACCGCCCGGTTACGTTCCCGGCGGACTACGATTTCGGGAATATCATTATCATGTTCAGCGACAACGGTACCCAGGTGTATTTCGAAGTGGACACGATTACGCCCGCGCCGGGCACGGCGAGCGCCACGTTCAGGCTCCATCTGGTGGAGAACACCACGTCGGCGCCGGGGAGGCCGCAGACCGACTACACACCGTCCGTCACGATCGGCGGGCTGAGCGATGCCGACCAGGAAAGCGTCACCGATGCTCCCACCACGGACGGCGCCGCGCCGGTCATCTGGCAGGTAACCAAGACCGTGTCAAGCACGGGCGATCATTCGAAAGACCAGGTGGTCATCACGTTCACCGAAGATATATTCACCAGCGACGGCGAGCCGTTGACGTTTTCCTACGCGCCGGAAGGCATGTTCGATGTCTGGATGGTCGAAGACGGCGAATACGTGCCGGTTGACAGCATGTTCGAAGACATTGATGCGCTTGCCGAATTCAAGAACAACTGGGTGAAGTTCTACATGACAAACGGGAACGATCTCACCGGCGCGCACCACGTAAGCATTGCCGCCGATACGCTCATGCTCGGCGACCGGGACCGCAACACGCCCAACATGAACAACCAGAAGGTGCGCGTGCGTGTCGAGGGTACAATCGGCGCCATCCGTATCGGCCCCAACCCCATGTACCCCGTCTACGACCATTTCGAGGAACAGCTCACGCACAAGGATGCCCAGCTCGCCTATACGTGGGCCAAGGAGGATGGCGGGGCGGTGATGGTCGCCGATGTCTATCTTCCGGACAGCGGTGATGTCCAGGTCTTCAAAGCAACCGCGGTACTCATGGTGTTCGATGCCGTGGGCAACATGGCCTACAGCATGGAAAACAGCGACAACGTGATTCCCGATATCTGGGAGCAGGAGCGGGTCGGCGGCGAGCTCCGGCAGCTCGTGTTCTACTGGAACGGGATTACCAACGACAACAGGATGGCCGCCCCGGGTATCTATCGTGTCATCGTGTATCTGGACACGAAGGAAAACCAGCAGAAGTTTCTCGGGAATGTCGGTATCGGCCGGTGAGCCTGCGTGAGTCATCCCGGCCGCGCCGGGCCACGATACCAGCAAAATAGTGAACCATCGTTGCGCCTGCCCGGCGATCGTGGTATTTTGGTCTGGGGGAGAATACATGCCTGGGTACCAAGCGCCGCCTGTTGCACGGGCGCAAATAGCGTCATATCTTCCCTTCGCATGCCCGCGGGGCTGAACTCACGGGCACGAATTTCCGACAGTTATAATAGCTACGTAATTTCGCCTTCCGCCGTATCGCGAGCCACGCAGAGCGGTCCAAACAAGGAGCGGACAATGAAACAGCCGTTGAAATTGGCAGTTTTGGCCATGCTTGTCCTTGCGCACGCCGGGCTCGCCCAGGAAGACACTCTCTGGGTGCGGGTGATTTTCTACGATTTTTATGCCGACGGAAGCAATCCCGAGTTCAACATGGACAATAACTACGGGCTGGAATTCAACATGGTCCAGTCCAACCAGATGGAATACGACACAGAAAGCGCGAATTTTTTCGGATTCGATTCAATCGGCAAACCCGTCTACAACACCGCAAATATCCGGCATAACCGCTATCTCAAGTATTGGTTCCGCGACTGGAATTCTTCCAAGGGCGGCAAGGGCGACAACACGATACCCAACTACCGCAACGACGGCAGCGGCAAGCTGAATTCCCCTGAAATCATCGATGTCGGCCACGATCAGTCGTTCAAGAACACCGTGGTTTACGATTCACTCCCCTTCACCTATGTCGGAAGCGGCGACTATTACACGTTCGTCCGGGCCAAGCCCAATTATTTCTTTTGGATTGACGGCAAAGGCAATTCGGATGAGACGTACTACAACGGCGCCGACAGCAAGCAGCACAACTTCGCGTTCACCATGGAGCTCCACACCGAATTCGAGCATAAGTCGGGTCTTAAGTTCGAGTTTGTGGGCGACGATGATGTCTGGCTGTTTATCGACGGCAGGCTGGTGATGGATCTTGGCGGCGTGCACGCCCAGGAGGGAAAAACGGTCAATCTCGATGATTATTCCTGGCTGACGCCCGGCGAGACCTATACCTTTTCCCTGTTCTACGCCGAACGCCACACCTCCGAATCGAATATCAGCGTATTCACCAACATTATCAGCTCCAAGCCCCAGCAACTGCTGCTCGAGGTGGACAGCGACACGATAGACGCCGGAGACAGCACAAGTATTACCGCGCTGATCTACGACCAGCACGACAGCCTCCGGACCGACCTCACCCAGCAGGTCGAATGGAACATCGTGCCGTCGTCGCAGAAAGCCGGCGACCAGCTTGTCGGCGCCAGCGGAAGCTCAACCATTTTCACCGGCACGCAGGCCTACCACACGGCGCGGGTCGCCGCGGTGTACAGCGACGGCGAGACGTTTCTTACCGACACGGCCGACATCTATATCCGCCCGGGCGATGCATCGCAGGTGGTCATCGAGCGCGCATCAGAAACCACCATCGACAGCGCGACCATCGTGGCGAGATCGAATTTTCTTATCCAGGCCGACCCGGTGTCCATTATTACCATGGAAGACGGGGACTTTACGCGCTATGTGTATGCGGT
>WJMI01000308.1 GCA_014728015.1 Chitinivibrionales bacterium | reverse complement strand
TCAACCCTTGGCCGTATCCTTCTTGCGGGCGCAGCGTGTGTCTCCATCATGGCTCAGTCGTGTGATATTCTCGAGAAAAAGGACGAGGAAGACCCCTCTGCTACAGTCAGAATCAAAAACGATTTCAATAACCCCGAAATCGATCGCAAACCGCCGTGGACAATGTGCGAATGCTCCTATCAGGATGTCGAGTTCGGCAAAGTTCTTATCGGCGATTCGAGCAAGGCCAAGGATGTCGAACCCGGACTGGATTATGTACTCATGGTTCTGGCATGGAACGATACCTCCTGCAGCCTCCACAACTGCCTTCCCGTGGCAAGCAAAAACGAGGAAGAAACCGTTGACGGCCAGACACGCACAATATCTATCAACGCTCCCAACCACCAGGGACCGTGCCCGCCCGAGGGCATCCAGCCCATGCCCGAGTCGCTCTACGAGCGGATCCGCTCCAAATGGCCCGAATATGATTTTGAGCCATACGATGAGCGTGAACAGAACCCGCAGTGCCTGGACTAAGCATGCATCGGTTAGCCTGCAGCCCGCGCAGGGGCGTACTGCTTTTCGCATGCGCCCTTGTCTTTTTGTGCTCGTGCGGCATGCTCGAGCCCGAAGTCGTTGTTGTCAATAAAATCGACGGGCAAATCCTCGTGCGCAATCCCTCGTTCAATGGCGCGGCATGGAATGTGGTGCTTGCCTACGATGAGGCAACATCACCACAGCATTGCCTTCCGGGATCCGACCGCGTGCATTTCGAGAAATTTGATCCCTATTCCTACTGCAATACACAGGCCGAGTACGGGCTCCTCGACAGCCTCTGCTTCTGCGACTCCGTGGAAATCGATATCGAAGACAGCACGATTATCACGGCCACGCCGTTGTGGTTCAACTACCAGACCATAACAGTGCACGAAGTGAAACGCGGGGATTTCCGGGTGTTTGAGCTGCACCTTGATGACATGGAACAGGATTTCTCTGCAACCGGGCCGTACGATCATTGAGGACCATGATGGCGCACCGTAAACAGGCGCTGTTCCGCGCGCTTGGCATTGCGGCGTACCTGTGTGCTACGGCCGCTGCGCAGACCGACACCTCAGCCGGCATGCCCGCCGATGCCGCCCGCGAAACTCCCGCGGATACCGCAGACCTTTCCAACGATTCCACACAGGTTTCTACAACCGCACCCGATACCGGCGCCGGGCCCGGCAAGGTCATCGAGCTGGACCGGATGATCGTGCGCGATAAACGCCCCCGGGCCAAAGACCAGACCGCGAAACCATCGGTGATGACCGGTGATGAAATCCGCGAAGCGGTCAGATCCACACCGCTCGAAGAGCTGGCGCAGAAATCCGCCGATGTGTACGTGAGCAGCCGCGGGGCCGGCCTTCACGGCGTGGCATCCGGCGCGTCCGGCGGCATACACGTGCGCGGGCTGGGCGGAAGCCCCAACTCTCAGGTGCTGGTGGTTGAGGATGGCGTTCCCGACTACCAGGGGATATTCGGGCATCCCATTCCCGATGCTTTTGTCCCGGTCCTCATGGACCGTGTGGTACTGGTCAAGGGCGGTGATGGTGTCCTGTACGGCACCAATGCCATGGGCGGCGTGATTGTTGTCGAGAACAGATGGCCATCCGAGGAAAAAACGAAACTGTCAACCGAAACTGCATACGGCAGCTTCAACACGTTCCGCCAGCGCGTGTGCGTTGAGAAAAGCAGCGATCGCATCGCCGCGATTGCCGCGGGCAATGCGTTTATCACCGAGGGCCACCGGCCGGGCATGGACGGCAACAGCGGATCGGCCCAACTGGGGCTTCGGACATATCTCAATCCCGACTGGACGTTTTCCGTGCGCGAGAAGGTCGTGCATTTCAACGGAAACGATCCGGGACCGGTCAATGACCCCAATCCAGACCACTGGTTCGATGTGCTTCGAAACAACGCGGTGCTTCGGCTTGACGGGAAACTCGGACCGGTATTCATGACATCGAGCGTATGGGTCAACGCGGGCATCCACAAGCTGTACGACGGGTTTTATTCCCGGGACTATACGGGCGGGGGCAAGCTGGAGGCCACGGGAAGGATCGGCGAGATTGTCGAGCTTATCTATGGCGCGCAGGGAGACTACGTTGACGGCGCCGTGCGCAACCGCACCGAAGATACCCGGGAGCATGTCGACCCCATGAAAGACGGCGCGCTGTATGGCCAGGCCACGGTTTTCCCGGTCAAAGGCTTGCAGGCCGTGCTCGGCGGCCGCGGCCTGTACAGCGATCCGTACGGGTTTGTGCCCCTGTACAAATGTGGTGTCCGGTGGGAATTTCTTGACACAGTGATCATGCACGCGCGCCTGACAAGGAATTTCCGCCAGCCCACGCTCAGAGAGCTGTACCTGCCGTTTCCCACGGCAAATCCCGACCTCGAGCCCGAGTATGCGCTCAACTGGGACGGCGGGGCTGAGGCCCGTTTCAGAAAAGTGTTTCTGGGATGCACGGTATTCAGGACCTGGGCAACCGATTTGATTAAATATTTCGGGGCATGGCCTACCGCCGAAGTCGTGAATATCGATGAGATCGAGATATGGGGAATCGATGCAGCGGCCGGGCTCAGGGATATCGGGCCCTTTGCCTTTGAAGCCGCGTATTGCTGGCAGGATGTGGGCACGTATACCAAGCAGAATCCAGAGTCAAAGGCGAATGCCAATATCTTTGTGCGGCATCCGGTGGGAAAGTGGCGGGGCGAGCTGAAACTCGGGGCGGAGTGGGTGCACGGCCTATATATGGACAACTATAATCGAAAGGCCATCAACGACGTGTTTTTCGTGGATATGAGCGCGCGGGCCAGGAGGACTACCGCAAAGGGTATAGAGATAGCTCCATTTGTCGTTGTCCGGAATATTCTCGATATGGAGAATGCCTATATAGAAAACTACACGCTGCCCGGTATCCATGTCCTGTGCGGACTCAACCTCGAGCTGTAGCAGGCATGCCTTTGGCCGGCGCAAGCCGGCTGGAGCCGCCAGAGCGCGGGGCGCGATCGCGCACGTACGGCGAACACATATCTTCGTGCTTTCGTGTCTGCTTCGTGGCAATTCTCATGAACAGCTCAGGCTAATGGGCGTACACCAGCTTCTCGTTATTCGATTTCCAGTAGAACACGATAAGCATCTCATTACCTTCGGTCTCTATGGAGCCTCTGGCCACGCACGGGTCCGACTCGATAAACGAAATGATCTCATCGTTCGACGGCCCGCTGTGAAGGAATTCGTGCAGCCGGTTGTAGAAGCTGTTCACGTTGCCTTTGCTGAATTCGCACACGCTTGATGCGTTGTCAGGATAGCTTACCAGAAACAGGTCATCCTGGGCATAGTTCTCCCAGGCGTGCAATCCGGTCTTGCGGACATCTTTGAAATAGTCATCGGTCAGCCCGCCGTATTTCTTCCGTGAATCGCTGATGACCTTGCGCGTGTATGCCAGTTTCTCGGGTCTTACTTCAAGCCGCACCGCTTTGCCGTTATAGGAGAAGGTCGCGGCCAGCTTTGATGAATCCGGCGCGACCTGGATGAGTCCTCTGCCGAATGTCGCGCCGATTGCGCACATGATGCCGTCGTTGAGACAACTTACCGGCGGCCGGGTGCCGGCCTCGCTGAGCACGCTGATTTCGTGGTCTTTTCCGCCCAGCAGTTTCTTGGCATAGAGCGCCATCTTTGCGCCGTAGATGTTGTTCGGCCCGATATGCTGGTGGAACTTGTTGGTGAGCATGATAGCTTCGAATTCCTCCGGGTCCTTGTGGCGGATCCTCTCGCACAGGTCCCGGATGTCGGGTTCGGTGATCTGATCGCAGCTTGCAAGCTCGAACCCTGAGCCGTAGATCGAATGTCCGGTCTCTTCGTGATGATGCTCGATCTTGGTTTCGTTCTTTTCGCGGCATCCCAATCCCATGAGCACCGGCAGCAATACGGCGGCGGAAAGTATGGTCGCTGATTTCATGGCCTGCTTTCTCCTGATGAACGGCTGCTTGAAAGAATACTGCTTAGTGTTACGAAAATACAATCTGTGCTACGAGAACCCGCTTGGTTGACTGCTGGCTGTCCTGGTGGGACAGTGGCTCTGGGCCGCTTTCCGCTGATCCGGCTGGCCGCAAAATCCCGCCATTCATGCACCAAATCACGGTAGCTTGACTCCGGCATCACTCCTTATAATAACGCATGTAGATAAACAGCACTACTGCCGGCAGCTCCTCCCCGTCTGCGCTGCCTGAGAAGCCAAACAAAGCCCCTGCGGATTGCTGTCCGTCGCTGAATCGGGCGGGTAGTGGTTGCGCACGCAAAGGGGTAAAACGCGAAAGGGGAGCGAGCAATGCGCGCTACGCTAATCCTTCTGACCCTTACCTCCTGTGCCTTGCCCGGACCGCTTCGGCTTTTCTGTATCGGCAACAGTTTCACGTTCTATCACGGCGGCATCCCTTCGCTGGTACATGATATCGGCGCATCGCTCGATCCGCCCGAGGAGGTCACCGGAAGCTATCGCGCGGGCGGCGGGTACAGCCTTCACTCGTACACAGGCATCGACTACCAGGTCAAGGATGACGTTCTGGCGGATATCAGAAACAGTAATGCGGACATCCTCCTGTTGCAGGACCACCGCGTTAACCCGCGTAATCATTTCGACGATCCCGTGGATTTCAAGGGCTTCCGGGGCGCGGCGCTGGCGCTCGCCGAAGCCGGACGGAATGCCGGGGCAGAGACCTATTTCTTCATGACCTGGTGCGCGTGGGACTCCATGCATGCGGTGCGCAACGACTCCCTGTATATCGATATCGAGCTCGCCGCCTACGAGCGTGTCGCGGCTGAGTGCGGGGCCACTGTCGTGCCCGTGGGCATGGCCTACGACCGGGTATTGCGGGAGCGGCCCGATCTTGTCTTGTGGGACGGTATCGATATTCCCACCAGCACCAAGGCGCATGTGACACGGGCCGGCGGGTTCCTCAATGCGTGCGTATTCCTCGCCGCGTTTACCGGAAGAGACCCCCGGGACACCGACTGGATCCTCGAGTATGCGGACAATTTCCTGGAAACACAGGAGGATATCGACTACATCCGCACGGTCGCCTGGGAGACCGTGCAGAGCTACAACAGGGGAGCGGTCGTGTCTTGCCATCCGCGGATACGGCACTCTCTCAGGAATGCGGCTGAGCCGGAAACAGCTTCCTCGATGGGAGTCTACAACCTTCGGGGCGCATGGCTGGGATTTGATTATGCAAACAGGCATGCGCGCGGCTCAATCGCCGCTCAAATCACTCTTTGGTCAACAGGCGGAACGCGGCCGGACCGGCATATTTCATTTCCATCAGGGCATGGCGGCAAGTGAGGCCAGGGGAAAGCTGAGCCTGTCCATGGACAGTGCGCAAGGAGCAACGAGATGAAGAACCCGAGCAGCAGGAACATCCTTCCGCATATCTTCGCGCTGGCCGCCGCGGCATGCCCACACGCTGAAACGGGCATGGGGCTTATTGTCAGCGCCTACCGCGATCAGTACGGTCCTGTGTACCGCATTGATATGAAGGACGGGATGGTGATTCATACCGAGAAGGACCTTGGCATTTCAGAGGGCATCTGCCCGCGGTTCTCGCCTGACGGCACCCGGTTTGCCTACGCGCCCAAAGCGTATGAAATCCGCATCTGCAAACTCGACGGCCAGCTCGAGAAGACCATACCGGTGAGCGACTTCTCCCGGAGCATGAGCGCGCTGAGCTGGACACAGGACAATTTCATCTGGGCCACCGCGCCGCGTCATACGAAAGTGGTCAAGTACAATATTGAAACCGGCGAAAAGGCCGGCCAGGCGAATATCAATCCGGATGTCGGCAACGGCGCCTATGTCTCGCGCAATGAAGAGACCGTGGCGTGGAACTCATACAGCCAGAGCTACAACCCCGACTACCAGAGGTTCGTGATGGACATGGCCGCCGGCACTGTCACGCGCCTGGGGGCCGGATGCGCGGTGAGCGTAAGCCCGGACGGGCAGTACATTCTGTGCAACAACGCGTCGTACAACGGACACTCGGCGCATACGTCAATGTCGATATTCCTCAAGGACGGCACGCGGTACAAGGACTACTACCGCGAGACCATGCTCGACTGGCCGGAATTCAAAGACCCGTCAAACCACGGCACGTGGAACCGCATGGTGTGGTCGGGGAACTCCAATGATATCTTCTGCCTGACCGCCGGCCTCGATGTCAAACGCTACAATGCGCTGCCGTGGATCTACAATATCGCGGATGACAAATCCTACTGCCTCTACGAGGGCGACAAGAGCGACGAAGTAAAGTGGTGGTGGTGTTTCGATTTCTACGAAGGCAAGCTTCCCGGGCCGCTCCCGCCGGCCATCGGCCTCGGCGCCGACAGCCTGGGTTTCGGCGCCGCCGAGGGCAAAGCCAATCCCGCTGAACAGACGGTGACTGTCACCAACAAGGGCGGCGGCACGCTTTCCGGCGTTTCGGTCTCGGATGATGCCGCCTGGCTGAATGTCGAGCTTGGCAGTGCTGGCAGTCAAGCCTGGTCTATTGCCAACGCGGTGGATATCACCGGCCTTGCCGGCGGCGTGTACACGGGGACCGTCATTGTTTCCGCAGCCGGTGCCGCGGATGCCTTGTATGCGGTCACGCTGACCGTGTACTCCGATGCAGCCCTGACCTCGCTTCGCATTATGCCGTCGGTAGCCTATGTCGCGCCCGAAGGGACCCGCCAGTTCGCGGCCCGGGGGCTGGACCAGTTCGGCGAGCCGTTTGATATCGGCACAGTCACCTGGGCGATCGATGCCGGGGGAAACATCGATGCCACGGGCCTGTTCACGGCTTCGTCCGCCGCAGGGGGACCGTTTACCGTGACCGCCGCCTACGAGGACCTGACGGCTGAGGCGACCGTGCTGGTGACATCGACCGAGCCTGTCTATATGCGGATCAACTGCGGCAGAAACGCGTGGTTTGTCAATGGATGGGGTATCGATGACCCGTATGCGCGTGACGGCACCGATCAGGACATGGACGATGCGGTCGTTGTTGACGGGATCGAGCATGCCGCCGATCCCGATATATACCGGAGCGCGCGCAGCGGGGATGGGCATTCATACACCATGGATGCCTCGGTCGTTCCCAACGGCACCTACACGGTGCGGCTGCATCTGGTGGACAACGAACCCGTCGAGCGAGGCATTTCGTATCGTATCGGGGGGGAAACCGTGCTGGACGGTATCAATATCGCGGACGAGGCCGGGGGCGTGAACCGCGCGCTGGTCAAGGACTTCGTGGTGACTGTTGCCGACAACGACGGGCTTCAGATTGCGTGCGCGGGGAGCAACGGCGATGAGCCGCGCGAATGCGGCATTGAAGTATTTACCGAGGGTGCGCAGCCGGCCATGCTGGTTATTGACAAGCCCGCGGGCGGCGATACGTACGCGAATGGCGGCGCGCTGAATATCAAATGGCACTGGACGGGCGGCACGGTATTCGATGGCGCCGTGGTCGTGGAATTCTCGCCGGATGCCGGGCTGTCGTGGTACCAGATCAATGCGGGCCACAGCATAGGGTCCAGTCACAACGAATGGGGAGATTTCACGTGGCGCATCGGCGCGGTGGGCGAGACAAGCATTTCGCCGGTGTCAAACGAGGCGCTGGTACGGCTCAAGGAATACGAGAAATTCGATCTTCCGGGGTACACTGCGCTCTCACAGCAGTTTGCCGTGGATGCATCGGGCGCGGCAAAGGATGCACGGAAGGCCGGGGACATGCGCGGGATTCGCGTCTCACAAACGGGCAGGGACGTGATTGTAGAGGTGGGCGGCAGTCGAGCTTATGCGGCCCGCATGGTTGACATGCAGGGTCGCATTGTCTGGAAAGCGGACGGAAGGACTTCGCGCAGGCTTGCTGCTCCCCGAAGCTCGTTGGGCGCGGGAGTATACATACTGAGCGTAGTCAACGGGATGTATCGCTGGAAAGGCAGGATGATAGCAAAATGGTAGAGGAAGAATAGCAGGACCGCGGCCGCGATCGCGAGCACTTGCGCGACCGAGCTTTCCTCAAGCCGGCCTCCAGGGCTATATTGTCTATTGGAGCGAATCCGCGGAGGTCACGCTATGAACGGTCGTCTCTTCTACAGCGCGCTGCTCGTATTCTGTTTGCATGCCGGCGCCGCGGAGCTTGAACTCATGGGCGCCACATATCTTGGCGGCGCGGGCGCCGACGAAGCCGCTGCCGTTGATATCGCCCCGGACCGGACCATTGTTTATGCCGGCGTGATGGCCGGCGCTCTTGACGGGCAGGCCGAGACAAGCTTTCTCGGGGGCGGCAACGGGATACTCATCCGGTTCAACAGCAGCGGAACACAGGTTCTCTCTGTTGCGCGATTCCCCGACCGCATCGACGATATGGAAATCGACCGCGCGGGCGGGAACATAGCGACTATCGGCGCCTTTGGCACGGTCGTGCTTTCCGCGGATGCATCCGCAGCGATATGGAGCGCGGATGCGCTCGGCACAGGCAGTGGCGGATCCACACTCGGTCCCGGACGGCGCGTGTCTATCGGGGCCCGGGGCACTGTCGCCGCCCTGTTCGGGAAGAGCTTCGCGGTATATGACAATAGTGGCACCGAGTTGGGAACGGGATCCATGCCGCATGGCCATGTCAATGATGTCGCCGTGCACGATGAGCACCGGCGGGTGTTCATTGCCGGGTTCGACCAGCGCAACACCTGCGGCAATCCGGTGCAGGTTGCGGTAGTCAAGGCATTCGATTTCGACGGTACCGAAGTATGGAAACGGTTCGGCTTCGAAGCGACGTCGGCGAATTTCTGCGGCGACTACGGCAACCAAATGGCAGATACGCGCGGCATGCTCGTGACAGTCGGCCGTGACGGGGACCTTTATTTTGCGGGCGAAAGCGCGGGCGGCAACTCGATTTTCCGGTACAACGGCGAAGACCTTGCGACCGCCACGCTCATCCACTATGATGCCTTTACTCATGCATATAATACGTCATCGAACCACATCACCTACTACGCCCGCATGGACCCGTCGACCGGCACCGTTAAAATGGGACAACTCGTGCTCCCGCGCTTGAGCAGCGGCAAGGGAAATACAATCCGGCCCACGGCGCTTGGCGCTGATGAAGACGGCAATGTGTACGTCGCCGGCACAACCACGTTTCATATCGATTCTACGGGGCTTCCCACGATAGACGGCGGGGATGTTGCACACGCCGGCGGGTTCGTGCTGATATCCCGAAGCGATTTCATGGCGCGGCTTCTGTGGACAACCTTCGAAAAGGAAGCCTATTCCAGCACGGCATACGGGGTCGCATGCGGAAAAGGTTTGTCGGCCGTGGCATCCACAGTCACCAAAGACCGGATGTATACCGCGAATGCACTCCAGGCGAGCGGCGGCCCGGCCAGTGAAGACAACCCCGACGGGTACCTCGCGGTATGGGAGGGCCACACGCCCGCGGCTACCCGGTTCGAGCAGCGCTGCCCGGTTCCCGGCCGGCGCCCCGGCAGCAACGCGGCATTCGAGCTCTACGATTTGCGTGGACGGCGGGCGAATGTCTGGCATCATCCGGCCGGGGTCTTCTGTGCGAAAACTTCCCAAGGGCGGACACGCCTGCTTCCGCTGCACCTTGCCGCATTCTAGCCGCGATATCCCGTCGCGGTCAAACACTCGCATCACTACCAGATTACACTATACACAGGCAAAATCACGGTAGCAAAACACCGGAATTTGCTTCCATATTGACCTCACATGGACAGAATTTCAGTACCTGGTCGCTTAAGCGCATAAGAAGAGGTCATTCATGCATACAAAAGGTGTTCCACTCGTGCTGGTATTTCTGGCCCTTTCGACTTCGGCCGCAACGTATCATGTATCGCGAAACAGCGGCAACGACGGCAATCCCGGCACCGAAAGCAGCCCGTTTCAGAGCATCGAAAAAGGGGTGCAAAACGCACATGCCGGCGACCTCGTGCTCGTGCATCCCGGAACCTATCCCGTGCCCAACCGGATTTGTCCCAACACCGGAACGCCGGACAATCCCGTGGTTATACAATCCGTGAAACGCCACGAGGCCGTGATCACCACCAACCAGAGCAGGTTTTTCTGGGCCGACAACCGTCGTGACATCAACTGGATCTCTATCAGGGGTTTCAGGTTCTCCAATATTGAAGGCGGCAACGGGTGGGCGATTACTCCTGGGCGTAAAGGATGGCGTCTCGAGGACTGCCTGTTCGAGAAGACGCGCAAGGGCGTGCAGTTCATGTACGGAAGCATCGACGGTAAAAAAGAGCGGGCAATCGCCAATGAGCTTTTTGCCAGGGGCGAATATTACAAAGACCGCTACGAACACTTCGTAATGCTGCGGTGCATTTTCCAGGACATCGGCGAGCTTTCCTGGGACGGTCACCTGCTTCACGGGAACATGCTGATCAAGGACTGCATTGTCCGAAGAGGCAACCGTCAGAAACACGGCGTGAGCGGCACGGGCGGCGCATTCAAGATCCTGACCAGCGACAGCGTGCGCATAGAAAACCTGGTCAGCTACGATCACGTGGGGTCCGGCATATGGTTCGATTGGGACAACACGAATTTCGTGGTATCGGGATGCACGGTGTTCGGCAACCACGGGCTCACCGAATGGTGGGAAGGTCCCGGGATGTGGAACGAGTGCGGCGGTAACGGGGGCATGAGCTACTATGAGAACAACCTTGTGTACAGTTGCACCGGCGTGGGGCTTGAGGCAATGGAGACTGACGGCATGACCATGCGCAATAACCTCGTGGTCGACTGCGCGGTCGCCACCGGCCTTCGCCACATGGATCGACCCCCGCATTTCACCTACGACACGCATATCATCAATAACCGGTTCAAGGACTGCACGGTTTTTGCGGGATTCACCAGCAGTGTGGGAAGCTGGGACCTGGGAAGTCACAGCCCGGAGGCGAAACAAGTAGTGATGGACGGCAACATCTACGATCCCGTGCCTGATCGTCCGCTCATCCGGTGGGGCAATACCCGCGCCAACACGGTCGAAGAAGCGCGGGACATTCTGGGCTGGGAACAGAACGGGCTGGTCGAGGAGTTCGAGTTTCCGTTCCCGCTGTTCGATGTCAAACTCAGCCAGAGCGAGATCGTGCAGGTCGGGTACGACGGCGAGCAGTATTTCATCGATAATGCATTCGATGCCGCCGCTGTAGGTGATGTCGTCACCATTCCGGTCCAGGGGCGGGGCGATATTGTGCGGGACGGCAACACGTGGAAGACCACTATCTACGATCTCGGCAACAACCGTCACGTGTCAATAACCATGGAAACGCAGGCACTCACCGAAGAGGTTGAGAACGAGATCTCCCGGTTTGCCATGTGGAGCCCCGGCTCCATGGTGGTACGGATTGACAGCAAGGACGAGTATGACTTCAGGGCGACGGTCTTGTCTGTCGACGGTGAAGGGGGGCCTTCGGTGAACACCAAAGTTCACAACAAGCCCGAACTCCCGCCGGCGTCATTGCGCGTGAAAGGCACGTGTCTGACAGTGAATGTACCGGGGCATGACAAGGCAGAGGTTCGACTATTTGATATGGGGGGCAGAGAAGTGCTTCGGAGAAACGTAACGCGTGCCGCAGGGCACGTGGTTTCTCTGGCCGGCCTGGCATCAGGTGTCTACTGCGCGGGACTGATCTCGGTAGCGGGAGCAGTTACTCGAATCGTCATAATCAAGCGATAGCAGTAGCACACGGCAGGGGCCGGGTTTGCACGATGGATTTCTTGGCTGAATTGTGTATAGCCACGAAGGCGCGAAGACACGAACTGATCCAAAAAGCCAAGGTTGGAGAGGGTGTGAGCAAGCTCTACATGTACGACAGAAATGCCAAACGTGTTTCTCTGGCTCTTGTTGTCGTTGCGCACACAATTATTGTGGCCCAGGACAACGGGCCCCGGTGCTATCAGTACTGGCCGCTTCCGGATGCGCAGGTATACAGGACATTCGGCAGCGAGTCAATCGAGCTGAACGTGTACAAACCCGAGGGCTGGAAACAGTCGGATACACGTCCGTGCATCGTACAGTTCTTCGGCGGCGGGTTCTACAAGAACTGCATTGAGGCGTTCGGGCCGCTGCGCGACTTCTGCGTGGACAGCGGGTTCGTGGTGATCATGGCCGAGTATCGTCTGGCAAGCTGCGAAGACGATCAGACAACACCGATTAAGACCATTGAAGACTACTGTATGCCGGATGCAAAGAGCGCTATCCGATGGACGCGCGAGAATGCGGGTGACCTGGGAATCAATCCTGACAGGATCATTGCGATGGGAGCATCCGCGGGCGGGCACCTTGCGGCAACGGCGGCGATTGTCAACGGATACGAGAACGACGGCGAAGACGTATCCGTATCATCAGTGCCCAACATGTTGATCATGCTGTGGCCCGTGCTCGATATCACCATCGGCGAAGGCGCGCGGTTCAAGCGTTTCACGCACAGCGCGTATGACATCTCACCGGCGCGCCACGTGCACGAAAACACCCCGCCCACACTTATCTGCGTGGGGTCCGAAGATCAGTTCTATGACGGCGACCAGGTCTTCATAAACAACGCGAACGAGTACTCGTTTCCGCTCACCGTGCGCGTATATGAAGGCGGCCCGCACGATTTCGGGTTCCGCACCGACATGCGCTGGCACAACCGGGGTGAAGACTCGGTGGTGGTATGGACATTCGCATTCCTCGAGGAACACGGGTTCATGCCAAATCAGCATACCAGTGTGCAGGCAAGGAAAAACAGCCGTTCGCTGAGGTGCAACGATAGGGAAGTGCGACAGGCTTTTCAGTTATTTGATCTTCGCGGGCGAAGTATACCTTCTGCTTATCGGACTGACGGCCGCCATCTCGGTTCATCGCATGTTGTCATTTATCCGAAGGCACAACGTCCCCACGGCTATTTGGCGTGTGGGATAATTGTTCCGTTGCCGTAGGGGCACGAC
>WJMI01000307.1 GCA_014728015.1 Chitinivibrionales bacterium | reverse complement strand
TCGCAATTTAGTACCGAGAACATATGGGGAAGGTTGAGGAAAAAAGGAGAGTAGACTGTTGTGAAAAAGCTGCGTACTCGATGCACGGCGACGTTTCTGTCGATGGTAGTGGCGCAGATCGCGAGCTTCTGCCTTGCGACTACGGCGCAAAGCGGAAACGTCGATTTCAACTCAAACGGTACTGTGCGGCTTTCCGTCGGCCAGATCGTGCATGCGACGCCGCACCGGGCACAGTTGCCGGGGTTCAGGGATACGCTCTGGCTCGATGGGTTCTGGACAGAAGCCATACGCGCGAATTTCTCGCTGACCGCCCTTGTCAACCAGCGACTGACCATCGCCATGGAGATGATCGGCGGAACGGCTTTCGATTTTCCATCCCCGTACTATGCTCCACGGACACCGAGAACACAACGTTCGGCATACAGCAACCTTCGCGCAGCCTATACTTCCTACGACATTATCAAAGACGGCCTGTCGTTCACTCTCGGGTATTTCCCGTACAGCGCTGCACCGGAGTCGCGCAACCTGGGCGACTACATGTTCAGGACAGGGGTCTATCCGGGATACATCATTTCCGGGAGAGAACAGGCCCGAGTTGCCGGACTGATGCTCTCCGCGCCGTACCCCTCGAACTTTCGTCACGACCTCCTGGCAACAATCGAAGTGGACATCGAGCCGCAGTACGACTGGTCCCTGACCTATGTCGGCCGCTACAATCTGCACGACTGGCTGAAGCTCTCGGCGGGCGTGATGCTGAGCAGAATACTCCCGGCAATCCCAGAGAGGACCAACCCTACGTCATTGGAGTACATGCCGAACATATACAAGATCGGGTATGTAGATCCCACAACTGGTGATACGACTTTTTATAGAAAGACGGGTGTTAAACTCGTGGGAAGGCTCGCGTTGGATGTGCGGAAGCTGCTCTTCCCCAGGTCCGCGCGGCTGGGCGAGCAAGATCTGGTGACCTATGTGGAAGCGGCGTTTCTTGGTGTCAAGGACTATCCCGGCTATTACGAGCATCCATCGGAGCGCGTCCCGGTAATGCTTGGTTTCAATCTGCCGGTATTCAAGTTGCTTGATGTCCTGAACGTCGAACTGGAATACTATCGATCGCCGTACTGGAACAATCCGGTGTATCAGGGCTACGCGATACCATATGAGGACTGGGACTATTCCACCATTCCGGATCCGAAAGCGGACCTGGGATGGCGAAGCACAGCCCAGAGGCTGAGGTGGAGCGTGTACGGGCAGCGCTCGTTCTTCAGAGGCATGGCGTTGTATGCCCAGGCAGCCAGCGACCATCTGCGTCCCAGCGACGGGACCGGAGAGTATGAAAGGTACGAAGTCTTCAGCGCCCCCGACGAGTGGTACTGGCAGGCCGGGCTGATGTTTAGGTTCTAGCCCGGTCTATTCATAAACCCGAAAACAACATAGCCACGGAGACACCGAGCACACAGAGAAGAATTCGTACGCCTTCGGCGGTTCTCCAGATCAACGATATTGACATTTCTTCACCAATCACCGCAGGCGATTGGTGAGTTGTTTCTCTCTGTGATCTCTGCGCCTCTGTGGCAAATCTGTGAACAATCCAGGCTCCGAGGCTGGACCGAGCGGTGCCCGCACGTATGGCCATGCGGTCCTGCAGAATCTCGCCCCCGCTCCCACATGTTCTTTGGCGCAATATCCACAGGCAAGAAGGAGAACACCATGACACAGCAGGCCGGGCCGCTCAAGCGTTTCGAAGGGAACCCGATTCTCACCCCGGAGCAGATGCCGTTTCGCTGCTATACCGTATTTAACGCCGGCGCCACAATGTTTCAGGACAAGGTGCTTCTTATGCTGCGTGCCGAGCGATGCGATCTTCACTCCGCGTTCTACGTGGCAACAAGCGAGGACGGCGTTCATTTCAGCGTGAATTCGCAGGCGATCGACTATCCTCTTCGTGACATGGAATTAGTTTACGGCAAAGCCCACAAGAACAATCGTTTTGACCCGCGAATCACCAGGATCGACGACACGTACTATATCTATCATTTCACGTGGACCGACTTCGGCTCGAGTGTTGCCCTGTGCTGGACCAAGGATTTCGAGCACTACGACAGCCAACCGCATCTCAGCGTGCCGTCCAACCGCAACGTGGTCCTGTTTCCTGAGAAGATCGGCGGCCTGTATGCGCGGCTGGAACGGCCGCAGGACATAGACGGCACCGGAGCGATTTGGGTCAGCTTCTCGCCCGATCTGAAGTTCTGGGGCATGTCACGGCCCGTCGCCATGCCGCGCCACCACTGGGGGCGCCACAAAATTGGCTCCGGAACCGTGCCCATCAGGACGCCTCACGGCTGGCTTATCATCTACCACGGGACCTCTCTGACGGCTTCAACCGAGAATTACTACCTCGCTGCGGCCCTGCTCGACTTGAACGACCCATCGCAGGTTGTCGCCTCCCCAGAAGAGTTCATCCTGGCCCCAGAGAAGGACTACGAGTGCGTGGGCCAGGTCCCGAATGTCGTTTTCACGAGCGGTGCGGTTGAGATGCCCGACGGGACCCTCAACGTCTACTATGGCGGCGCGGACACCCGAGTCTGCCTCGCCACGGGCAGCGTGTCGGAACTGACGGAGTATTGTTTGAGCGCGCAAAGACCGTAAATGGAGAACAATCGGGCAAAAGGCCGAAGGACCTCTCGGCCCTCACGCGTTGTCGATCTGACCAGTGCAACCGGCACGTGGCGCCTCCAGTATGCTCTTCCGGGAGAAGGACTCCCCTCCGGATTCCACAAACCCCACTTCGATGACCGGGCCTGGATCGATGCACCGGTGCCGGGAGACAACCACACTGCCCTTCGGCAGCGCGGCGTTACCTATGGCTCTTTCGACAAACGCGATGAGCGTGAGGACCCGCGGTGGATCGAAAAGTACGAATGGTGGTATCGACGGTCGTTCTTCGTGCCAAGAGACTACTGCAAGGACTCCCCGTGCAAACTCGTATTCGACGGGCTCGACACACTGGCCACGGTGTTCCTGAACGGCAGGAAGATCCATGCCGGAAACAACATGCACCATCCCGCGTCGGTCGATGTCGGCCGGTGGCTGAGCCGTAGCAAGCGCAACGTAATTGCCGTGCGGTTCGATCCGCCTGGTCCGCATGCCGATTCCCTGGGCTATGACAATATCTGGACCACGTCGGGGCACGACCGTGCAATGCTGTGGATCCGGAAATGCCAGATGCAGTTCGGCTGGGATTTCCACCCGCGACACGTCACCTGCGGCATATGGAAAGGCGTGCAGCTCGTGCCGCTGGACCGGCCGAGGATCGCCCATATCAAAGTGCTGTGCCGAAACGTGACTCGGCTACAGTCAGAAATCGAAGTCGTTGCGACAATAGACGGCGCTTGCGCGAAGAACACATTGCTTCGCTGCCGCATAGGTTCTCTGACCGCAAAGGTGAAGGTGGTCAAGCCACGGG
>WJMI01000306.1 GCA_014728015.1 Chitinivibrionales bacterium | reverse complement strand
GCGCGGTCATCGAGTCGCTCGTGCGCACGACGCGCGAGGCCGCCGCCGGCGCCGGCCTCACCCGCGTGGCGCTCGTGGGGGGGGTGGCCTGCAACGGGGCGCTGCGCGATGCCATGCGGGAGAGATTCGGCAAAAACGTATTTTTCCCCTCACCGTCGCTGTGCACCGACAACGCGGCCATGATCGCCAAGGCGGGGTTGGAACACTACCGGCGCGGCAGAGTCCGTTTCCCCAGCATGCAACCTTCACCCGCACTCAAAAAGGCGGGATAGGAGATACAAGATGGCGCTTTTTGTGATTGCGTGTCTCGCGTTCTTTGTGGTTGCCTATCTGGTGACCGTCGCGGTCCAGGTGATCCGTATCGAAAAGACCGTCGTGGACACCGCGCGGTTTGTCGAAGAGCGCCTTGCCGCGACCTACCGCGGCGAAGAGTATTCGTAGCCCGGCCTGTTCATACGACACCCCGCGAAGACAGAACGGGACGAGGTAGAACGCAGCGGTCAATTGCTGCGATCCACCAGCCGGTCAAATGTCACGGTCGCGGTAACTGACTTGTTGGAGATGTCCAGGTCGTAGGACACGGTCATCTTGAGGGCCAGATCGCCCAGCTCGATACGCTCCACCTTCGGAGCGGCCAGCGTTTTCAGGCGGTACACCTGGCGATCGAGTCGATCGCCGATCTTGTGCATGGCGATATACACCGCGTCCGACACGGTGCTTCCCGTGTTCGCCTCCCGCGGCTGCAGTATCTCGACTTCATAGTATGCGTTCGATGCATCGGCAATCACCTCCATCGAATCGAGCGTCGAGATGGTCGCCGAGTCCGAGACCCGAAGCGGTATGACCATGGTATCAGGATCGAGCGCGCTGGCCGCGAGTATCCAGCCCGCGATGCACACCAGGGCCCGGTGCTGAGGAGATGCTGCAAAGTGCCGCACAATTCTCATATGATAGAATAGCTCTTCAGGTTCGAATGAAGGACTTCCAGCGAAACCTTGGCCACGCTGATGACCGGAATGGCGATCAGCATCCCCAGAATGCCGCCCAGCTGCCCGCCGACCGTAATGCCGATTATTACCACCAGCGGATGCAAATCGACGCTTTTGCCTACGGCGATCGGATAAATGAAAGTCCCTTCGATAAATTGCACGAGCGCGAACACGCCGATGACCTTGGCAAGCATCCACATGGTCAGCCCCTCGGGGCTGACCAGCACCACGAAAAACGCGGGCAGGAACCCGATGATCGGACCAAGATAGGGAATAAGGTTGCCGAGCCCGGCGATAATGCCGATCACGATCGCGTACGGAAGCTGGATGGCGGCCAGGCCGACAGCGGTCATCACGCCGACCGCCAGGGCATCGATACACTGCCCCCTGATGAAAAACTTCAGGGCCGACGTTATCTTGTGGAACAGGAGGAAGAACATTTCAAAATACCGGTTCGGCACCATTCTCAGAAGCGCCTTGCGGATAAGGTGGCCGTCAGCAAGAAGGAAAAACGTGACAATCGGCACGATCACCACCACCGAGAGTATCGAGAAAAAGCTCGAAGTATACGCGACAAACGCATCAACATCGACGGTACCCGCGCCCGGCATGCGCGCCCGAAGCACCTGGTAGAGGTCCGGCACGGGAAGCTGGGGAAACTTGTCCTGGATAGTGGCCTGCGCGGTCTGAAGCATCCGGACTATCATGGCCCGGTAATGCGGAATGTCCCCGGCGAACGTGCGCGCCTCGATCACGAGACGCGGCAGCACGAAATACACCGTCGCCGCGGCGGCCAGCACTACAAATACGTACATGCCCACAATGACCCAGAACCGCTTGAGTCCGCGTCGCTCGAAATAGTCGACCACCGGATCGAGCACGAATGTCAGAAGCACGGATGCCAGAAGCGGCACGAACAGAAGGTACATGCAGTAGAGCACGCACAGGGTCACGCCGATCGCCAGCGCCCAGTACCCGAAACGGACCACCGTATGCGAGACGACGCCGCTATCCTTCGACACGGGATTCCTCCGGGGGTGATACGACAGCAGGCCGCCCGTCGAGCTGGGACTGAAGTACTTCGAGGTTTTCGTTCGCCCGTACAAGGCGCTTGCACACGAGACGGGATATATTCGTGAGTATCTTGTTGGCCAGTCGCGGATTGCGCTCGGTGAGCTTCTCGAGATCCGGTTCACAAAACGACAGCAGCACGGTGTCGCGCGTGGCGTACCCGCTCGCGCTGCGCGGCATTTCGTCCAGGAGCGCCATTTCGCCGAAGAAATGCCGCTCCTGTATCAGGGCAAGTTGTATGGTCCGGCCTTCATCGAGCTTTTTCCGTATCGCCACTTCGCCCTCTTTGACGATATACATCCCGGCGCCCGGCATGCCCTCCTCGAATACCATCTCGCCCGCGGTGTATCGCCGCTCGTGAAGCATCCGGTCTACCTGAATCAGCTCGTTCGTGGAAAGGCCTTCGAATGCCGGAAGGCTCTTGAGCAGCTCGATCATCGCTTTCCGCTCTTTGGGCGGACCGAACACGTAAGCCCACACAGGATTATCCACCACTCCTCCCTCTGCAAGGATACATGATCCGACGGCCGTCGTACCTGCGCACCGCTGCATCGGTGTTCCAACCGACCGTGTATATAATTGTAGGCTCGGGGCACGCCGGTGTCAAACTATTCGC
This sequence comes from Chitinivibrionales bacterium, assembly GCA_014728015.1. GTDB lineage: Bacteria > Fibrobacterota > Chitinivibrionia > Chitinivibrionales > WJMI01 > WJMI01. Next base: position 1,425 of record WJMI01000306.1, on the reverse strand, counting down.
GTGACGCGCCGCGCTATTCCAGGTCGCCGAACATGGCCTCGACATACGTTGCGGGATCGAAATCCTGAAGGTCGTTCTCGCCTTCGCCGACACCCACCTTGCGGATTGGCACGCCAAGATTCCTGGTCAGCGCAAGCGCCATCCCGCCCTTGGCAGTACCGTCGAGCTTGGTGATAACGAGCCCCGTAAGACCGAGTGACTGATGAAATACTTCAGCCTGTTTCAACGCGTTCTGGCCGGTGGTTGCATCGACCACGAGCAGAATCTCGTTGGGGGCATGTGGTGTGTGACGCCGCACGACACGGACTATCTTCTGGAGTTCGCTCATGAGGTTGGCTTTCGTGTGCAGGCGCCCGGCGGTATCCAGCATCAGCACGTCGGTGCCCCGTCCCCGGGCGGCCTCCATGGCATCGAACGCCACGGATGCGGCATCCGCGCCGGCCTGCTGCGCCACGAAATCCGAGCCGGTTCGCTCCGCCCAGATCCCGAGCTGCTCAATAGCACCCGCGCGAAACGTGTCGGCCGCGCCGAGCATGACCCGCTTGCCGCGTTCGTGAAATTCCTGCGCCATCTTGCCGATCGTGGTGGTCTTGCCGACTCCGTTGACACCTACGACCAGAATCACCCATGGTTTGGGAGGAAACTCGTCGACGGGCTTCGCGACAGTCAAATCACGCGTGAGCGTGTGTTTGAGAATCGCCCAGGCATCGCGCGTACTGTCCACCCGTGCCTCGGCACTATCGTCCCGCAAACGGTCGAGTATGGATTCGGCCTGCTCGAGCCCGACGTCCGCCGCCAGGAGGGCTTCTTCGAGAACATCGAAAAACGCCTCGTCGAGGCTCCCTTTCTCGCTGACAATGCCCGCAATCTGTGTGCGGGTCCGGCCGAGGCCTTGCTTCAGTCTGGCCAACAGGTTCATGCAGTGCTCCGGTCTCAGGAAACGAATTCGACAAGCGACTCCAGACGTTCCTCGTCTTCCACGGCGGTATTCGCGATGACACGGAGCCGCTCCGGTTGCAGCTCAATCCGCGAAACCGCATCTTCATCGAGCGGGGGCGGCATCTCCTCGGGAAACGTTCGAAACCCCATCAGGTGCGCCATGACATCCGACAGGTGCACGATAGCCGCCATCTTCGTGAACGGTTCGGCGCTGAGCGGCTCGTGATGATACAGGATCGCGTTGCGCAGGTCCGACGGGAAATTCCATCGCTGGGCAAGCAGCGCTCCCAGGGTAAAATGCGTGAGGGACTCTTCTTCAGCCTGAAAGTACGGCACTTCACGCTCGCGCGCCGCCGTGCGCGCCGCATCCATGCGCGACGGGTCGAACGCGCCGAGTGCCAGCTTGCCGATATCGTGAAGGGGGGGGGGGGGGGGGGGGGGGGGGGGGGGGGGGGGGGGGGGGGGGGGGGGGGGGGGGGGGGGGGG
>WJMI01000305.1 GCA_014728015.1 Chitinivibrionales bacterium | reverse complement strand
GAGAAGACGACGCGGTTCTACCAGGCCTCGACCTCGGAGCTCTACGGCCAGGTCCAGGAGACGCCGCAGACGGAAAAGACCCCCTTTTATCCCCGTTCGCCCTATGGTGTGGCCAAGCTGTATGCCTTCTGGATTATCGTGAATTACCGCGAGGCGTATTCCCTGCATGCAAGCAACGGGATCCTTTTCAACCACGAGTCGCCGCGGCGCGGCGAGCGGTTTGTCACCAGAAAGATCACCATGGCCGCCGCCGCTATCAAGGCCGGCGCGAAAGACTGCCTGTATGTCGGCAACCTCAATGCCGAGCGCGACTGGGGCTACGCGCCCGACTATGTCGAGGCCATGTGGCTGATGCTTCAGCAGAAAAAGCCCGGCGACTATGTCATTGCCACCGGCGAAAAACACACGGTGCGCGAATTCGTCGAGAAAGCGTTCGCCCGCCTCGGGACAAACCTTCGCTGGGAAGGCGCCGGGGTCGACGAAGTCGGCATCGATGACACCACCGGCGACAGAGTGGTCCGGGTCGACCCCAAATATTTCCGCCCTACCGAAGTCGAGCTCCTGCTCGGCGACCCTTCAAAGGCAAAGAAAAGCTTTGGCTGGGAACCGAAAGTCAAATTCGACCAGCTTGTCGAAATCATGGTCGATGCCGACTGGAAGGCAGTCAAGGAACAGTCCGGAATTCATTGACCCGGAATTCCGGGGTCAGTATGGCGTTCCTGCTGTCTCCCCGGCTGTTGAGCGCCACATCGGCACTGATGACTTCGCGCTTGCTTTCGGGCTTCCGCATCAGAGCTCTTCCGCCAGCAGTCAGCTGTCACCCCTTACCGCGCGTGGACAGAGCGCGGGAAGGGGGCCGGGGGAAGGCCTTCCCCCTCCAGATGATGACCCTAAGAACTTTTCGAGCGCTACTGAGTGTAAAACATCAACTGCACATTGTCCGCCTTCGCGATCTTCGACAGGAACTCCCGCAGTCTCCCGCTCTCTTCTGCGGGAATCGGATCGCGAAAAGTGAACGTTGCCCGCCGCTCGTATGACACGGTCGTACCCTTTCGCTCGAACCGCAGCTCGTAATCGCCGTATTCCGCCGACAGCTCCACCGCGGGCGGGAGCGTGATAGGCCGCCATCCCTCGGGGACCGTCACCGTCCCCTCGGTGACAAAGGTCCCCACGTCGAACCACGAATGCCCCATGTCAATATCATACTGGCGGTCTTCCTCGCTGGGATAGGCCTTCCCCGTGATCCGGTCCGGCAGATTGAGCGGGACAATCGCCGTATTGCTGCTCAAGTGCGCGGCATTTTTCGCGGTATACCGGTAGCGGTAGCGAAGCGTGTCGGTGAGGGAATCAATGTGATCGAACGCAAGCGTGTCGACCGTGGCGCCCGGAAACCCCTCGATAAGCACCCGCTGCAGGGTCCGGGTGCGCTCCGATGCCGACAGGAACCGGTACACCGAGCGCATGTGCCCGGCGAATATGCCGGTCCGCAGGCTCGTGACCTCACGCCGCAGGGTCCCGTCGGGCATGACCTCCGATGCAATCGTGCGGCGGGTCAGACGGCGTTCGCTCCTGTCCAGGGGCAGGTGAATCAGGCTGTCGTTTCCCTCCGCGATCACGAGCGCCAGCGCTCCCTGGTCCATCTTGGGAAGGCTGTGCGCCGAAAGATTGTTGTCGGTCATATCCAGATACCGCCGCTCCCCGCCGGCGACATACGACACGATGGCATGGTTGAAATTCGGCCCGATATAGCCGGGGTACAGGCTGTTGTCGTCACGGGTATTGACCAGCACCAGGTCGCTCTCGATCCCGGCGTAATCGAGCAGGCTCTTTGCCAGTGACGACATATCCTTGCAGTCGCCGATCTTGGTTGCCAGCACGGCGCGCGCCGGCTGCGGGATCCATGCCGACTGCCTGAACGGCACGAAGCTGTAGCGGATTGAGCCCGTGACAAACCCGTGAATGCGCCCGACTTTCTCCCCCGCGCTCTCCGCGCCCGCGAGAATCGAATCGGCAATCTCCCTCAGCTCGCTGGTCTGCTCGAGCTTGTTCTCGGTAACATTGAGATACCAGGCGGTGATATCACCCCAGCCGTCAAACGTAGAATACAACACCTGGCTCGATGCCGGCGGCTCGATAAGCATGAATGTCTCGCTGACCGGGTTGCGGTACGGCGGCCGCGAAAGCGTTGTCACCCGGAACCCGTCGGCGGTGTCCGATGCCACCCTGATCGAGTCGCCCTGCACGCGGTAGGGAATGGTATCGTCCGCGGGTGTCACGAACCGGAGCTCGGTCATGTACACGGGATAGGTCAGGTCGAACGAATGATCGCCCCACACCTGCCGGGCCATGTCGCCGGTATAGTAGTTCTCGAGCGTCCATTCGAGGACGATATGGTCGCCCGGCTCGAGGGTCTTGAAGACCACCATGTTCCGGCTCGCATCGGCGGGCGTCTCTTTCCCGTCGGCGCTCTTGGAAAACGCGCGCGTGATGCTGAGCACCTGGTAGTGGCCGTTATACGGTATCGAGTACTCTTTCCAGGTGTCGATGGCGCTTTGCGTGGGCACGCGCACCATCATGAAATACCGTTCGTGCGAGCAGCCGCTGGGATAGAAGAAGATGTCTTTCACCCAGGCCAGAATGCTCCCCTTGTCGCCGTCGATATGCTCCCAGTCGCGCGTGCGGGCGAGCACGGTGTCCGGGTCCGGCACGCTGGTCAGCGACTGCAGGGTCGGCCTGCCTTCCAGCGGAAGGAGCTGGTCCCAGGCGGAGAAATTATTGTAGTCGTAGGCTATCGATGTTCGCAGGACCGCGACGGCTTCGTCGTTCCTGTCCTGCGCGGCAAGGATGCTTCCTTTGAGGTTGAGCAGGCTCGATGCGGTGGGCATCAGCGCGATCCCGCGGTTGGCATATGCAAGCGCCCGGTCGAGCTGCTTGAGCTGAAACGAAAGGCGCGCCAGGTAGCCGAGGGTCCCGGGCGAAATAGGTGAATAGCGGATGCCTTTTTCGAATGTCTTGAATGCCTTTTTCCGCTGTCCCATCTTGAGATGCAGGTCGGCGAGCTGCTCGAAGGCATCGATTGACGATCGGCTATGCCGGATCAGCTTGCGCAGGAGGCCGCGGGCCTTGCGCGTATCGCCCCGCGCGCTGTAAAACGCCGCCAGGAGCTCCACCACGGTGCCGTCGCTGGCATACCGCTCCTCGAGCTCTTCCAGGATGTTCATGGTTTCCGACTCGTTGCCGGTCTGGACATAGTGGGCGACCCGGGCGAGCATGGCCTCGGGCGAGCGCTGGAACACGTCGGGAGACTTGTCGAGGAACTCGATCACCTCCCGCGAGCCCGCCGTGCTGTTGAGCACGTCAAGCTCGTTGTCCCACGCATCCTTGTTCAGCTCGCACAGGCGGTACGCGGTCTTGAGCTCGGTCTGGGCCTCGGTCACCTTGCGCGAGCGAAGCAGGGATTCGCTGTACAGCGAATGCCATATCGAGCTTTCGGGGTATTTCTCCAAGAACCGGCGCGCGAGCTCCTGGCCGGGATCGGTCAGCTCGCTCGCGTTGTAGAGGTTCATCAGAAGAAGCGCGGCTTCCAGATCGTCCGGGTTCTCCGCGAGGCGCGCGGTCAGCGATGCGGTCATACGGTCCATCGACGGCGAGTGCGCCAGATCGTCGAACGCGGCGCTGTCGCGTGCAAACGTCCCGGGTCCCGCGCTGTAGCTCACGCCCGGAATCGCGGCGCCGGTGGTGTCCATGAACCGTACGTGAAAATTCGACGGAAACGACTCGTGGCACAGCTTGACAAGGAGCTTGTTGCCGCCCTTCGAAAGGGTGACTTTCCGCATGAACATGTCGGTGCCGGTGTTGCGAAATACCGAATCAGCCAGCACGCAGTTATCGTTCAAAAACACCTTGAACGCGCCGGATGCCCCGAACCCGAGATAGGCAGTGCGGCGCGCATCGCTGTGCACGTTCGCATAGTAGTAGAGCGTGGCGTTATACGCGCCGTAGTTGTTTTCCGTGAACACCCAGCCGGTCACCGCGCTGTTGTGAAACGGGAACCACCCCACGACGGCCCCGTCCTTGGCGGGATAGCGCTTGGTAAACACAAGCTCCTGTTCGGGGGGGTAGGCCTTGCGATACCCCGACCCCGAGATATTGTCGAACGGGCCGATCATCATGAAATCGCGCACCGCGCCCAGCCGCGATGCCAGCCTCCGGGCCGCGCGCAGGTCCCCGTCATTGACCAGGCGGTCCACATAGGCCGAGATATGCTCCCCGTTGTACAGTGAGTTCTCGCGCGTCAGGATCTCCATCGCCCGGTACCCGTCAGTGCACCGGTGCCCGCCCCAGGTCCGGCCGAACGTAATCACGTTGATCCACTGCGTGTTGAACAGGATAGTGTCGCGGTCGGCCAGGAAACTCTTGAATGTCCACTCCATGGCATCGTATTCACGGCCCGTAAAATCCGCGACCGCGGCCATTCCCCGCCGCGCGCTTCCGGCAACCGCGGCATCGTCGCTGCGTACCTGTTTCGCGAACGCCTCCCGCGCCTCGATCGGTTTGTTGTTTGTGAGCAATTGCCAGCCGGTGCTCGAATTCGCCTGTGCGTTCAGTGCGAGAATCATCAGTGCCGCGCACGCCGCCGCTGCAGGAGCGCGAATGGGTATCGGGCTTTGCCGGCACGCTCGCGGTGCGCGTGGAAAGGTGGTATTCAGAGCGGTCTCCCTTCTGCGGGTGGTACATGGTCGCCGGGGCGTGTGCCTAAAATACGAACAGTGCGTTTGATTGTTCTTTTCGTGAGAATATTCGGCGGGGGACGAAGTCCCCTGTCATTTTGCAGATCATTTGGCGGGGGGAGGCTTTCCCCCTCAAGATGACGTTCACGAAAAGACGCCAGCACAGGTGGCCCCTGCCGTACGGTTTCTTTCGTAGACATATTCTCATTCCTCCAAATCCGCGAAAGCAACATGCCGATGTTGGAGGGAACACACTCAGATGATATTTTACCAATACACCCTTCGCCGCTCTCTTTTCACCGGGTTGGCCGCATGCTTCTCGAATTTCTGTTTCAACGCACGGGCATGTACCTGTTTTTCAGCCGTCTGGTCAGCACCGGTGCCGCGACCATTCTCTCGTTTGTCCTGGCATCCGTTCTGTTTCCGCCCTATATCAGGTTCCTGAGGCGGCTCCATTTCAGCTCGGAGCTCAACGGCGAAGCGCAGCAGCACCAGCCGGTCATGCCCGCGGGCATCCTGTTTTTGTTTATCATCACCCCGGTCGTGCTCCTCACCGCCCGCATGAACGGATACGTGATCTCCGCGCTGATTATCTATGTGTTCTTCTCGGTTATCGGCGCTGTCGACGACATCGCCAAGGTGGCAAACAAGCGCCGCCTCGCGAAAGGACAGATTACCAAAGAAGAATACCAGTACAAGGCCGACGGTATCTCCGCCAGCCTGCGCCTGACACTCTATATTCTCATTTCTTTCGGCGTGGCCTTTATCGCATACAAGTATATCCCGAATATCAACGGCCACATTACCATACCCTTTGTCAGCACGCAACGGGCCCTGCCGTATATGCCGTTCTGGCTCTTTATCCCGTTCATGGCGCTGACCATCGCGATCATGGCCAACGGCGTCAATTTCACCGATGGTTTCGATACCCTGGCCGCAGTGCCGCTTATCACCTGCGCCGTGTTCGTCGGCGTTGTATCGTATATATCGCAGAACGCGGTATGGAGCTCGTATCTGCTGATACCGCATATCCCGGGTGTCGAAGAGCTCGTGCCGTTCGTGGGCGCTGTCATCGGAACCCTGCTGGCGTTTCTGTGGTTCAACTCGCCGCCCTCTTCCATTATAATGGGTGACTCCGGCTCGGTCGGCCTCGGCGGCCTTGTCGGGATCATGTTCATCTTTCTCAAGGCCGGTTTCTACCTGCCTATCGTAGGGTTCATATTCATGGCCGAGTTCGTTTCCGACATTCTGCAGATAGGCTCATTCAAGCTGACCAAAAAACGTATCTTCAGGTGCGCGCCCATTCATCACCATTTCCAGTTCGGCATGCGCTCCAAAGCCAGGTACCCGAGCGAATTTCAGATTGTCTCGAAAATCACCTGGCGGTTTCACATAATCTCCATCATTCTGCTGGTGGCAGGGCTGATCCTGTTTCTGAAAGTGCGGTAAAAACTAGAAACGCGCCATGGTAACTGACATTACCTCCAACTACACGTCTCCCGCGGGACGGGAATTTACACTGGCTGCCGGCAGGCTCTCCGCGCTCAATCCCGCCGGGCGTGCCCTTGATCTGGGATGCGGCTACGGCGACGGCGCCTGCAGCCTGGCATCCGAGTTCCGGTGCCGGGTCACCGCCCTTGATACCAATCCGGAGAATATCGAGTTCGCCCGACAGCTCGCGATCGAAAAAGGCGTCAGCCACCTCATCGATTTCCGGGTCGAGGATGTTCTGAAAGCGGATATCGGGCCGGATCCGTTTGATCTGGTGCTTGCGGAGGGCGGCATTTTGAGCTTCATCGGCCGTATGCGCGGTCTGAACCTGGCCCACGGGCTCGTGGCCCCCTCCGGATGGCTGGCCCTTTCAGACCTGGTCGTTTTGTCCGAAACGACCCCCTCGGAGGTGCTGGCCATATTCGAAGACCATAAATATCACTACGAAACCGAGGCAACCTACCGCAAAATGCTCAAGGAGGCCGGTTTTACCCCTCACCTGGTCTGCATGGTGCCCCAGAGCGGCTGGGACAACTACTATGCCCATATGGCACGCCGTCTCGAGGACAACAAAGGGTTCTTTGCCGACCGCCAGATTAAGCTTGCATTCCACAAAGAAATAGATGTTTTTTATAGGCTCGAAGGGTTCCGCTACGTGGGCTATCTGGTCTGTTTTGCCCGCAGAAACGCCTGAGCCCGCCGCATCCGAATATATGCTCTCTGTGACCTGCATCACAGACAGAACAATCGCCGGAATCTATGTTATTTCACTGGACTGTCTGGGGTACCCATGGTACCGTTAGTGCAACGGCCGGAATCAAACAATCTTTAAGGAGGTAGTATGCTCCACCATCTCAAGACATTCGCGGCGCTCGCCCTGACCGCGGCGGTGGTCAGCGCGCAAATGCAGCCCGTGGTTTCCGGGCCCGAGGGTGAAGGCAATGTCGACTGGGCCGAGCGAACCATTGTCGCCACCGGCATCGGCGCGCCCAATCCCGAGCTTCCCGAAGCAGCGCAGCGCCCGGCGGCAATGCGCGCGGCGCAGCAGATTGCCCTGCGCAACGCACTCGAGACAGTCAAAGGGATCTACCTCAATTCATCCACCACGGTCCAGAATTTCATGACTTCCAGCGACGTTATCACCACCCGGGTCAGCGGCTACCTCAAGGGGTTTCAGCAGAAGGGCCGCACCAAGTACATGAGCGACGGCTCTGTCGAGATCACCATGGAAATCCCGCTCGACGGTATCGGGAACCTCGGCGACGTCCTCTACGGCGACCAGCTCGGCGAAAAGCCCTCGGTAACCGAGTTCGAGGGCAAGAGGGCGCGCAAGAAACAGATATTCACCGGCCTGATTGTCGATTGCCGGGGACTGGGCATCAAGCCCGCGCTCAGCCCGCGGGTGCTCGACAGCGAAGGGCGCGAGATTTACGGAAGCGCATACGTGTCCAAGGAATGGGCCGTGAAATACGGCATGGTCGGGTATGCCAAGGATGTCGCCAAGGCGGCCAAGCTGGAACGGGTGGGCGAGAACCCCGGGCAGGTCAAGGCGGCCAAGGCCAGCGGCGACAACAAAACCGATGTGGTGTTGTCCGATGACGATGCCGAAGATATCCGGTCGGCAGCGAAAAACCTGAAATTCCTTTCCGAATGCCGTGTCATTTTTGTCGTTGACTGATGCCGCTCACTCACGCTTTCTCATACACTCGCATGGAGGTCACTCTTATGAAATGCAGATCCTACGCGCGGTGTCTTGCGCTTGTCGCCGTGCCGCTTGCGCTCTCGATGCTGGTCGGCTGCGCCAAGACACGCAAACCCGGCGGCCATATGGACACGCCCGAAACCCACTACAAGCAGGGCATGAAATACTGGGATGCCGACGAAATCGACAAGGCCGAAGAGGAATTCAAGCTGGCGATATCGCTCGACGATAAATTCGCGCCGGGCTACGCCGGGCTCGCCCTCACCACGGCCAAAAAGGCCCAGGGCGCCGAAGACACCAATGCCGAAGAGGAGGGTTTCGAGGAGGCCCACGATCTGGCCGACAAGGCCGAGAAGCTCGATGACGATATCCCCGAGGTGTATATCGCCAAGGCGCTCGTGATCACCATGGAAAAGGAAGGCAAAGAGCCGCCGAAAAAGTGGCTCGATGATGTCGAAGACGAATACGAGAAGGCCATCGATGTCGACCCCGAGAACGCCGAGGCATACTATCGCCGCGGGTATTGCTACAAGAAGGCCTACGAGTTTTCCAAGGCCGCCGATGATTTCCGCAAGGTGCTCGATCTGAACAAGGGCTACACCGCCGAGGCCAACAAGCAGTGGGAGCTGGTCCAGAAAATCGAGCGCGCCGCGCCCGGCACCGATGTCGGCAGGAGAATCGCCCTGGTGGAAAAAATCTCCCGCGCCGATATCGCCGCGCTGTTCGTTTCCGAGATGAAAATCGACCAGCTGGTTAAAAAGAAACGCCCCAAGGTATACGATACGGGCTTTCAGGCGCCTGAAGACAAACGCGAGATGCAGGTCGACAGCGTGGTTGCCAAGAAAGACGTGACCGACATCGAGGGCCACTGGGCAAAGAATTTCATCATGGATATCGTCGAGCTGGATATCCGCGGCCTCGAGCCCTATCCCGACCACACGTTTCACCCCCAGGAGCTGGTGAACCGCGGCGAGTATGCCATGATGGTCGAGGATGTCATCATCGCCATTCTCGGCGACGAGAGCCTTGCGACCAAGCATATCGGCAGCGAGAGCCGTTTCCCCGACGTAAACCCGTCACACCCGGCCTACAACGCCATCTGCAACGCGGTCGACAAGAACGTCATGGATGCCGAGATGAACGGCGAGTTCAAGCCGGATGCATCGGTGTCAGGCCCGGATGCCCTGCTGGTCATACGCAATCTCAAGGAACTCAACAAGATTCCGTGAGGGAGCCGCCACAGGCAGGACAGGAGTGCGGGACGAAATCAAACAGGATTTCGTCCCCTGTTTTTTTGGAGACGAATCGCCCCGAGTGAGGCGCAAAGAAACGCGGTCTCGATTCCGACAAACCAGAGAAGAAACGCCGCGCCCGACGACGTGAACCCGTAGGAGTGCAGGCCGATCCCCAGAAGGTTCACGCCGATCCACGCAAACATGACCAGCACCAGGCCCATAACCGCGCCCGCGGCAAGGCCCGCGTGACGGATCATCCCCGCCGCCCGCGCGTGAAGCACGATCGCGCACCAGAGTACGATCAGAAGCGCGCCGTTTTCCTTGGGGTCCCATCCCCAGAAACGGCCCCAGCTCTGGTCCGCCCACATGCCGCCCAGCACCGTGCCCGCGGTCGTGAATATCAGTCCGAACACGAGAATGCCGTATACCGACCGCGCAAGACTGTCAAGCCCCTCCCGGTCATCCGCCGCGAACAGGCGTTTGAGAAGATACACATGCCCCACCACGCCCGCGGCGCAGCAGCCGGCGTATCCCAGCGCTATCGTGATGATATGCGTTGCCAGCCAGAAATTGGAATCAAGCACGGCAGTCAGCATGCCCATGGTGTCGCCCTCCAGCGCATGCCGGCCGGCAATATGCAGAAGCGCAAATCCCGACACGCCGGCGATCAGAAGCCCCACCGACTTCTTCTGCCGCAGCTCCAGCACGAGACCGAGCGCGGCCGCCGCCCAGGCGACAAATACGAACGTCTCGTACAGGTTCGTTACCGGCGGGCGGGCCATGATAACCGTGCGCGCCAGAAGCCCGAACGTGTGCGGGAGAAGGGCGGCAATGCTCAACACCAGGGCCGTCGCATACAGCCACTTTCTGTGCCATGCCATGAGGACCAGGCACACAAGAAGCGCAAGGCCGTAGAGTATCTTGGCGCGCGCGAACGGATCGATTCTGTTATAAAGGAGCTCCAGGCCGGGGTCTTTCAATTCGAGCGTTCCCGCCACGCGACGCTCCATGCTTGCCTGAAACGATGCCAGCGCGCCCTCGAACACTTCCTGGTTGCCGGCACGGTAGGCTTCCCGGGCGGCCAAAAGCATGCCGAACTCGGGATCGTCTTTTACGTTGGACCGATACCGGTTAATCATGCCCCACGGGCTGAGCCACTCGCGACGGTCTCCCGAGCTTTCAGGCACGATATGAATCGGCGGATTGCCGATTGATTTCGCCATGTCATACATGGTCCGCGCGATATCGAGGAGAGCGACCTCGGAATGATTGAGGTCGTTTCCGCCTTTCGCCTGAATCTCTTTCATCGCCGAGGACAGCGCCGGCGCGCGCGTGATGAGATCGAGAAAGGTGGCATACTGCCGTGTCGAATCGAGCCCGAGGAGGGCGGCCACGGCCGAATCAGAGATATCGAACCCCTCAAACGGCGTCATGAAACTGAACACCGAGGTCAACTGCATGTACTCGTGCAGGTTGTAATGAAGCCGCACGATCTCCGCGTCGAACGGACTTCGCTTCGATGCCTTTTCGCGCATCGCCCGCGTCGCGAGATGCCGCAGTTTTTCGGCCCCGGGAAACAGATCGGCATAGCTGTACCGGCGCTTCTTCCGGACCGGGATGCCGATGGCATCGGCCACCTGGGGGTTGTTGACAAGGAAGACCTTGTGGTGGTCCGCGGATGACGGATCGAACAGCAGCGCGGCGAGCCACGCGATGGCCGGCGTACCGGCCACGGTCTTGCGCCCCGAGAGCTGCAGCAGGCGCGCGCGGGCATAGGTGTCGAGCGGCTTCTGCCGCCCCCCGTCAAGCACAACAATCCGCGCAAGAGCATCGACATCTACGGGCCTGTCAGCGCCCAAGACAACGCCCGCCGTGCATGTCACGACAAGGACTGCGCCAATGACGCCCCGAAGCGTTCGCGGCAGTGCGCGCCGGTTGCTCATCGCCTCAATCCTTCTTCCTTTTTCTTGTCATGGCGCGAAACAGGTAATGCAGAAGCATGCCCAGGGCGATGGCAATGCTTGCGATATACGGAAGAAGCCTCCCGGTGTTCTTCACCACGGCAAGCGTGGACATCTCGCCCGCCTCGGTCTCCGCATACGACGTTTGAAAAAAGGTGAATGCCCCGTGACGAAACGGGCGGTTCATCGAAACGGCCACTTCGCGGTCGATACCCTCGCCCGTGATGCGCAGGCGGCTCTCGAAGCTCTTCGCAATGCTGGTGCCCGGATGCCGGGTGCGGGTAAAGTCGACCAGGCGGACACGTGCGGGAAGCGGTATGCGCCGTCTGCGAAGCGCCAGGTAGGTGACCTTGCCGCCCGCCACCACCGGCGCCGGACGCGGGTCCGCGCCGTGCAGCCTGACCGTACGCGTGCTTCCGGCTGCATCGCCGAGCGCGCGCACTTCGGCGGCCAGGCACGGAATGTTCTCGGCGGGCTGCGCCAAAGGCCGCTTCGGCACGAGCGAATCCACGCTCCCCCGCCCGAGCGCTTCGCAGTTGGCATGGAATTCCAGCACCCGGACTTCGAGGTTCTCGTTTTGCAGTACCAGCCGCGATCCGCTTCGTGCGCCCGCGAGTGTGACGGTTTCCGCATCGGGTTCATCAATCGCGCGCGGATGCGCGCTCGACAGAGCAGCCAGCTCCCAATCGTGATAGCTGAGCGCCGAGCTTGTCACCCCGCCCTCGGCCAGCGTAACAAAGGATTCTTCGGCAAAGTAGTAGGTGAACGCCGACGATGCGAACAGAAGCGCAATGCCCAGGTGCACGACCAGCAGTCCGGCGAGCCGGTAGTCGCGGACAAACCTGAACAGAATCGACAGCATCAGGTTTGCCGAGAGCACCGCCACCACCAGTTTCGCGCCGGGAAACGGCACCACGCCCCAGACGAGCAGGATCCACGAATGAAAGAACCGCTCCTGCGCCGCATACAGCCCGTGATCAACCTGGTAGAACGTGCCCCATAGCACGAGAACGGCAAGCAAAAACAGGCATGCCACTGTCGTGCGAAGCGACAAAAGCAGCCGTACTGCGGGAAGATTTTGAATGCGGGTAGTGTTCACCGGACAGCCCTGCCCACTGCGATACGCGCGAGAAAAGGGATCACTGGTAAACTAGGTGAACCCGCTCCGCAGAGTCAAGCGCGGCGCGGCTCAGATGAACGGGGGGTACGGGTTCGAGTCTTTGACTATACCGACGCCTTCGAATTCGACAAGCCAGGTGGGCCGGCACACCGACCCCCGCACGGCAATGAGTGGAATGCCGGCAGGCACTTCGCGCTCCGCGATTTCCATCACGCCGGAAAGGAATTTCGGGTCTCTGAGGTACACGATAAGGTAGGCCATATCATTGAGGGTCGCGTTGTGCGGCGACAGCAACGCCCTGACATTGTCTATCGCGCGCTCGGTCTGCTTGCGGATATCCCCGATATGGAGCACGTCGCCGTGGCGGTCGATACTGGCGGTTCCCGACACGTAGAGGTGCGAGCGATCGCCGAACTTCACGCGCAGCCCCCGCTCGAATGTTACCCCGTAGCGGATGGTGGGCGACATGTTGTCGAGCGCCTCCATTCTTTCAATCTGTCCCTCCTGCAGGTTGGAATAGGACAAGGCATCCATGGTCACCAGGGAATCAATCTCCTTGCTTTTCCCCTCGATGCCGGTCGATGCCAGAAACCGCGAGCGGGTGGTCAGTCCCTGATGCTCGAAAAATTCCCGGCGGGCGCGCACCATGCCGCCGTAGTGATTGTCGATGTCGCGCACGTAAATCCACGTGCGCACGCCGTTTTGAAGCAGGCTCATCCCCTGGCGCTCGAGCTCGCGGGAATAGGCGGTCAGGAGCTCCTGGGTCTGCAGCTTTGCATCAAAATCGCCGTACCCGGCATAGCTGCCGGTCCAGACCGCCGCGTAATGCATGCCGGTATACACCAGGCCGTTGCGCCAGCCGTCGATACTGTGGTTGAGGACCGCCTTGCCGGAGACCGGGCGGTCATCGGAGATATGATAGCACAGCAGGCTGACCGCGCCCCCTTGCAGCGGCGTTTGTTCGATAATTGAGACCGCGCCGCTTTTGATATGCGTGTATATCTTCGACGAGCGGAATTCGTCTTTCTGGTTCTGGATATCGCTGAGAAACACGCGGGTGAAAACCAGCGTATCATCAGTCAGGTCCTGCTGCTCGAGCGCGCGCGCGTAATTGCGATCCAGCTCCTCGAGCGCCGCAGCGAATGTCGCGTGCGCCTCGGTGCCGACAATCAGATACGACTCTCGCGCCCCGGTATCGGTGGCAAACGATGAGTGCACGACCGGTTCCTCGACAACAACCTGTTTAACCATGGTATGACAGTCCTTTCGCGTCGTACTGCCCGCATGAGGGCATAACTCAGAAGTAAAACATCACGCGGGCCATCCAGTACCAGTCGCCCGGCACCTGGGTGATATCTTCGTAGCCTCCCGCCCCTCCGGTATACCAGGCGCGGGATGCGTGGTCGCGCGCAACCTGGCCGCTGACCCGGATGAAATCGGCTATCCGGCGGCTGGCGTAGACCGACCACCGCCAGTCGTCGATATCACCGTTGGCATACAGGTCCTCTTCCTTGCGGTACGGGACCGACTGGCCGGTGTAGGGGATAGGAGATCTGAAACCCCAAACGTCTTTCGTGGAATTCGTATACGGCGACTGGAACCGCTCGACTTCAACGGCAAGCACATCCAGAAGCTTGAACGCGGGCACGTTGAACCCGACCATGATCGGCACACGCTCCCGGATATTTTCGTACCATTCGGGGTAATCCTTCAGGCCGATGATCGCCGCTTCGGTATACAGTTTTAGATCGTTCTCCCCGAGGATCCTCAGCGGAATGAATTCCTTGGGATCGATGGTCAGCCGCCCCATCACCTTCTCGCCGCGAAAGGTAAACAACGTGGAATCACCCGTTTCCGGATCGTAGTACGTGTTGTATACCCGATCGAGCCGTGTCGAGAAAGCGGCGGTGTCCAGGCCGGGCGTGGTAAGCTCAGGGTCGAACGAAACCAGATGCGAGAAACTGATCCCCGCCCCGATATCCAGAAACGCCCCAACGGGTTTCACCGAGGTGATATACGAAAACGACAGGTCGTTGATCGGGTATGTCTCGATCTCGCTGTTCACGAGGACATCGTTGGTCCACATGCCGTCAAGCACCTGAAGCCGGATCTGCAGGCCCCGGTTCTTCACCTTGTCGGCAATCTCGAATCCCGACACGAGATACTGGGGGTAGGTAAAACTCCGCAGCAGGTACTCTCCGAGGTTCCTCACCTCGGGGTTGTACTTGACATTGAAATACCCGAGCCGGGCGTTGAGCTTGATCCGGTCGGTTTCTATGGCCCGGGCGCGCGCGTATGCCTCCAGCACCCTGAGATTGAATGTTTTGGCGAGCGAGGCCGCGCTTTTTCTGGTCTCGTTGATGATAGGCCGGACATAGAGAAACTCCCAGTGAAGGTAGATGTCCGCCCAGTCCCTGGGCATGGCCTTGACCCACAACCCGGTCTCGACATCGGTAAGCCACTTGGCGGTATGGTCATACCGGGCGTGCCGGACCGGTTCGTAGTAGCTCTCGGTCACCCGGCCGAATGTCAGCCAGCCCCATCCGCCGAAATCGACCTTCCTGTCCGCGTCGCTTTCAGCGGCGGACACTGCAAGTGATACAAGAAGTGCACTAGCGATTACCTTCAGCATCTTCTCCGCGCGCATGCCGTGCTCCTACAGCGAGTTGACAAATTCAACGAGGTCCTGTATCTCCTGGTCCGTGGCATTGACAATCAGCCCGTGCCTGCCGGGCGAATACACGTCTTTCATTTCCGGGTAGCGCCCGTCATGCAGGTACGGCGCCGTGCGCCAGTTCTCGATAAGCGTCGGCGTATCGAACTCGCTCCGGCCGTCGGTATCGAGCGGGCCCTGCGTGCCCACGTTGTGAAACCGCAGATCGGTGTACAGCGGCTCGGGATGACACTGCTGGCACTGGAACTTGTCGTAGAACAACCCCTTGCCCCGCTTCGCCGCATCGCTCATCATGCCTTTCACCAGGTACGGGCTCGGCACCGGCCGCAGAGACTTGAGATATTCATCCATGGCCAGCGCATCCGTTTCGACCGGTTCGGCAAACAGGATATATAATACCCCGGCGCGAACGGCCACCTCAGCGCTGTCCCGTACCCCGGAGATCATCGCCGGCGGTGTGATGTGCGCGAGCAGCATGCTCTTGTCGCTTTTCGGATTGCCGATACCGTCATTGAGCAAATCCCAGTTGAGCATGTCGGTGCGCGTGTTGGGATGACACGAATGACAGCTCTGCCACCGCTGGAAACATATCCGCGCATCAAAGAACCGGAGCTCGCCGAACCGTATCTGGTCCATTTCCTTCGAAGGGCCCAGCGCGATGCTGCCGCTCGTAGACGGCGTGCCGGACGACAGATCGACAATCTGGATATCATCGGAGAAGTACCCGCCGATATAGGCCGTGGTGCCGACAATCGCCACGGGCCGCGGACCAAGCACGTCGAGCGCCAGCCGGGTACGGAAACTCTGGGAGAACAGAAGGTTGTACGACAGGTCCTGGGTCGCGGTATCGAGTTTGGCGTGCATATCGTCGGCATCGATGACCACGGCATCGTGACTGCCCGCATGGCTGATCACGATAGAGGCACCGTCACCGGTGCACGCGATGCCCCACGGATTGGCCACGCCGCGCTGGTTGTCATCGAGCGGCACGACGTTGACATATTCGGCATCGGTCACGTTGATAACGCTGAGCGCGTTCGACGTTATCCACCCGCGCTGGATTTCGTTGGGCGGTATCTGGAACCGCGCGATCGGATGCGTGACATACGCATAGTACTTGCCGTCGCCGCGTTTAGGCGAAACGGCGACGTCCTGAAGGCTGTGGGCGCCGTTGGCAAGGAGAACATTGGCTACCACGGCGCGCGTGTCGGTATCGATAATACTGACCGGACACTGGACCGTGTCAAGGTCCGCCCTGCCGATCGGCAGGTAGTTGGTGACCACCAGCCGCGAGCCGTCGTCGGTGATCGCCGCGCCGGTCGCCTCGCGCACCACGGGAATGCGCGCCGCCACGCTGTTCGATGCCAAGTCGATAACGGCGACCTCATTGTCGAACCGGTTGCACACATACAGCTCGGCGCCGTCAGGGCTGACCACCGGCTCGCGTGTCGAATGCCCGGCCAGAATGGTGGTCTCGATGGCGCCCGATGATGCATTCACGACACATACCACGCCCTGCGGGCGCTTGCCGGAAGAACAGGTCACATACAGGCGGGCCCCGTCGGGAGCAACCGCAATGCCGGTCACCTCGTTGGGAAAGAGCACCTCATTGGTGACTTCGCCGCTTGCGATATCCACATACGCCACCTGCCGCGATGTTTTCTCGGCAACGTACAGTGTTTTCCCGTCCGGCGAAACCGCGAACGCATCCGGCGAGAGATATTCCGACTTGTTCACGCCCGGAAGTTCGTCGAACAGATAGAGAAGCTCGGTGACAAACCCGGGATCGACATCCTCGGCCGTCACTCGCAGCGCGCCCAGCGCCACAACACACGCGGCCGCAATGCTCGTGATATGGCGTTGTTTGACCGCGCTCATCTGACGACCTGCACCTTCTTGACCACGCGCACGTCACCGGCAGTCACCCGGAGCAGGTACACGCCGACGCTCTGCGCGGGCCCGGGCGAAAGACTGGCGGTGTGATATCCGCCGGGCATGTTCCTGTCCAGGGCGGTATGAACAAGCTTGCCGAGAACATCGAAAAACTGCGCCTGCACTCGCTGCTTGCCGGTGAGCGAGACGGCCATGCGCACACGATCGCCGGCTACCCGCAGGGAGGAAATGCTCGCCCGCGGGCCTGCTGCATGGCGGATCGGCTGATCGCCCACGTAGTATACCATGACATAGTGCGTGAGCGCGCCGCCGGCATCCTTGACATCAATCTGCGTTATCCGGTTGTCACTGTCATACTGGTAGCTCAGGCTGTGCGTCTTGCCGCCGCCGGCATCGGAAAATTCATAACTCCCCGGCGACCCGGAATACGAGCCGCTGTGCACCAGGCTTCCTTTCTGGTAGCGATCGTGGAATGCGAAGCTCTCACCGCCGGAGGCGGCAGTGTAGCCTGCGCGGAACAGAAGGTTGTCGAACGGATCGAAATAGCGGTTGGTGTCGGCGTTAAACGTAATCCGTTTCAGCACATAGTCGCCCCGGTCATAGACCGTGCGCGTGGTGTTGTTTCCGTTGTTGTCGTACTCGTAGGCTACCTTGAAGAGCATGTTGCCGGCGGCATCGAAGAACCTGAGCTCCTGCACCGCGTTGGCGGCCCGCAGGCAGGACACAGCAGCCAATGCCATGCACAGAGCTTGGGGGGCGGTCTTGAGAAGTTTCACGGTTCTCTCCAGCCTATGGGATCACTTCATTGTACAATCGTTCCCGGCTTCCATCAATCCCAGCGGCTATTACGCATGATTTCACGAGGCATCTTAACCGGTTAAACTCGACGGGCGAAATCATGCCATGCTTCATGGTTCCCTCTGTCTCCATAATACATAAGGGGCAGCTTCACCCAGAGTCATAATCTTCTCCTTAAAATGGAGCATTTTCTCGCGCCTGGAAGAAAGAGGAAAACGCGCATGCAGGCAATTACCGGCACGCAGGTTCAATCCGCCGGTCAGGTTTCCCCGGCTGCAAAGCCCGGCAGTGTTTTGCAGTCACAACCTAACGCGCCGCAACAATCCGCCTGCTTTGCAGGGTCCGCTGCTTGGCATCCGTAAGCCTGACCACGTAGCTTCCCGCGGCAACTCCCTGCGCCCCGAGATCGATGCAAGAGGTACCGTGTCCCAGCCGGCGCCGCAACACCACGCGCCCGCTCAGATCGTAGACCGCCAGATCCGCCCCTTCATTCGCTCCGCTGTTCACCGTGAGCATTCGGTTTGTTACTCGAATATGCGGTTCCCCGGATGGCGCGAAGCGCTGGAGCTTGATGGTCGTTGAGCCGCGCGCGGGCCGGTCATACTCGACTCCCGAGGGATTATTCTCGTCGTAGTCCATAAGATAGGCCTGCGGGTGATAGCCCCCGTTGCGTGCCAGACCGAACTCGTTGGAATTACAGTCGAGCCACAGCACAATCTTGCGGTATTCCTCGTCGGTGAGATTGTGGTTCATGCCGTTTATCGTCTTAAGCATGCCGGATTCGAGGGCGCCGAAACGACCCGGGATCGTGCGCGACCCGCCGTGCTGGTACTGCATCCAGTAGATGCCGCTTTCGAGATAGAATATTATGGGCTCCAGATCATGATAGTTTGAGGAAAACGTTCCCGAAAGCTTGCTCTGAATAATCGGCTGGACCAGGTCGAACCCGATCGGATTCACGCCACCGACTTCGGGCTCAATAGGCGACGGCTCGCGGCGGAGCGCAAGCGGGGTCGATGTCATGGGCGGAGGTGATTCCCACTTGCTTTCGTGACAGCCAACGCACGTCAGATGCTCGCCGGGATGCACATACGTGCCGGAACGCATGGATGCGATCGCATGGCCTTTTTCATCCAGAAGCTGGAAGTATATCTGTTTGCCCACCGGCGCTTCGCAATACACGCTCCCGTCTTCCTCGACCGGCACCGTGCCAATCGGCATGCGCCCCTGCGAGTGCTCCCCATGTCCCGCATACACACTGAACGGCTGCGAATGCGGAAAGGCCTGGATGATGCGCATGTGTGTGATCTCCGCATTGTCCGGAAGCGGGTAATCGGCGACATTGATATTCATGACGCTGATGACGGCGCGCTGGTGGTCCGGAGCGCCTTCCCGTTCCCCCTGCCAGGTCTGCACGGGTATGACGGGCGGCTTGGTGCGCGCCTTGACCGGAATAGGATCGACCGGCCGCATGGTATGGCCGCCGCCGAAGTATTCTACATTACCGTGAATGTCCAGAAGCGCCAGCCCGCCGTCCCTGTTGCACAGGAAAAACTCTTCGGACAACGGCCAAACGGTCCCGTAGCTTCCGCCGACCGTTCCCCCCACTTCCGATTCGGGAAAACCAACGTCGACTATCTTGGTGATCTGCGACATACAATTGTCATCTTCGATAGCAATATCGAGTATGACAGGACATCCGTACGACTCGCCGTGGTGCGGTCCGGCGGTAGCCGTATACTTGCTCGCGGTCCCGGGAATGGCCTTGATATTGTATTCCCCATTGGGCCGTTTCCGGAACGTGTCACCCCACCCGCCGTCGACATGCGTGGCATACGGCTCGGGGTAGTTGCCGTGCGGGGCCCGCGGATCGCGCCCGTCAGGGTAACAGGTCCAGATATGGTGCGAGGCCAAATCCGGGCGATCGATATAATCCCATCTCGTATACACAATCATGCCGTCGTTGTTCACCGAGGGATGCCACTCGTTGGTTTCATGGAAGCTCAGGCAGATGATATCACTGCCGTCGTCTTTCATGGAATACAGGGTATAGGTAGGCACCAGACGGAAGTGGCAGCGGCCATACCCTTCGCGACGGTTTGATATGAACGTGATGCGGCCGTTGGGAAGAAAACACGGGTCGAAATCGTCATACGGGCCGAATGTCAACTGACGCAGACCGGTGCCGTCAATGTTGATTTTGAAAATGTGCCAGCAGTTCTGGTCATTCCAGAAATGCTCGTGCGGCGGCAGCCCGAATTTGATGTGATTGTTGTTCTTGCAGCCGCCCTCCGCAAATGCGAACAGCACGGTCTGGCCGTCAAAGGACAGCTCCGGGCTCAGGCACTTGCCTGTCAGGTCGACCAGCCTCTGCCCCTCAAACTGCCCGTTTTCGACGACCGCGTTTTGAAGAAGGTTTGCGCGCTGGGGATTGTCACTGAACGCATCTTTCATGATGTACACCCATCCGCCCGGCGCATTGGTGAAATTGTGGAACTGGTCGCAGCAGTGATGGCCTGTCTCTTCCCAGTTGCCGCACAGCGCCCGCTCGACATACAGCACATCGTTGAAATCGAGGAGCGGATTGGAGATGGCAATCTGCCGCCGAAGGGCGCATGCCTCGAGGTACAATGCCTCACGCGCGGCCGCCGAAGCCTTGGCGAGACCGCCGCGGTTCTGACTGCGGAGCTGCTCGAGGCGGGATTCAAACGCCGAAAGATCAGGACAGTCCTCAAGGCGCTTGAGGCTCTCCATGAGGGCCCCGGTGCGGCGAAGGACTACATCGGCGGGATCGCGATCCCCGGCAAGGACCAGCGCATGCCGGCTTGCCATTTTGCCGAAAGCATTGTCACGTCTTTTGCCCAGGCTGTTCGTGGCGGCAATCTGCCCATCAATGTCGCTGTACTGCTCCTGCCACTTCTGAACAACATTTTGCGGAAACGACGAAGCACGACGGCACAAGCCACCCGATGCCGCCATATTCAATGCAAGCACTGAAATGAGAAATATAGCGCTGTTCGACTTGGTCATGAAGTTCCCCCTTCTTACCTCGCGATTTAAGCGCATAACTTATGTTGCTATTTCAGTTGTTACTCCGAAGCACCCCCTGTCGGAGAAATTCTTGTCAATACCGGTCTCCCCAAGAACCCAATATACTGGGATTCGGGCGTATCAAGCAGATATGATCCTCTGATCGAATTATACAATTTTCTCATGGAGTCGGGCGGAGTATGGAACTTCAGAGAAGTCCTATTTTTTTGGGGCGGGAATTTAAACCGGAGGTAAACTAGTAAATAATCTCCGGGACAAATCAGTAGTTTCGGCCCGTTTCCGCAGTTCGCTGGAGACGGCAAACTGCCCTGGGGAATCACCGGGGGACAATCAGGTTATTGACGCCGGAGATACTGTATTCATTTGAGGTCGGCGTTGGGCTGCACCTATCGCGCGGTTATGAGCGCGCTCGTCAGGCATCGGCCGTCGATGCGCACACACACCATCCATGCGCCCGGGGCCAACCGCTTCTCAATGCGCCGCGTTCCCGCGCCTCGTACGGCCTCGCAAAAGACCCGACGACCCCTTGTATCATTCACCTCGATTTCCAAATAGCCTCGATAGGGTATCGTCACCAGCAACGCATCACGAACCGCTCGTATGGCCGCGCGGCTGGATTTGCTGGGCGGGGAGGGGATCGTTGCGGCATCCTTGGCCAGTACTGTGAACGGCTCGCTTGTGGTTCCGTTCCATGCAAGGCCGGTTGCGGCATACCGGCCGATTTGCACAACACCTTTTTGTGTTTGCACGGACACACCATCGGGAAGCCCCTGGCCTATCACCCAGGTCAGATCTCCCCAGGCCGCATCGCCGGAAGCAATGCTGTTGGTCCCCGTGATATCGTGCAGGCTCAAGCCGCCGTCATTTGAGAAGCTCACCACCACGCCGCCGGGATATGTATCCGCGCCGGTCCATTCCCAGCGGACATGCATCGTGTCACCCTCGCGATAGCGTGCGGCCGCCTGCGGCTCAATAAGACAGATAGTGCCCTGCACCGAGAATGTCGCGGATGCGTGAACCCCGCCCGAAGAGACACGTACCGTATACGGACCGCCTTCCATCATACCGGCCTTCAGCAGACCGGCGGTATCAATAGTCCCCCCGCCATCGACACTCCACGTGAAAGACACATCCTGCATTTCCGCGCCATTCTGATCGAGTGCGGTTGCTGTATAATGCACCCGCCCGCCGCCTGCCACATCCATTGTCGCGGGCGCAAGCTGGATAGCAGTCAATTGCGCGCCGGCAGCGGCTTTGGTATAGGTCTTCGATGCGATAGAGCTTTGGTCATCACCGCTGAAACACCGCGCCTTGATCGTGGTGGTTGCAGTCAGATGAACAGGCCCGGCGTACGGCAGCGACATGTCAGTCGGATCGCTGGCATCGGTGGTATAGCGAATCGTGCCGGTCCCGGTAATCGTCACATCAATCGCATCGGCAAAAGTCCCCTGCTGCGGCGCAAAGGCGGGCGCAGGAACGGAGTTGAACGGGGAAAACGGACAGAAATCGAGCGCGATGCCGCGGCAGATATAGTGAAACTGCCGTGTGGACAGCTGGTATACGTATGCGCTGTTGGCCCCTTCGCCCGTTAACACAACGAAATCATTCGACTTGGTCGAAAAGCGATGCATGTTGAATGTCGCCTTGCCGTCCGTACGGCCGGCGCACGGCTCCCAATTGATGTTATCGATGTGCTGGATGCCGGGCCACCCGTTGATAGGATCGCCGGGCGAATAGGCGATGATGTCCCAGTCGTTGTGGTTCGACCGGTTACGCGTAACCATCGACCCGTCAGGGGAAAATGTCCCCCGGCACCCCCCGCCGAAATTGCAGCAGGCCACATTCGATGTCGTATTCGTGGCGCTGTCCCACGCAATTATCCAGGGGCCGGGCATGGCAAACCCCGACACATGGGTGCCATCCTGCGAAACGCCGGCCTTGTACACGGTTTGGCCGAAATCGTGGAGCACGCCCCGCTCGCTGCCGTCCTCCTTGACCTGGTACACAGCACTGGTCAACTCGCTCCAGTAAATGTAGTCGCTTCCCCAGGTGACCGCATCGCCGGTGCCGCACGCTGTCACCGCCTGCCTGTTGTTCCCGTCAACGTCGCATACCCACACCTGGTTCGCTTTCTGGTATGCAATCCGGCTGCCGTCGGGGGAAAAACTACCGCTGAGAACGCCGTCCTCCTCGACATACACCTTGTGTCCCGTGCCCAGGAAATACACGAACAACGCCCCCGCGTTCTCCTGGCTGATATAGCCGGGGCAGGCATTGGTATCGACAACGCCGTCCTGATCGGTGTCGGGATAATATCCCAAGAGCATACCTTCCAGCCCCTGTGCTCCCCACGCGAGCCAGAAAAGCGCAAGAGCTGTCAATACCAGTGCGTTGCCTGTCCAGTACATTGCGTCCTCCCTGAACGGCCGTTGCTTGTTTGGTATTACCGCACCACGAACGTGGTGACAGCAGTCATTCCCGATGCATGCGCGCGGACCAGGTACATGCCCCGGCCCAAAGATGATGTCGGAACCACGATGCGTTGTACCTCATGGCCGACAAGAATTCGCGATACGCGCCTTCCCCGGGCATCGTGAATGCAGATTTCGACCGGCGGCGCGCAGTTGCCGGTTATTTTAACAACACAGTTTCCGTCCCGCGCGGTCGCGCCGACACGCAAACCCTGCTGCGCGATCCTTCCCGGGCAAATCTTGCGCGCCGTTTCTATCCGGTCAACGAGGTCCTGGCACGGCGCGCAGGCGTAACTGCCGCCCGTGTCGTGGTCAATAATGCCGTGTTGCTCCTGGCCCATCGCCTGGAATTCCTCGAATGTGCGAAACCCGTTGCCCGTATGGTCCCAGCGTGTCCCGCGCCAGAACCAGTAGCGGGTGGTGTCATCAGGCACATGATAATAGTTGGCATCGAACCGGTTATCGGCCTGGGTATACAGGTTCTCGAACTCCTCGTGCCATTCGG
The DNA here is from genome assembly GCA_014728015.1 of Chitinivibrionales bacterium. Lineage (GTDB taxonomy): Bacteria > Fibrobacterota > Chitinivibrionia > Chitinivibrionales > WJMI01 > WJMI01. The sequence continues at coordinate 57,404 of WJMI01000305.1, read as the reverse complement.
ACTCCACGCCGTTGATGCCGCTGTACGACGCGTTTTTTCCCTTGTGGATGATATGGTTGTGGTGCACGCTATTATCTCTGCAGTACCAGTCTTCTCCGCGAACCGCATTTGACAAGGCAATCCCATCGCCAAAGCTCGGATGCACTTCGATGATATTATGACAGATTTCGGTGTTTTGGGAGTTGGCGATCTTTATCTGCCCGGGCTTCATCCACCACACGAGTGAGTCATGCGCCGCACCGTTGTTACGAATCACATTGCATCGGATGACTGCATCATAGCTGATTTCGTGAAAGATGCCGAACTGCAGGTTGTCCTCGATGATATTGCCCTCGTACAGGATATTCATGTTGTCGATATCGGTCCACAAACCAGGGCCGAAATTGTCGTGGACATAGTTACCGCGTACGATCAGATTGGTCGCATACGCAAATTTCGCGCCCCCTGCCTCGAAAATGAACGAGTTCTCCATTTCATAGTTGCAGAAAGCAATCTCGTTGTTCTCGACCAGCGAGCCGGTTGCGCCCCCCAGAAGCCCAATCTGGCCCATGTGATGTATGTAATTGCCGCGAACCTCGAAACTGTCGCCTATCATGATGGCACCGCCGTTGCAGTATCCAAACTCGCAGTTTTCAATGGTCCAGCGGGCGCCGTTGTACGCATCGGCCCGGGCAGTGATAACACACAGCCGCGGAGCGGAGCCGTAGTTGAGGAACCGGATATTACGGATGACAATGTCATCGACGGTCTGGTTGCCGACTATCGCATGATAGGCGGTGTCTCCACCATCCATGACAGCACCGTCCTCCCCGATGAAATGATCACCGGTCTTTGGCCATATGCGGGGCTGGTAATGGGTGCCTTCCTTGACAATGAACGTTGTGCTCTCGGGATATGCCTGAACCGAATCGCGAAACGGATTGCCAGGATAGAGATACACAGTGTCCCTTGCCAAGATACCTGACACGACGAGCAGTATTGACAACGCGGCGAAATTGAGTCGTATGCGCATTACACGACCTTTCAATCTGTGCTGTCCAAATGCTTTGGCTATCGGCTGTGCCACTTGCGCAGAAAGTATGTGCAGAAGGAGTCTTGAAATAGTACATTATAATACTATTCAGTCCTTCTGTACTACACAGGAGAGTCCCCGTGCCGCTTGCAGAGCGTATTGCCGCCACAATCGAAGAAACACTCCGCGCCAATCCCGGTTTGCCTGTGCCATCTGTGCGTGAAATCGTCCGCGAATCCGAAGTGGCCAAGAACACCGCCGTTGCGGCTCTGCGGATCCTGTCGAGTCGCGGCCTGGTGAAACTGCGCAACAGGCGGAGGCCTGTACGGCTCGATATCCCTGGTGAAAGCTTCTCCGATCATACTTCGGCAGGACGGTTTGCCAGAAATGTCAGGGACAAAATTGACGATGGCATTCTTCGGGCGGGCGACACGCTCCCCAAGCAGCTCCACTACATCCTGACCGATCATGTCTCCGGCAGCACTGTGAGCCGGGCCATGTCGATTCTCTCTTCAGAAGGTCTTATTCACCGGCAGGGCAAAAGATGGGCTGTGGGTCCCCAGCCCGCGGCGCCCGCTCCTGGATACAAGGCCCGAGAAGAAAAGCCGGTCGTTCTCATTCTGGTGCAGGGATATGATTTCTGGCGTGACCTGTTTACCATGCACTCCAATCTCATGATCTCCACCTTCTGTACCGAGCTCAAACGATTCGGTCACGAGTACCTGGTGGTGCAGAAGGAAATCGCTCAGGCACCGACTGTGGTGCATGCGGATCGCCGGGCCACCAGCCGAGATTTCTTCGCGGCGGGACGGGCCGACATCCTGAAAACAATCCAGAAGCTGGGCGATCGATACCGGGGTACGTTTGTCGTGGTCCACCAAAAGGATTTGGACGACATGCGTGACTGGGTCTCGTGGCTGGGCCAGTTCGACAGGCCGGTGGTATTTCTCGACATCGAAAACCGCCTGCCGCATCTCGACCGCAGGACAGTCGGCCGCCGGGCGTTCTTCCGGTGCTACAGTGAAGAGCGCGCCTTGGTGAGACTCGCAGTATCAGCATTGGCGGACCGAGGGCACCGGAGCGCCGCGTTGATTGTTCCCAACAGGTTTGCCCGGGAAGACTGGTTGATAAACCGCCGCGAGCTGATTGCCGACCTGTGCCGCCAGGCACGCCTTGATTTGACCGTGTGGGAACACAACGAGCGCCTGTGGCTTATCGGCAGAGAACCCGAATACAACCTTCTCTACGACTACATGGGCATCAACCCCATGTTCAATCACGTGGATTCGATTCGGGAATCTATTCGGGCGGCACACCCGAAAGCAACACGCGCGCGCCGGGAAAAACTCCTGTCTCAGGAACTCGCCCGCACGGTTCCCTCGCTGACACCCCTGTTGAAACCAAACCGCGCGACTGCTCTCATCGCCGCCAACCAGTGGGCTGCGGTGAACTACCTCTACTGGCTGAAAAATGTGGGCATTGCAGTACCGAAGGACCTGTCGCTTGTCGCGTTCGACAACTACCTCTATTTCAGCAGGGAGCCGGTCACTACCGTGGATCAGAAGCTCGAGGATATTGCCTATAAGGCGGCGCACATTTTTGTGGGCGACATCCCGATCCGGGCGGACCGGCGGGGGAATATCGCCACGGTTCCGGAATTGATAGACCGCGGCTCCATTGCCGGTGTAGCACGCTTGTAACTGTCGTACTCCATATTTACTCCGGAGGTAAACTAGTAAATAATCTCCGGGACAAATCAATGCTGAGGGCCCCGCGGCTTCGGCCGGCCGGGCGGGGTAGCGTTAGTGCTCGTTTTCAGTAACCGATGAACCGCTTGCGCAGGACCTTTTCGCCGGCCCTGACCGACACCACGTATACGCTGGATGCCATTTTGCTCCGCGGGATCATGTAGGCCGCTTCACCCATGCCGCGTCGCACGAACACGGTCCGTCCATTGAGACTCAGCACGCGCACTTCGTGAGACCCTTCCACGCCCGCGACATCGAGAACATACCTGCCGGCGCTCCGCCGGACACTGATGCCCAGGGGACGCATCGCGCGGCTGAGCATCGGCCCGCTGATTGTCAGGTCGCCGCCCGCGGCATCGTCGAGCGTGTAGTACAGATCGGTGAGAAGCCCGCCGGATTGGGCATCATCAATGTGCGCGGAGAACCGGGGGTACGTATTGCTTGCCAGCTTGAATATGACCTGGTTGGCGCCCCGCTCGAGCAGCGCGGGATCGCTCGCGACAGCCCGGCGATTGTCCCACGAATTATACCCGTACACCTTCAGGCCGTTCGAGTAGATCCGCATGCCGCCCGCGTGCCTGACATTATACCTGACCCACTGGTCCTTTGTGCTCAAGACCGTTATCGCGAAGTACGCTATCCACTCGCCGCCGCCGGCATCATCATGCCACTGACCGTCATCGTCGTGCATGATTGTCCAGGTGTAGTCCGTGCCGCCAACCGTCACCTTGTCGCCCGGCGCAGGTGTCAGGAGGTGCTCATCGTCCATGACATGCGTGCTCGATCCCGCGTAATTGCTCACATTCAGCTTGGGCGAGCCGCCCGGCGCGCACAGCACCAGAAAGTCCTTGATATTCTCCGACATGTCCAGCGGGTCGGCCTTAAGCACGCGCACCGGCTGCTCGGTGGATACACCTCCCGATGAAACGGTCAGGGTATGGGCGCCGATTTCCGTGCCCGCCGTATACGTGCCGTTCGATACGGACCCGTCGCCGGTCACCGACCATGAGATATCCGACGGCTGATCGGCCAGGGGATTGTCCCACTGGTCAAGGGCCGTGGCGATGAATTTGATGCTCTGTTCGGGAGAACAGACCGCGTTTGACGGAACGATGTCAAACGAGGTAAGTGCCGGTGATTCGCCGGTCACCTTCATATGCACCCAGTACCACGGAACGTAGTCGGCATTCGATGCCGACACGCGCACCTTGGCGCTGTAGTCTCCCGCGCTCACGCCGGAAACGTCGATCGTATTAGTCAGTTTCTGGGTGTTTCCCGAGCCGCTTCGCGCGACATTGAGCCATCCGCTGCCGTTCACGTACGAGATATCGGTTTCCACATCGGCAAGCGTGCCCATGGTCATGTTGCCGACCGAAACGACCTGCGGCGATGCGCTGCCGCCCTGGCCGATCTCGAAATGCATGCGCCGGTTCCTCAGGATAATCTCAGGCGCGAGCACGTCCTCGCACCCGGTCGGGCAATCGAGATCCTCGATATCCGGAAAATCGCCGGTTTCGATCACCTCGCTGCCGCGCCCGAAACTGTGATATGTCTTGAAGGTAGTGAAGTCCACGCAGTCGCCCACGTCCCACTGCCAGAGCTCGGCGCTGGCATCGGGAACGTAGTAGGTGTTGTCGTGAAAATCGATGTTTTGCGCGTTGTCGTTGTACACGGCATCGCACCCGCCGCCTATCTGGCAGCCCATGCCGACTGCCGGGCCGGTGGTATGGCGATATACAATGATATTGTGATGAAAATCGACATCCTGGGCCAGGTACTCGCGGCCGTTCTCGGTCACCTGGTATCCGGCGCCGCCCGATGCATGCACATCCATGATATTGCCCCATAACTCCGTGGGACCCGAAGACACTACGTGAAGTTGAAAATTGGATCCTGAGTTGGGACCGATACCGTTGTTGCGCGAGATATTACAGTTGATAGTGGCGTTGCCGCTTATTTCATGGAATATCCCCATGGAAACGTTCTCTTCGACCAGACAGCCGGTATAGGTGATGTCCTCGTTCGAGATATCGGTCCACCAGCCGGGCCCGTAGTTATGGTGAGTCCAGCAATTCTTGACCACCAGGGTGGAACAGATGGCCCACTTGCTGCCGCCGGCTGAATGCTCCCACGCGCAGTAGTTGCTGTCGACGCCGTCGATGACAACATTGTTGTACCCGTTCTCGCACCCCTCGACAGTGGCGCCGCTGAACTTGCCGCCGAATCCCTGCTGAAAATTATGATGCACCCAGCAGTTCCTGACGATGGTGCCTTCACCGGTGGTAATCCCGGTTCCGCCGCAGTGATGGACCTCGAGTTCTTCGAGAAGCCAGTTCTTGCTGTCATGCACCGAAAGCGGGCCGCCGTCGCAATACCCAACGTTGCCGTCTCTGTCAAGACCATAGCCGCGAATCTCGATGTTCTTGATAACAACATCTTCAATCTTGCCGTTGGGTCCGTAGCCGGTGGCGAAATACATGCCGCTGGTGTCGCCCTGCGCAATGGCACCGTCCTCTCCGATGAACTGCATGCCGTTTTTGGCATCGCTGATTTCCGGGTCAGGATGGATACCGGCCTTGATAATGAATACCGTGCCGGCGGGGTTGTTGGAGATGGCCGCACCCCAGTCGTCGCCCGGATTGATGACAACTTCGGCGGCCAACAGTGTCGATACTGTGGCAAAAGCGGTCAGCAGTATGGAAAGATTCAGTCTCATACGAGTTCCCCCCGGTCAATAATTTTGCCGCAAGAAGACGGCAGGCAGATTGTGAAATGCCTCTCAAAGCAATATATCGGTCCACATCTGTGTAGAACGTCTCCAGAAGGTTGTTGTGGCTGTTGTTGCTCGGCCAATTAGGACACAAGTCGCTGCCGCTCAAAGACATGGAAGGGCCCGTGTGCGGCTCCCCGATCCGCAATCCGCACACGTGCCCCTATCATGTTCTGAATTTCGAGCTTCATCGTCCATAGGACTATTGAACCACGAATACCTGATCATTGGCCGCTGCCACATCAAACGTCTTTGTTTTGAAGCCGGCATCAACTACAAGTTTGAATGCATGATTGCTGTTTGCTCTAACAGTCACAGGGTCGCTCTCACTGCTTCTGGCGTCAGCAACCAGATCCATTACATGCGCAAAGCCGGGACCCCATTTCAGGTTTCGCATGCCGTTCTGTTCTGTCAGCCGAAGGCGCCAGGTGACAGTATTCTCGGGTGCATTGACCTTTATACCGATCACGTATTCGATAAGCGTGCCGGTCGGCGTAATGCCGCTCCAGCCGACGAAGTCGGTCATCGAGCTTCCGGCCGTGGGCTTGCCCACGCCTTCCTGCCAGTAGTTCTCGAGAATCGTGCCTGTCTGCAGGTAGGTCTCGTAGGTGTAGTAGTGGTGATTGACCGCGATCTCGCGCGCGAGATCATGCTCGCCGCACGCGGTCAGGCCGTGGATCACCATGGTGGCCGTCGGTACCCACACACTCCCCTGCCAGTACTTACCTCCGGGATCGTAGGCCCAGCTCTTCTTGCCGGTTGAGGGCGGGCGATGCGCGGTTTTGAAATTGTCCGGATCGTTGAGGTGCGCCACCATATGGTCGACACGATCCTGCGGCGCAACTTCAGCAATGAGCGGCCAGTAGGATGCCAGTGTCCAGTCACCCGATTTCAGCTCGTCGCCGGTACGGTTCTTCATGTCGGTGTAGAACTTATCACCGTCATGCCACATCTTATTGTTGATAACATCCTTGATGAAATTGTATTCCTTGTTGAACTTGTACTCTCGGTCGGTATCGCCGGCAGCCTCGGCAAGACGCGAAATTATCAGGGCATTGATTGCCTGCTGCCCCGTGAGATCGATGATGCGCGCACCGTTGGGACGATTGTCCATGCCGTTGCCGATCATGGCATCGAAATACTGCGGCCCCCAGTACGTTGCCCAGAACCGCTTTACATTCCAGAAGTTCTTCTCGAGGTACGGAAGGACCCGTTTGACACGATCGGTATCGGCCGTGTGAATGTAGCACTGCCATTCGGCCATGGGGAAAATGGGCGCCTGGGTCCAGAACGGATCGCGGCGGTAGCCCCACTTGAACGGCGCGTATCCATCGGGATACATGTCGGCATACATCTGGTCGATACCGAGCATGAAATCAGTGATGAGCGGATGGGCATCCTGCACATACTTGGTGAAATAGGTCATCCAGACATAGTCCCACAGGTACGACACGTCGCTCCCATGCGCCTCGTCGAAAGTCCATCCCAGAGGACGGTGCACCTTCTTGGTGTCGGCCATGTCCCATGCGAAGTAGTAGAAATCTATCCAGCCCGTATGCTCGGACAGCACCGGCTCCGGAAGGCCGTCGAGCCATGTGTCGGGCACCACGTTCTCCTGCACCCACGGCGCGGGATCGTGCGGCCCGGTCTCGACCTGAATCGTATACATGATAAACGACGCCTCTTCATTGCCCCCGAGCTGCACGCGATCACCCGATGAGAACTCCTTCTCGTAGAATGTGAGCGTATATGAGCCTGTAGCCCCTCGCTTGCCGTTGTCCACCCACCCGTCCTGGAGCCAGTCCGGCATGTGCTTGCTGGCCTGCGGCCAGCCGATCAGCACGGTCACATCGCGGTGCACGGTGAAGATCAGAAAATCCTTGTCCCAGTAAAACTTGTCGGAGAAATATGTCTTGATGCACATGTAATTGTCGGGGGCATACCCGCTCCACATATCGGTAACCCCGTAGCTCAGGTCAACGTAGAGCCAGTCCCCGACCTGAAGACCATCGTATGCGCGGTACCCGTTGCGGTTGAAGTCGGTGAATATTTCCTCCGCCAGCGCGGTGGAGCACAGACAAAGCGCCGCAACAACGGCTGTAAGTATGCTTTTCGATTTCATGATAAAACTCTCTTATGGTTTCTATCTGTAGTGAAGCATGACATGGGTCTTGTTGAACACCTTCGCTTCTGTTTTGACCTGGAATACATACAGCCCGTTTGCCATCGTCCGTACCGGTACCCGATACGTCGTGGTCCCCTGTGCATGTGCCGCGTAGACCGTTCTGCCGTTCGGGGTGAATACCCGAAGCTGATGCTTTGACAGAGCGGCGACAGATACGGCGACATACCCGCCGGTACGCTGTATGCGCATGGCTGGCGCGCGTTTCTTCTGGAGCATGGTACTTCCAATAGTAGGCGTTATCGGAAGCGGGGGTACGGTTGCCGGCTCCATACCCGGCGCATTGTCGGCAGCAGACTTGCCAAGTGACTGGATCTCGCCGCCGCCGCCGGAAACGATCCCAAGGTAGCCGGTAAACGCAACCGGGTCGCCTTTGGTGCCGTAGTGCGGGGCCCACTCCCAGCCGCGGCCGTAGAGCGCCTTTATCACACTGATATGTTTCACCGGCATCACTCGCACGTACCCCTGGCCGTTGTCGGCGTACACGCCGATGATGAACCATCCGTTGTAGCTGAGAGCGCCGCCGTCGGCCGGGTCATTGGTGCCGTCGGCATCACGATAGTACGATGCGGGATACTGATATCCGGACAGGGTCAGAATGCCTTCCTTGCGCGTGTACGATCCGCCGCCGTAAATCGAATACTCGCCCCACTCGTTTCCGCCGGGCATGACAAAATCGCGGATCGTAATCCCGTAGTTATAGTAGTCCATCTTGAGAACAGGAGAGTCCTTGGTCATAGTGATATCCTGAAACACCTGGCCGTTGTCCCATACCATGCGTACGGTCTTTGTGTCAGCGCCATCCCTGACAACATCCGCGTAGATACACACCCCGCGGTCCTTTTCCATGGACATGACCTGTGCATCCATATACCCGGGAGCGCCTACCTGGTCTGCTCCGCCCGCGGCTTTCACCGAGAATTCCCTGATTGTGGTTTCCTTGATGTCGGTGTAGGGTTTGGTGACCGTGCCGTAGGTGCATTTGAATTTGCTGTTCTCGAGCACCACCTGAAAATTGTCCGAAGCATCCTTGCTGACAGATATTGAGCCCCACTCCCCGTGAGATGGCACTGCGAACAAGGCCGCCAGAAGGGCCGCTGCGCACAGTGCGGCTTTGAAGTACGCGGTATTGAAGGTTTGTGAAGACATGGAAGAGACTCCTTCGGTATTAATCGACCTGTAAGAACCGGCTGATTCAGAATGCCCTGAACCTCCCCATGAGCGAAGTTATAGAAATAGATGGCCTGCTTCTGATTATTGTGCTACTATTCCGTTCTATTTACTGTATATTGCACGCAGGAGCCTTGCGAAAGGCAGTAAGAGACAAGAGCCGGGCGCCGGTATGCGTCCCTTTCAAATCTCGGAAACCAGCTCAAAAGGGAAATACATGTCCAGAATCCTGTTTAGAGAAGTCGCTAAGCGCGTGTATGAATCCGCCCGTGAGAACGGCCTGGCATTTCTCGATCCGGTTGCGATCCTGTGCGCGCGAGAGGGAGTGTCAACCGCCACCATGCTCAGAGCAGTGCATCTGCTTCGCGATCAGGGGAAACTGCGGGTCTCCCCCGGACAGCGGATGCAGGTACTCGGCGCGAATGCCTCGCTGGTCTCGCCGCATGCAGGCCGGGGCTCGGCCGGGTCGCTTGCGCTCCTGATTGAGCAGGGCATGCGCGAGGGCCGGTATCGCGTGGGAGACCCCCTCCCCAAGGCGCGCTATTTCTCGACCACCCAGGCTGTTTCATACAACACGGTATGTGCGGCGATGCGTTTACTTGCCGCGAAAGGCCTGTTGCACAAGCGCGGCAAGCACTGGGTTGTCGGCGCGCCGCTGCGCGAGCGAAGAGTACGGGTACGAGAAACCCCCTCGGCAAACATGCCGTCAGTTCTGCTTCTGGTAGGCCATTATGACCGCTGGAAGAACCTTTTCTCCGAGCACCTGTTTCCCATGCTTGACGAATTCACCGGGCAGCTCTATCGCGCGGGCATGCGCGTCATACCGGTGTTCGGGCATGGATCAGACAGCCCGGTGCAGACCTGCTTTCCCACCGGCAGGGCGGGCATTCTGGATCTCATCAATTCGCTCGGGTCATACTATCGCGGCACCTGCATTGCCCAGCATTATGAACTCTCTCCCGACCTCAAAGACTGGATCGACTGGCTCGCGCAGTTCAACGGCCCGGTGGTCTGGATCGATTTCGATAACGCGCACCCGGACTACGATCGCGGAACCATCGGCCGCCGCACGTACTACCGGTGTTCGCCCGACGAAAACCAGATGGTTCGTCTTGCAGTATCCCATCTCGCCACACTGGGGCATCGCCGGATAGTCTACCCGCGCTGTGTCAGGTTTGGAAGGTTTGACTGGGAACAGGACCGGTTGCGCAAGATAACCGATGCGGCGGGCGCGCTCCCCTCCCCGATACGGGTCGATACCGTGGCGCAGAACGAAACGCACTGGATGGAAGGCCTTGAGGCGGATGAGGACCCGCGAGTGAAGTGGTTTGTCGCGTACAATCTCATGTTCGCGAGAATCGCCGGTCCGCATGCCGGCGGCTCTTCAGGAGACGTACGCTCGTTTCTGCACCGCGAGTTTGCCTCCATGCGCGCGATAGTCGACGGCCCGGCAACGGCAATTATCGCGGCGAACCAGTGGCTGGCCATGCACTACTATACGTGGCTGACCATGACGGGCATGAATGTACCCCGGGACATGTCACTTATCGCGTTCGACAACTACTCTCCCCTGAGCCTGTATCCGATCACTACGCTCGACCTGCGTCTGGAGGACCTCGGCTATAAGGCGGCCCACGTCTTTGTGGGCGATATCCCGGTGGGAAGCGACCGCCGGGGCAACGTGCGCTGCACTCCCGTGCTTGTGGATCGCGGCTCGGTGGGCCGTCCGCGCAGGGAACGGTAGAGGACGGCCTCGGCAGACATACAGGAAACCCCGCCTCTGCGCCGGCCGGAGACGGGGTCCAGGTTTGCACGCAAATGCCGGTACTAAGGCTATCTGCCAACCTTCACGCTGAATGTTCTGCCCGTTGCGGTCTGATGCGCGATATACGTTCCTGCCGGCCTTCCGGCCAGGGCAGCCGCCTGTATCTTTCCCGCCACAAGGGAATATGTCCCGACCTTTTTGCCCGAAAGCGTATACAGCGTCACCCGTCCTGACCGGCGAAGACCGTCATGACGGTACGCCGTTTCTCGAGGGGGCGCACCGATTGTTGCGCCGTCATCAGGCACAAACGCTGCATCGGTTGTCAGGCAGATCATGTCAAGCAGGCAGTTGTCCGCCACTTCCCTGCCGCTGATAGTGATGGTATGCGTTCCCTCGCCCAGCGTGCCCAGGGAAAGCTTCGCGCCCTGTTCCCCTTCCCAGTGCCACGAAGCGGTCGATTCTTCGCCGTTGCCGAAACGCTCGGCAGTGCCGCCATCTACCTGAATCCAGAACGAGTTCGCGGAGCCGCCGAAATAGAAGCGGCCCCACGCATACCAATCGCCCGCTGCCAGGTCCACGGTATACTCCGCCTTGGACAACGAGCCGCCCGCGGCCCCGAGGTCGCCGGTCGTGCCGTAGATTACTTCGGCCGCCTGCGAGCCGTCCTGCGTCGTGGCGGTCATACCGTTGGACAACGCGCCGCTCGCGGCTTCCACATAGAACGTTCCGTCGTTGAATGCGTTGTCCGCGGTCGTAGCGCTCACCGTATTGCTGGCGGCCGACACCGAATCCACGCCGTTGACCGCTTTCACGTAGATATTCTCGTATATAGTGGCCCTTGTCAATCCCGTTATCGTGGCGGACGTCGAGCTGACCGTAGAGTGAAGCGCATCTTCAAAGTACACGATGTAATGCTTGATCCCGGATTCGGCATCGGCTCCCGCATCCCAGCCGAGCGTCACGCTCGTGTTTGACGTGCCCGTTACCGCGAGGTTTGTCGGGGCCGAGGGGCTGGTGGGATCATCCATGACCGGGCTCGGCAGATCGCCGACGAAAAAATCAGGATACATCGTATTGAATCCGCTCCAGTCGACAACTTCGTACTGCTGGCTTTCATCGGTTCGGTGCACGACAGCGACACGGCTGCCACTGTTCGATCCCACGCCGTTATCCATCAGGCAGCAGATCCAGTCGTTGGAGTTGACCGCGAAGGCCTGGTTGTCCCAGGTGCCTCCTATTGTGCCGCTCCCGATTGTATGATCCAGATTGCCGCTCGTGTAGCTGTGTATTTCGAGGACCGTGTGCGAGCCGCCGTTGCGAATCATCCAGAGCCCGTCGGGTGACAGGCCGGCCGAGCACGCATCAGCATACCGGTCAGATGCGGTAACATCCGCAGTGGCGGGATTGAAATCGATCACATACAGGCCACCATTGCGAAACGCGATTCTGTTGCCTGCCTGGCTAATGGCAATCTCGCCATAAACAGAGCTTCCGCTGGCGCAGATCAGGGTCTTGCCGGGTGTCCTGGAGTTGAGCTTGTAGAAGTCTCCTCCTTCAACGCTGAGCACGTAGTCTGCATCGGGTCGGTACGCCGCGATGGAGCTCCCTGATGCAATATTGCCGCTGCCGATCTTGCGGTTGTTGTCGCCGTTGTTGTGCATGGCCCATATCTCGTTGTTCCCGCGGATATAGAAAATCTGACGGCCATCCGCCGACCACCGGGCATGCTTGGCGTTGACATCGCCGGTGAGATCCTCGAGATCACCGTTCATCTGAACGCGATACACTCGATTGTTCCCGGCAAAGCAGGCCCAGCCGCCCGGATTCGCGGCTGAAGCGATTAAGCTAAAGAACAGAACAAAAACCAAAGCTGCGGCATTTGATATACGCATAAGAGCCCCCAACGGATATGAATTACTGCCCCTGGCACATAGTATTGCCTCAAGTGCGGCTCAATGCATGAATATGGGGACGAACTTTTTTTATTTTTTTTGCGGCCTTTGTCGCGGCGTTCTGTGACGATGCAAATGTCAGCGTAAAAGTAGTCCGACCCCAATCTGACCCAACAACATCATTAGCACGCACAAAGCAGCTCTCAGAACGACGGTATCGCGCGTGCAACGCGCCGGCCGCTGTGCTCAATGACCGCCACGCACACGCCCAATGCAACCGGGGAGTTGTCAGGACAATGCAGCACAAACGCTTCATTGTTCCGCCACATAGTACGCCGAAGAAGGCTGGAGCCTGAGAGATTGTAGACCGCCAGTCTCATGGGGCTTCCGGTCGTGCCGCTCACCGTGAAAGCCACGCGGCCGCGGCCCAGCCGCGTCACCTGCAGGCCGATGCCCGTGGGGGCCGGAAGCGCGCCATCCCGATCGCGTATTGTCGTGCCATACTCGTCGCTGGGCACTATCGCGTAGATGTTGTCTTGGGTGATAAGCCCGTCAAGAAGGTCGCGCGGATATGTCTTGCCGCCGATTTCCTGATCGGCAAGGCCGAGGGCCTCCCACTCCGCCCCGGCGCTTGCGCGGTCTTCGAACTGGAAATGCGCCCCCCCCGAGCTGTCGGTAATGAACCATCCGTAGTCCCGCAGCGCCACCGCGATAACCCGCGCCGCGGTTCTTGTCGCATCCGGCAGAGCAGCGGGCAGCGAAGTGATCCAGTCATCGATGTCCTCGTCGGTGATATCGAGCGCAAAACGCATGCCCTCGGGGATGCCGTTCGAGGGATGGTCTGGGTATTCCAGCTTGGTTGCCGGCGCCACAAACATATCGCCGTCGGTATTAATGATCGGCACCGAAAGCGCGTGCTCAATAGCGCCCTGCTCGATTTCCGCGGGCACCACCAGCATGGCGAAGTACTGAATGCCGCAGCCGCGGGAAGGTTTGTATCCGTTTTCTTTTGTCCAGTAATTGGCAGGCTGGGAACCGTCGCCCCGTTCTTCCCCGGCCTGAACAAGGTTCCCGTTCGTCGCCGTCACCGTGCCGCCGTCGAGGCTCACCTGCCACAGGTTCCACTCGCGGCCGGTCGCCGAATCGAGAATGATCACCTGCCCATCGGTGCCGGACGCCGCTTCCCACGCGGGGTTCCACGGGATGCTGGTGCCATCGATATTGGTCGACCACGTCGTCTCGACCGGATACTCCCCTGTCGCATCGGAGGCATGGTACACCGGGTAGGTATACCCGTCGAAGCTCAGGTTGAAATTGCCGGGGCGCGACGCTGTTGCGTCGTTGTAGAGCCGTGAGGCATAGGTGTCTGACTCGGGATGCAGTGGCAGGCCAGCCACCGGGACGTTCCACGGAGCGGTAGGCCCGTACGGACGGCGGTACTCGGTGTGAGACACACCGACGACCAGAAACAAGCAGACTGCCGACAAGGCTGGCACTGTTCGCATGGCCCCCCCTGAGTTGCCGCTTGTATTCCAAAGTAATAGGAAACCTGCGACGGGTGCACGGAATGCGCAGCCCGGCCGGACTGCAGATAGGACAGATTGGCCAGGGGAAGAAGCGAGCGGGATCTCTCCACAGTCATCTTGCCGATTGGCCCGAAGACGTAGCGCCCTTGCTTGTTCTATTTTACGCCCATGCCAACGTCGCAATACCAGCTCGAAGAATACCGGGCGCGGATCAACCGGGTCATCGATTTCGTCGAGAAGAATATCCACCGCCCGCTCCCCCTCGCCGAGCTCGCTTCGGTCGCGCATTTCTCGCCGTTTCATTTCCACCGGATATTCGGCGCGATGACCGGAGAGACTCTCAACCAATTCATCGCCCGCGTGCGCATAGAAAAGGCCGCATCCATGCTTGTCGGCAATCCAAAGAGTTCAGTCACAAAGATTGCACTCGACTGCGGGTTCTCGAGCTCGGCGACCTTCGCCCGTGCCTTCCGCGACACGTTCGGCATGAGCGCGTCCGACTGGCGAGCTGGCGGGTATGCCACATTCAGCAAGAATCGCAAAGCCGAAAGCAACGGGAGCAAAACGGTCAGCAAGGATCGGAAAGACACCGAAGCCTCCTCCGGGTATATTGATGGCACAGTACGTGATGGCGCCACACTGTCACCTACAACCACAACTCAACGGAGGAGCAACATGAAAGGTCCATCCACTGTTACGGCTGATGTCAAGGTCGAGACGTTCCCTGAGCTGACCGTTGCATACGTGCGGCATGTCGGCCCGTACAAGGGCGATGCCGAGCTGTTCAAGAGGCTCTGGGAGAAACTCGGTACGTGGGCCGGCCCGCGCGGTCTCATGCAGCAACCCGACCTTCAGTGTTTCAATATCTACCACGACAGCCCGGAGATCACCGATGAGAGCAAGCTTCGCACGAGCGTGTGTATCACGGTGCCCGAAGACACCAAGGTTGACGGGGAAATCGGGAAGATGAAGGTGAAGGGCGGGAAGTACGCTGTTGCGCACTTCGAGATTTATCCCAGCCAGTACCCGGATGCGTGGAACTACGTGTTCGGCGAGTGGCTGCCCAAGAGCGGATATCAGCCCGACGACGCGCCGAGCTTCGAGCGTGCCTGCGGCGACTGTGCCGACGATGACTGCGGGCCGGATGTCATCCACAAGGTCGACATCTGCATCCCGGTCAAGCCTCTGTAGATCCAAGAAAGAAAGCCCACGGCTCTCTCGAACCGTGGGCCCCTCTTATCAGGCCCCCCCGTGGGCCTTTCGGCCTACCTGATAACGATTCTCTTGCTGAACGAGCCATTCGAGCCGGTCACGCAAAGTACGTACACTCCGGAGGAGTGGGGACGGAACATGTGCTGGGCGTGAACGTTCTCTGCTGTGTAAACCGTGCGTCCTGACAGGTCGGTGAGGCTGATCTGGCATTCGCCAGAGGCGGGAAACGATGCTGCCGTGGCCTTGAAACGGCTCGACCGCGGGACATGTCTCTTGGATGAAATGGTCTGTTGGGGGCTCGTCGGCGACAGCCTCAGCACAACCGTACCGTGAGCTTCAACCGTCACAGAATACCCGCCTTCAATGATGCCAAGCTCCTGCCCGGCCCACAGGTCTCTCACCCGCGCGCCGTTTTCGGGCCAATCGAATTCACTCCAGTTCACGCTCATGCTCTGTGAGCCGTCGGTCGGGTTGAAGAACGCAATCGCGCAATCGCCCTTCATGAGTGGCTTGACAAACACCTGCTGCTGCCCCTTCTCACCGCTCACCGGATAGCACTGCAGTCCCAGCGAATCCTGGTTAATGGCAATGAGATCCCTGTTGGTCAGGATTTCCACGGTCTGCTGAGACATGTTGCGAATGTCGTTTCCAGCAATGCGCGCTCTCGCGGCCGCGGCTCATGCCGCATGTGGTGTAGATACCGAATTGGAACCCGCGTGCGTGCAGCGAATCGCCGAATGCCTTCATCCCCCGCGAATATCGCGAGTTGGGGCGCAGTGTATCCGTGTCGTTGTTGGAATCCTGCCACCCGTCGTCCAGGCAGAAGTACTCATAACCAGCATCCAGCAACCCGAAGCACACCATACTGTCGGCAACGGCAAGGCACTTGTCCTGATCGTGTCCGTGCCAGCCGAAACAATTCCACGAGTTCCAGCCCATGGGCGGGGTCAGGCACAGGCCGTTATCGAGGGCGAAGCTGAGAGAGGCGACATGCGAGATGATTATGAATGCCAGGAACAGGGAGTGATCCGTCTGATGCTGTTTCCGCATAGCGTCGGCCCCCTTCTGCTGCGCCGTAGGCGGAGAATTCCTCATTCCGCCTGCATGTGATACGCCAGGCCGCGATGCAGGCGGCGTTTGCCGAAGCGGTCCCCGATGCCGCCTAGTACGCGACCAGCCGCGTACGCAGAACCGTGCCGCGCCCCTTGACCGACAGAAGGTACACGCCCGGCGAAAGCATAGCGCGCGGGATGTTGTATGTCGCGCCGCCCGTTGCCCGCTGATGCGCCACGGTCCGTCCGCCCAGTGTCAGCACCCGGAGCGTATGGGAGCCTGACATGCCGGCAACATGTACCAGATACCGGTCGGCTGTTCGCTGCACGCCCATGCGGGAGGAAGTCCTGGCCCGGCGCCCGTCGATGCGCGCGACCACGTCGCTGATCTCGATGCCTTCGCTTGTCACCCGAAATGACTGCGTGCCGGCCACAACATCGGCCTCATGGACACCCACCGGCGCATCCACTTTAAGCGTGAACGCACGGTTGGATGTAACATTGATGATGATATCGTCGGTCCCGGCATCACGTTCGGCCGCGACCAGGCTTACGGAATTTTTTAGGTCCCTGCCCCAGCGCAGGTCCCGCAGGCCGTGCTGCTCGGTCGTGCGCACGCGCCAGGTGATCATGTTCTTTGGCGCGTTGACCGTTATCCCGATGATCTGCTCGATGAATGTCGCGATAGGCGTGGTGCCGCTCCACCCTACGAAATCCGGCAGCCGTCCGCCCTCCTGCGGGTAATCATCGCCGTTCTGCCAGTAGCATTCGTAAATGGTGCCGCGCTTCAGCCAGGTCTGGTACATCGACTCCATGTGGTTCATGGCGATATCAAGAGCGACATCGCCGTAGCCGTACTTGCGAAGGCCCTTGATGACCATGGTGTTCGTGGGGATCCACACGCTTCCCTGCCAGTAGTTGCCGCCTTCCTTGTATTGACGCGCCTGGCTGTTCGAGCACTCGAGGTTGCGCTTGCCCAGCGAGGGCACCCGGTGGTGGGTCTTGAAATTGTCCGGGTCTTCGAGATGCTGCACGCAATATTCGGCCTTGGTCTCATCAGCAACCTCGGCGATAAGCGGCCAGAAGCTCGCCACGCTCCAGGTCTGCAGCTTTGAGTCACACCAGTTCGTGATCTGCGTCGTATCAGGCGTATCCCCCAGAACGTCACAGTAGAAATTGGTGGCGTCGTCCCACATCGATGTGTTGATCAGCTCCTTGAGCTGGTTGTACTCGCTCTGGAATTTTGCTTCACGCTCGCTGTCACCTGTCACCTGTGCCATACGCATGAGGGTAAGTGCGTTCATGGCCTGCTGGCCGGTCAAATCGATTATCGCCTGATGATTGAATACCGGGCGGTTGTCCATGCCGTTGTGAAGGTAGCCGGCCTTGTATACCCCGCACGGCGCCGCCCAGTGTTCCTTTACGCAGAAAAAGAAATCATCGAGGATCGGAAGCACTTCCTCGAGACGCGCGGTGTCGGCGGTGAACAGGTAGTTGTCCCATTCGGCAAGGGTAAAGATTGGGTTCTGGACGTTGCGGTTGGAGCATCCGCCCAGACACGGTCCCCACATGAACGGGATGAACCCGTCATCATGATACTTTTGTTCCTCGTAGAAAAGGTCCAGGCCGGTCAGGTGTGAGGTGACATCGGGATGCGCATCACGGCAGTACTTCGCCCATGTGGTAACGAACGTCATGTCCCATTGCCACTGGCTCCCGGTACTATGGGCGCAGTCCCAGATCCATCCCTTGGGTGAGCGATACTTTCGCTTGTCGCCTATACGCCATGCATCATAATAGAAATCCACCCACCCGTCATGACCGGCCATGATTGGCTCGGGAAGCTTTGCGCGCCAGTCGGTGATGCCCCTGCGGGGCACAATGCCCGTGCCGGTTGAATCCTGAAACCAGGCGCTGTCAGGGACCGCATGCGGGTCCATGCCGTCGGCGGTCCACACAAGACTCATCTGTTCGCCTCCCGAGACCTCATGAAACATGATGGTGGCCTTGTATATGCCTGCCGAGAGACTGACTGCGCCGCTGCCCGCATCATGGGGCCGGTGGTTATCATGATCCCACCCCACATAGTCGGCGCCGTCGTTCTTGATAATGCACTGGTCGTTGAGATACAACCTGCTGCCGTCATCGGAACGAAGCGTAAACCAGTAGTCTTTTGCCGCGGGAACCTTGAGATAGCCATGCCAGGTAATGATGTAGTTGTCCCCGCGATCGGCGTAGCTGATGTCCAGGTTGCGGCACCAGCCCACCTTGTCCGGGGAAACCCCGCTCAGGTCGGGAATACCGTCCGGCCAATCCCCTTCATAGTACTTGTATTTCAGGCCGTTTACGATGCCGTCGGGATTGACCGGTGCGCCTGGATCGGTGGCGGCCCGGGCCAGAAGCGCGAGCGCGAGCAACAGTGAAACAATCTGTGAAAGGAGATGCTGCGGACTGGCGATGATTGCGGTCATGGTTTCCCCCTTGGCCTGATAGTGCTGTCAGAGATAATAAGGGGAACGGAGCGCGAAGTCAGTTTTGATTGGTTAACATAGTACTATAGTTCAATGCGTAGATTGGGGGGACGGACAGATTTTATGACCCTAAGCGGATCGTAGTCTCTTCAGCGATTATGACGATAGACTTGGTCCCTCCCTATTCGCCCGGTTGCCCCCCTTCAACGAAGCACCAATTCCCGTGCTGCTTTTGCATTCCCTGAAAAGGCATCCGCGACGTACACCCCAAACCCAAGAGCCTGCTTGTCCCCTCGAACCGTTGGGACACCGCCGAGAGCCCGTCCCCGCAGGTCGAATACTCGGGCAGGCGAGACAAGCGCGGCATCCCGGCGTGAGCCGTCATTCGGCCCGCCATACCTCACCACCGGGACCGGGTCGCTTTCGCCCTCAAACGGCTGCTGAAACATGAGTTCGTTGATAATCCCCGCAAGCTCGTTGTTGTCCATTTTGCGAATCAGATATCCGTGCTCTTTGTCCGGCGAATCGTGCCAGAACACGTATCCTGCATCGTTGACTTCGCAATAGCCGGTCGTGTTGGCATCCCAGTAGTTACGAATGCCGCGCGCCGCATGCAACACCGCGGTCTGATCGAAACTGCAGTGCCCCTCCTGCCGGGGCCAGTCCGGGTAATTCGGATCGTATACGGCGCGGGCGGGATTTTCCGCCGGCGTGCGGTCACCGTACCCCACGCCGGTCTTCACGGGATCACCGATTTCATACCCGCTGAACACGATCGCCGACGGGAAATGATCGATTGCATACTTGCTTGCTGCACCGTCCTCGCACAGGTTCCATTCGAAACTCCAGTTGTTGGCATCCCAGAAACTGCCTCCCATGCACGACCACTCCTTGACTTTTGCCGCGACCAACTGGACACCGCTAAGATCGCTGTGCTGGTCCGCCCCGGATTGCAGAAGGTCCCGAATGTTGTGCAGGTAGCCCACTGTGACAATGGTAACACTGGCATCCGGCTGGGACGCGAGTATCCGGCGATAGACCGACACGGCATCGGGAACATCATCGCGGGTGCGCACGGCGCAGGGAAATCGATCCGGGATTGCGCCGTAGTAGTTGGGCGAGCTCTTTCCCGCGCCCTTGAATGAACCGATCGGAAGGTCTGGACGGTTATGGTAGTGGTTCATCGCGCTGATCGCGGCGATGCCGTCATCATTGCCGCTTGAAAGCATCATGCCCAGCGGGATGCACTCGCCGTTGTCTGCAAGCGCGTGGAGCATGCCCAGGGCCGCGATATCGTCGATATCCGAGCACATGTCGGTATCGAAGATGATGCGCGGCGCATCGGCACGGCATATGGCGGCAGCTATGAGCATGGCGATTGCCGCAAGACCTGTTCGCATGTTTCCTCCCCCCCGAAAAACAAGACGATTGCTTCCGGCAATTTCCCCCCGTCCGCAACGCCGTCCACCGTCAATACGCGACCAGCTTCGTGCGAATCACGCCCGTGCTGCTTCGCAAAGACACCAGATACACACCCCGCGCCAAAACGGCGCGCGGGACCGAATACACGGCATTGCCTGCGCCCCGGCGTTTCATGATGGTCCGTCCGCTCAATGTCAACAGTTGCAGCTCGTGGCCCCCTCCGGCGCCAGAAACGTCAACAAGGAATCGCCCCGCTGCGCGTCGCACCATAAGCCCTGCCAAACGATTCCGAGGAACGCGAGCCGATGCGCGCGCAACGAGGTCCTGCTCGTTGTCACCGCCAAGAGAGTACTGGAGATCCGTAAGCAGCCTTCCGTTCTCTTCAGCAACCTGCACCGCGAAATAGCTATCGCCGTCACCGGCGGTGAGTTTCAGCATTAGGCGGTTGTGGCCTTTCTTCAACGTCACCGGTACGGTAGCCTCGGTTCCCCATCCGTCCCACCAGCCGTTCTGATGTACGGGATTACCATTGAGCCATATCTTGATTCCCCCCATGTGACGGGTGCCGATCCGTACCTGCCGTTCGACGGGGCTCACCAGCGCAATGAAAAAGTAATCTACCCAGTAATGAGCCTTTTCACGGACGTTGTCATTCCAGAAGGCATCATCTTCGTATTCGATGCTCCATGTGTAATCAGTGCCGAGAATGGCGATCTTGTCTCCCGGAATCGGCCACAGGCCTCCGATGCCGGGCACGAGCACATTGTCAACTCCCGTATTGCCGTCACCTACAACCGCAACCGGCATGTCATCCGAACCGCGTATTGTAAGGAGTTTCTTGATGAATCCGGTTTGGCTCGTGCCTTGAATATCAGTAAAACTCCCGTCCTGCACCAGCGGCAGGGCGCGCATCACCGCAACCTCAGCCGAGCCGCCGGCAGAACCCGCCGATGCGGTAATCGTATACGGCCCTCCCAGCGTCGAGGGCGGGGTATACAGGCCGGCGGCCACGCTCCCTTCGCCATCCACAGTCCACGTGACAGCTGGCTGGACAGAAAGCGGATTGCCGAGCCGGTCAACAACAACGGCATCGAAGCGAACCGTCTGACCCGGTGAGACGGTTGCATTATCCGGTGTCACCACGACATGTCCTGCCGATGATCCACCGTCTTCCACATACAGCCACACGAGGTATTTCATGTAGGACGGTGTTGCGTTGTCGCACGTGATTTCCACGCGCGCCAGATACTCCCCGGTTGCAAGGCCGGACACATCAACGCTGTTGACAATTCGCTGCATATTGCCGGCGCCGTCCGGTGTAGAAATGCCGAGCCACCCGTCGCCGTCATGATACACCACGTTTGTCTCAATGCGATCGAGTCGCCCCTTGGCTTTGTTTCTGATCGTCATGGTGTGCGGCACGGGATTGCCGCCGCCCGCGGCGGCGCGCACCGTAAGCCGCCGCGGCGACATGATCATGCTGGGCGACAGAATGTCTTCACAACCGTCCGGACATTCGATATCGTCCGCCGAAGGGAAATCATCAGTTTCGATGACCGTCCCATGTGCGCCCAGTTCGTGAAGCGCCGTGAAATCATCCCATGTAAGGCCGTGGTAGGACGGTCCATTGAACCGCCACAGTCTGCAGTCTTTGCTCGGTACATAATATGTGTTGTAGTCTATCGAATGGTTCCAGCAGTTTGTTTCGTAAAACATGGCGCACGAATCATACCACTGGCACCCCGCGCCGATGGCCGTGCCGACTTCGCCGGGAAAAATGATCGTATTGTGATGCACGCTGATATCCTGCGACCGGAACGGAAGCCGCCGGTTTTCTCCCCAGGTTATGCCGCCGCCGTGAAGCGCGTTGACTTCGACGATATTCCCCCAGACCTCGGCGGGCCCGGCCGAAGTAAGCAGGATCTGCTGGTCCCCGCCGAAATCCACCCATACGCCGTTCTGCCGCGAGATATTGCATCGGATTTCAACACCCCAGCTGATCTCGTGGAAAATGCCCATGGCAATATTGTGCTCCACGAGATTGCCTTCGTATACGATGCTGTCGTTCGCCACATCGGTCCAGAATCCCGGTCCCCAGTTGTGATGCGACCAGTTGTTTTTCACCACGAGCCCCAACGCAACCGCGAACTTGCTGCCGCCTCCCGTGTGCCCCCATTCGCAGAAATTCGTATCACGCTCCGCGTCCCAGTTGTTCCAGGCCACTTCGTTGTTTTCGAATACCGCGTGTTTGCTGCACGGGCTAAGATTGCCCTTGTACCCCTCGCCGCAGTTGCCGCCGCATCCCACGCCCTGCATGGTGTTGTGATGGATGTAGTTATTACGGATGACGCAATGACTGCCGAATATCACACCCACGCCGCCGTTGTGGTGCACCTCGTTGTCTTCGAACACCCATCCCTTGCTGAAGGGCTCCATCAGGACGGCCGCGCCACCACAGTCTTCGTACCAGTACCCGCGTATTTCCAGATTACGGACAGTCACACTGTCGCCTTCGCCGTTCTGCCGCCACCCGTTGACGCAGTACATGATGCCCGTGTCGCCCTCGAGTACGGCGCCGTCCTCCCCGATGAACGCCTGTCCGGTTTTTGGCCCGTGAATTTTCGCGTTTTTGTGCACCCCGCGCCTGATTATGAACGTGGTGTGAGGGGGGTTTTTGCCGATAGCATCGCCGAGGTCGTGGCCGGGGGCCACGTAGACAGTGTCTGCATGCGTTGCGCCGATTGTCGCCATCAGGATTGCGGGGAGCATGATTTGTTTCATCAGTGGTCCCATCGTTGCGGATTCCCCGTCGGGGCATGACGACGTCGTGCCCCTGCGGGGTTGTGCGATCGTTTTGTCATTCAATCGTAAACACCTGACCATCGGCGGCGGCGACATCGATCGTTTTCGTCGCAAATCCCGCATCGACCTCCAACGTAAATGCATGATTGCTGTTGATCGTAATCGTGATCGGGTCGCTTGCGCTGGATCGCTCGGCCGCGATCATGTCCACCACCCGCGAATAGCCGGGTCCCCATTTGAGGTTGCGGATGCCGTTCTCTTCGGTCAATCGAGGCCGCCAGAACATTCTGTTTTCCGGCGCATTGGTTCGGATGCCGATGATCACTTCGATAAGCGTGGCAATAGGCGTTACCGCACTCCATCCCGCGAATCCGGGTTTCGGGTTCACGCCGGTCGCCGGACCATCGCCGCCCTGCCAGTAGTTTTCATACACTGTATGATCACTTAGCCAGGTACGGTAGAGGGCTCCATGATGGTTCAAGGCTATCTCTCGCGCTGCATCTTCGAATCCGCACACAATCAGTCCGCGAATTACCATGGTAGCCGTCGGTACCCATACAGAGCCCTGCCAATAGCAACCGTTGGGATCGTAGTTCGGGCATTTTTTACCTGATGATGGCGGCATATGGGGCGTGGCAAAGTTATCAGGGTCGAACAAATGGTCTTTCATTGCCGCGGCGCGTTCGGGCGGAGCAACCTCGGCAATGAGCGGCCAGTATGATGCCAGCGTCCAGGTTGTCCGCAAGCCGTCACCTGTCAAATTGGCCAGGTCTTCATAGAATCGGTTTTCCTCGTGCCACATCTTGTCGTTGATAATCTCACGCAGGAATTCCCATTCCCGGTGAAACAACTCGGAATTCTCGCTGTCACTGATGACCCCGTACAGCCGTGAGAGCAGCAGGGCATTCATTGCCTGCTGCCCGGTCAAATCGATAATCCGCCGTCCGTTATACCGGTTGTCCATGCCGTTGCCGATGAAACTGGCGCTGTATGGTCCGTCATAGTACTGCCCGTGCAAGCGTCTTACATTGAAGAAGTATTTACGCAGTACAGGAAGCACACGATGAAGCCGCGCGGTATCAGCCGTGTGTTGGTAGCAAACCCATTCCGCCAGGCTCAGGATGGGCGCCTGAACCCTCGTTGGGTCTCCCCACGTGCCCCACATGTACGGGATGTATCCGTCGTCATACTGCACGCTGTATAGCACGTCGATACCATTCATATAATGGCCGATTACATCATGAGCGCCCTGCCAGTATTTGGCAAACGTGCTCACCCAAACCTGGTCCCAGGTCCACGTGAACTGCCCGCTGTGCGCATCATCGAAGCAGAATACCATGCCTTCGGTGCCGACACCCGGACGCCGCACCTTTTTGCTTTCAGCCATTTCCCAGCAGTGGTAATAGAAATCAATCCATCCCTGATGCTCCGAGAGGACCGGTTCGGGAAGGTTCTCTTGCCAGTTGTCGGGCGTCTTTGCAGGCGTCCAAGGCTTGGGGTCATGCGCGCCGGTCTTCACGAATATGTGGTACATTTCGGTCCTTCCCCCGCACCCTCCAAGCCGGACGGTTTCCCCTGCCGTGTACGTTCGTTCGTACACATCGTGTTCGACTTCCACGATATGGAGCATCTTGCCTCTTTTTTCAAATCCGCGCTGTACAAGCCAGACCGGATGCGTAGCGAGATGCTCCGACGCGTTCTCGCTCACGATAGGATCGGGGTTCCAAGGACCATGGTCGCGAGGATCATACCGGGGAAACGAGAGGTATACGGTGATGTCGCGCGAAGTCTTGAACGACAAGAAATCATCGCGGTTATAGCCGCCGTCACACCAGAAGGTCCGGACATACATGAATTCATCCTGATTGTACCCGTCCCATAGTTGCGTGGGCTGCCAGTCGATGTCATAATGGAGGGCCCGTTCGGTATAAGGGGCACTCGATTTGTCGGTAATACCGTCCCAAGCCTCGTACCCGGTCCGGGAAAACTCTGTAAGGACAGGTTCCGCAAGGCAGGGAACCAGGGCAAATACAATCATGCAAAGTGTCATGCGAGCAGCGTCCATTGTTTCCTCCCTGCAAACACGGACTATATAGCCGGTATTCGCGTGCTTGACCATATGTCGGTTACTACCCTCACATTTGCGGAGACATTGCTCCGGTTTGCAGCAACTCCTACCTTCCGTGATGCACGATTATCTTGTTCACGACTTTGTCCGTGGCTTTGACGCGCATCAAGTACATGCCGGCTGCAACATTGTCGAGCGAAACCCGATAGGTATGGTTACCCTGTGTGGTTCGATGCATAATCGTCGCCCCCTTGAGATCAACCAGGCGAATGCTGTGCGGCCCGGGTGATACAACCTTCACCAGCACCGCTCCGGACTTGTATGTCGCCGCTATCGCGGTTGGCCGGGCTTTGTGCGCAGGCGCCCTGCCGATGGCGCCCACCTCCGGAAGGTCAATAGCCGGCGGATCGGCCTCGGTGTTTTCGGCAAGAAGCATGCCCTGCGTGAAAAGCTCATCCTCTCCGCCCGTAATGATGTACAGGATAGACGTAAACGGCTGGCGGGACCCTTTCGTTACCCAGTGCGGATAGAACTCATACCCTTTGTGCGGATCGAGCAGCTTGATAACGCTCATGTGCTTGACAGGGAGTAGACGTCCGAACCCGGCGCTGCCCGAAAGCGTCCCCATGATAAACCATCCGGCATAGTTCAACGAACCTCCATCAGCCGGATCGCCCATCTCCGGACGGTAGTAGCTCCGTGGAAAAATGCCCTCGCCGAAAGGATTGCTTCCGTCAACCCGGCACCAGTCATTCGCCCCATATACAATGGGCGTTCCCCCTGTTTTCTCGGGGAAGTCCCGCACATACATGTAGTAGCGGTAGTAATCGATCTTGAGATACGGTTTGTGGGGATACATTGTCACCCGCTGCACCACCGCGCTCCCGTCCCACTCGAGCTGGACCGTTTTTTCCGATGCATCATCGACAACGACTTCCGCGTGGTTGAGCGCGCCGCGATCGTGTTCCTCGTTTTTGACCATGGCATCCATGTAGAACCGGCCGACAACATCGTTCCCGCCGTTGACAACCAGCTCCTTGATACAGGTCTCGTCTTGGTCGGTATAGAATTTCGACACCGGCCCGTATGTGCATTTGAACACGGCATTCTCGAGTACCACATCAATGTCGCCGTCTACCTCGGAAACGGTAGCCGAGAATTCGCCGAATGCGCTCATCGCTGCGGCGGCAATGACTGCCGCCAGAGCCTTCGAACAACGCCTTGGGAAAAAGCGGGCAGCAATGCGGAGTACTGGAGTTCGGGCTTTTGGAAGGGGCTCTCCAGCCGAAAAGAATTCGAGTCTTTGAGACATGGCAAGACTCCTTGAGTTGGCATTTCGAACAAGCGAGGTCAGGGCAGGAAAGGCCTTGGGTCGTTAAACCGATTAACCGTTGTCTAGCGGCTGAGTGCCCAGGATTCGCTCCTCCTGCATGTGTTCTTCGTCCCTGGCAGCCAATATAGGGGAACTGGCAAGCTCTGAGACGGATACTTGGTATCAGGAGTACTATAGATTGGTGCTTCCACGACAAAGGATTTGTGTTACATAGCCAAAGCCAGGCTCACGTTCGAAGCGGGCAAGATATACTACCTGATCCAGGCGGTCTACCCGGTCCCCATGGTTGGTATCACCACATCCCTGACCCTCATGCCCTGTGAGGAAGCTGCCGCGAAACTGGAGCAGGAAAAGGGCAATTTCACGTACACGCGCATCAACCCGGCAAGGGGTATCGAGAACCTCGATGCGGATGATGTCGAAGAAGAGCGCGAAGACCGGAAGGAATGGGCCGACGAGAACCCGGACAAGGCAAAGGCCGAGATCGAATACAAGGGGTGCTGATCACAGCATTGTGTATGGGGACGGGCGAATTGTGTTGCGTAAATGATAAAGGGCGAATATGCCTAGAAGCGCCAGAAATGCGGGCTCAAAACAATAGGATTAGTCCGTCCCCAACAGCCATACTACTGCACAACAATTCTCCGTGCCATCGAGCGATAGCGTCCCGAGACCCGAAGCACATAACATCCCGGCACCAATGCAGGAATTCGATACTGCGCCGGGGCGGAGCAGCAGAATTTCCTGTGTGTGTAAACGATTCTGCCCGAAAGACCGGCGAGCTTGATCGAATAGCTGCCGGCATTGGCAAAGGCAATATCTATCATTCCTTTGTGCGCCCGCACATCACCCAAGCTCCCGCGTTGAAACCGGGAAGCACTCGCCGCGACCACAGCTGAGCCTCCCGACCCCCGAAGTGTCACCAACGCTTTCGGGTCGACGGAGATGGTCATTTCGCCGCCGGTCATGGTCACCGAATCAACAAACTCGAACCGCTCTGTCCTGGAACTGCGATACATCGCGAACCGCCGCGGCCCGCTGTCGATCAATTCGTGCATGCGGATAGTAACATCATACCTTTCGGCATCATAGTACTCGAAATAGGGCGTCGCATGCCAGCCCGCAACAGGGAACCCGTCACTGGTGCACCCGGTGAGATTGACCACGCCGATGGTGAACGACCCGTCGGGATTCCGCGCGGCCGATGCCGAGACCGCGGGTTTCTGGCCGTAGGTATACCACATGTCCGCGTGCGGGAGGGCGGGGTCCGACTCGCAGTACCGGAACACGCATCCGACATCGAACATGTGGGCGAGCTGCTTGAGATAGTAGTACTTGAGTGTAATCATCATGTACGCGGTCCCGTCACCGAGATCGAACCACTGGGACGTGTTGTAGCCCAAGCTGGAAAGCTCGCCCAGGAGATCGGTGCCTGCTATCATGGATGTGTCGACATAGTAGGCCAGGCGATGCGGGTTGAACCGCGGATCGCTGTAGGGAAAGCCATCCGGCCGGTGCGCCGTGAGATACCAGCCCCAGTGCGTGACCATGTGGTTGAAATCGTTAAATACCCGGCCGCACATGTCCGCGCCCCAGTGGTCGTTGTCATTGAAATACTCCTGCTCGACATCGTCCTTGCCGATACCGTGGTCGCGATAGTTGTGCCAGTCAATCAGATTGGATCCGGCCGCCGTGAAATACGGCTTGCCGGATTCCTCGCACAGCTCTTTCATGGTCCAGTCGGCGCACATGTTGTACGCCTTGGTAAAGAGCCCCTCGACAATCGGCCACGCCTCCGGATCGTCCTTCAGCAGGTTGATATACACGTGACACATGCTGTCGACACTGGACACTTCGGGCGCAAATATCTTGACATCAGTAAGCCCGTAGCTGTCGAGCACCGAGCGCATGGTCTTTGCGAACGGCGCGTAAAACTCCGGGGCGCACTTGCGCTTCGTGGGATCCTGTCCCTGCCATTCGAACCCGTAGTCGTTGGGCTCGTTGGTCAAGGTTGTCCAGCGAATGTCCAGGCCCTGGTCCTCTTTCAGCCATTTCACCGCTTCGGCCCATTTCGTGCAAAACGGCTCGAGGGCCGCGAGACTGGTCATCTGCTCGCCGCCGGCAATGAGGAAATACAGGTCGGGATCCTGTTTCAGATAATCGTGAAAAAAGGTCGTGCCGTCGCTGTACCCGAACCGGGAAAGAAAGGCGGCCTTGATAGAATCGACATGCGGGCCGGCGATATAGAACCGCGCGTGCGTTGCCCGAAGCGGTTTGACAAAAAAGGAATTGACCGTGTCGCGATAGCGCTCGAGGTACGTGCACCCGTCGTGAAGCCCGAACCCCTCGAAGGTCTGGAGGGGAGGCGATTCAACCTGGATGGTCACCGTTTTCTCAGCGGAAATCCCACAGGTCAGGCTTACGGCAAGCACACAGGCGCATACACCCGCACGGTTTCGGAAGAGAGATCTTTTTCCCATTTTATGCTCCAGTGACTGTGGGAACAGCGGCCGCCCCTCCCCCGCGTGCGGCAGCGATACGATTCTTCACAAGATATGGAAAGAGAGAGCGCGGAGAAAGCGTCAATTGGTATCATATCCTTACCACAAGCACAACACAAGCATGCAAAAGCCCCGGCCATCGTGCGAAAACCGGGGCTGGGATTTGCGGGAAGACCCACGATCGCTACCGAACGAAAACCCGCTCCACAGAGGTGGCACTGTTGTCCGACAAACGAAGCAGGTATACTCCGGCTGCATAATCCGAGAGAAAAAGGACCTTCTCGGTCGGGCCCGCGCACCGGAAAGTGGACACATGCACGGTCCTGCCGCCCGGATCGGTCAATGCCGCGGTATAGATTCCCGCCGATGCAATCGGCACAACCAGCCGGCCGGCCTCGCGGATATGCGGGGTCCCGGCCAGCCTGCTCTGTGCATGCTGCGGCCGCACGGTCGGCATCCGGTTCGTGAGACCCACCGGGCTCTCGCCGAAAAACACATCGGGACTGCCGGCATAAGTGCTGCCGTCGGTCAAGTGCGTCCACTCGTTGGTGCCCCAGTTCACGAGCCACACGCCCGGATCGGGCGCCAGGCTCCCCCGGAGTACGCCGATGATATAGTTGCCGGTATTCGCATATGACCAGTCGGTGAAGTCGACTTCGTAGTATGCCCCGAAACGGTATTGCTCCGGAGCCCAGTTGATGCTTATGGCATGCTCGGTCACGAATTCGTGCGCCCCGCACTGCGCGGTGCCCGGCTCCGGGAACTCCGCCACGAGAAATCCCTTGTGGTCCATTCCCGATGCGTGTGACGGGTGGCACTCGGCATCGTTGCCCTGGTCGCCCGTGTTGAATAGCGCAATGGAACCGTCAGGCGAAAGCGTGTATCCGCATCCGAATGTTTTCCAGGTGAGATTGGTGTACCACCATATGTCCCCGGTACCGGCGGTCCCCGCGCCGCCATCCGGGATAGTGATGAACAGCGTTGACAACAACCACCCGCTCTCGTCAACACGCTGCCCCAGATAGTGGTTCCCGTTGATCGACCGGATCCGCCCCTCCATGGCCATTTCACCGAAACGGATTCCAGATCCGCCCAAATCGATGAGACTGCGATCGCTCCCGAACGACGGTGTTTCGCCAGACAGGTCTACGTCCATCGCGCGCATTTTATCATAGGCCGAAGTGTACACGATTGCATCCCCGCCCGGCGCGTTGCGGTACACGCCCGCGGTGCGCGGGAACTGGTTGTTCTGCGACACCTCGCAGTTGGGCGTGGGAACCGCCGTCTTCGACGAACCATCAGGGCGAATGAGAAACACCTCCTGACTGGTGGTCATGTACAGAAGCCAGGAGGCATCGTCGGTCATCTGGACCATGAGACACGTATCCGCCTCGGTGTTCGGTACTGTGACCGGCGAATACGTCGTGGTAGGGGAAATCACGACGCCCGGAATGCGGTTGTCCGCGGTGCGCCCAACATAGGCGAACCACCCCTCAGGCACGCTCGACTGTTCACCGACCGAGGACTGATCTTTCTTGACGTACGACGGGCACTCCGCGCGCGACATCCCGGCCGCTCCGGCAATAATGATCATAATACAGGCTGTTCGCCTAAGCATGTTCGCCCGGCCTCCTTGCATTGAGCGTACTAACGAATTACGATTCTTCTGATAACAGATGGCGAACCGTCACGCATCACCCGAAGGAGAAACGCCCCGGCGCCAAGACCGGCGACAGGTATCCGGTACTCGCCGCGCGCGGCATCGCCGGCGGAGCGTACCGCAAAGATCTTCTTTCCCGATAAATCAACCAACTCTACTCCGTAGATGCCGTTGTCAGCAAGCGGCACGACCAGTGTATGCGAACCCCGCAGGTAGGGAGACCTTGCCAGAAGCGGCGTGGCATCCCGGGAAAACGCTTTGACGCTGACATCGGCCCCCTTGGCGCCGCGAAGCGTGATCAGCTCCTTGGGCCCCACCGTAAGCGTTATTTCTCCGTTGGTCATGGTCACTGAATCGGCCTGCGGCTCCACCCAGTCGGTCTTATTGCTTCTTATCAACTGGAACTTGAGCTGGTCATTGCCGGCAAGCTCCTCCACCCTGACCGTGACATCGTAGGCGGCTGGGTCATAATACTGGAAAATGGATGCAGGGTGGTTGGAGTTTATCTCGAACGTATCCGACTGGCAGCCCGTTATATTCACTACGCCGATAGTCCAGCTCTCGTCCGGGTTTTGCGCCGTGCTCGCCACAATAGCCGGCTTCTGGCCGTAGGTCATCCACATGTCTCTATGCGGAAGCTCCTTATCGGTTTCGCAATATCTGAACGCGCAGCCGACATCGAACGCATGGGCGATCTGTTTCAGATACCAGTATTTCAGCGTGTAGCAGATATAGGTGCCGTCGGCGAGCGGCTCGATATCGTCCGGAGGATATCCCCAGTCGTTTACCGCCTGTGCCGAATCAGATGCGCTTTCGAAGTACACAATCAGCCGGTGCGGTCCGAAACGCCAGTCGTGCACGCACACGCCGAGATACGTCTGCCAGCACGTCACCATGTGATTGAAATCATTGAAAACCCGTCCCGCCATCTCGGCGGCCCAATGATCGTCATCGTTGGTGTTCTCATAGTCCACGAAGCGGGACCACTTGTTTGGATCGTTCGCGTATACGATGTCTTGGTCCACGAGGTTGGCGCCCGCGGCCGTGAAATACGGCAGCCCCGTCTCCTCGCAGAGCTCCTTCATCTCCCAGTCGGCGCACATGTTATACGCTTTTGTAAAAAACCCCTCCGTGGCGGCCCAGGCATCGGGATCATTGCGCACGAGATCGATGTAGGCGTGGCACATGCTGTCAACGCTTGACACCTCGGGGACATAGATTTTCACCATGTCAAGGCCGAATGAATCCAGCACGTGGCGCATGGTTCTGGTGAGCGCGGGATACAGATCGGTCGGCACCATGCGAACGTCGGGATCCTGTCCCTGCCAGGGCTTTCCGTAGTCGTTCGGCTCGTTGACCAGCGTGGTCCAGGTAATGGGCAGTCCCCGGTTGTCTCGCAAGAACTTGATAAGCGTCGCCTGCTTCGTGCAGAAGGGGTAGATCCTGCTCTGGTCGGTTATCTGCTCCCCCCCGCCCACCACGAAAAACAGGTCGGGATTTACCGCCATCCAGTCGTCAAGCATCGACGTGCAGTCCGGGTAGGCATAGCCGAACTCGAACCCCGGCTTGCTTTCGTCGAACGCATCCCAGCCTTTCACCCAGTACTCCAAGAGCGAATCTTCCGTGGCGTATGCATTGTGATAAATCCTGATGTTGGTCATCTTCAGATCGCCGATAATCAGCTTGGCCAGGGTGTCCCGGACACTCTGCTTGTACTTGGTGCGCGTGGGATGCACCCCGAAACCGTCGAACTCCTGAAGCGCGCCGCCTGTTGCGGTCACCGTAATAGTTTCATTGGCCAGGATATCCGACACGAGGACGGTTGCGAGCGCGGCAAGCGCGAGCGCGCCAGCAAAATTACATGCAGGCCGAATTGTACTCATGACGCCGTCTCCCTCTTTCTCTGAATAAGGGTTAATCATCCCCTCTTCTTCCCGCACAGTATCCTCAATAATAGACAGAGCCGGGAACAGGTTCCAGGACAATATGGTACTACTGTGTTATACTGTTACAGTGCAATGCCCCCCCCATATATAGTGTCGTGCCTGCTTGAAGAGAGACACATGGCCGCAATTTCCTCGCTGCCGGCATGGACCGGGGAAAATGCCGGTCTGTGCAATCCTGAATACCGTGATACTAAAAATTTGTTGAACTTTGGCGCCAGTTTGGGTACAATATGTAGATCCGGGTTCTCTCCCGATCCCCAGCATCATGGGCTCATAACACATGAATCGTGTCTATGGACGTGTTCCGCATGTGGTGCGTGCATCCGCGGGGTAATAATGAATTTTCTCGCAGTTCGTAGTGGGATTGTTCCCCTTCTGTTAATCATTTCATTCTCCCCTGGTTTTGCCGGCGACAACGGCAACGGCGGCATCAGTGTTGAGCTGCAGCTCGCCGGCGCCCCTGCCGAAGCGTTTCCCATGTACCTCTGTGTGGACCCCGCCTACATGCAGCCGTCCGGCGGTAACGGTGGTAACGGGCACTTCCCCAAGATGGTCTACACGTATGTCGATGGATCGCGTACCGAGTGCATGACAGAAGATCAGTTCATGAAACGGTTCCGGTCGGCCGCGCCGGTGCCCCCGCCGCCCACGCCGCAGGATGCGTATCGACGGCCGGTGGATCCCGCGCGCAAACAGCTTGCCCAGTCCGATTTCACCGATGGTGACATGTATGGGATGGATCTCAAATTCGCGAACCTCAAGGAATCGAAATTTGTGCGCGCCGATATGCGCAGCGTCGACTTGCGGTTCGCCGACTGCCGCAACGCAAGCTTTGAGGACGCCTATCTCAAGAACGCCGACCTCTCCAACGCCGACCTTACCGGCGCGAGTCTCAAGGGCGCCTACATTGTCGGGGCGAATCTCACCAACGTGCGCGGTCTCGACCTCGATGCTATCAGGTTGGTAAACTGCCTGTACAACTGCAAGCTCGATGACTACCTGTTCGATCTGGTCATGGAATACTGCCCGTCAAAGCTCAGGGACCTGAGCTGGAACTGGGGGTACCAGCAGGCCGAGCAACGGGGCCTGGGGAAGCGGCGCTAGAGCCGTCGCTCGTAGCCGAGCAGGAGCGCGCCCACGGTAGTGTCGATATCGGCGCTGTCGGCAAGGCCAAAGAATGTCATCTTGAAATAGAACCGGTTCAGGCGCGCGCGAAGCACGTAATATATCTCCACCGTGGTGTCCTGTGCGGCCGTATCCACGATAGTGTCTCCGGTAAGCGGCATGATGACCGCAAGACTGTCGGGATAGCCGCTCAATACGATCGCGAGAGAGTCGGTAACCCAGGTCGTGTCCGCGTGAGCAAACATCGCGGATGCGCTCTCGGGAACGGCGAAATCCATCGCGCGAATTTCGACCGTGTCCCCGGCCACGCTGTCGGCGAGCAGACTGTCGACCGGGCGGTACAACTGCTGCGCAAGCAGCCGCTGCATGCCGAACTCCTTCCACACGTCGCTCCCCGCCACAATGCTGTCGCTAACAGAGTCGCGGTCGTATGCCGCGCAATCACCGTCCCGAAGCCATCCGCCGACGGCCCCGTCGCGCAGGCACAGAGAGTCGAGCGATGCCTGCGACACGGTCCCGACCGTGACTTTCACGGTATCGAATACCTGGTTGCTGTCGTTGTCGGTCACCCGCAGGATGCACAGAAACTGCGAATCAGGCTTCGACGGCGCATCGAGCATGGTATCGGCCATGGTGGAGTCAACCGCGACCGAATAGAACACGGCGTCGTCAAATGCCCACGCGTAGTCCGCGATCGATCCGAAGGTATCCCGGACAGTCGGGTGGAGAAGTATCGTACCGCCGGGCGGGACCAGCGTGTCCGGGCCCGCATCCACCTCGGGCACCCCGGTAACAAAAGAACTGTACATGACAAACGTGTCTAAGACCGCCGTCGAATCCGCGGCCACCGATGCGAACAGCGTCGCGCCCGTAAACTCCGGCCGGCCGGGAGTGAACACGACACGATAGGTGCCGGCCGGCACGCCGGATATCTCATATGAACCGCTGCCCGTGTCGACCGGGACCGCGAGGTTGGTCCCCGGAAGATACGCCGTGATCTGCGGGCGTACCGTATCGCTTTTGCCGGCAAGCACGACCGTTCCCGCGATCGAGCCCGGCTTCCCGACCACCGCATCCGGGACCTGCGTGGTACCGTCACGGCCAATTACTACGCTGTCAACCAACACTGTCTTTCCGTCGGGAGCTGTGATAAGAATATTGCTCAGCCCGGCCAGCGAGAATTCCAGGGTATACCTCCCGTCCCCGCCGGTAATATCCCACGCCTGGACCCGCGCGATGCCGGTATCGCCCACCCAGGGAACATGCTCCAAGTCATACGCATATACCGCGGCGTTCTTGACCGGATCGCCATCCTTGTCGACCACAACACCGCCGGCTTTCGGGCCCGCGCTCGTATCCTGGATATTCGCGCAGGAGACAGCAAGAAAAAGCGCCAGGAGGGCATGGAACAGTGAACGCATATCTCTAAAATACTCTCAGGATTGAAATACAGTTGCCGGCAGGCGGACTGCGATCAGAGCCCCTACCGCACCCGCGGCGTGGTCGCCCGTTCCACAACCGGACACGGTATCCGCAGATACCCGTGGTGGGACTTTTTCAGGGGAATATCGCCGATTATCGCGTGGGCCATGATATACCCAACCAGCTCGTAGTCGGGCGTGCACGATGATACGCCCAGGTGGTAATACTCGGGAACGCTCTGAAGGGTCATCAAGGCGATGTCATCCGGCACCCTGATCCCCGCGCGCTTCAATGCATCCAGCGCGCTTCTGGCCTGCACGTCTGAAGGACACAACCACAAGGTATTCTTCCCGAATGCGCGAATCACATCCGCGAAATCATTGTATACCGAAAGGCCGGTGAACACGTCGCGGCTCTGCGCCCGGACCACGCTTTCGTATTTCTCGTGCAGGTACTTGATGTAGCCGGCCTCTTTCTCGGAGGCACGCTCGACAATTGACTCGACAGAGAGCGCACTATCGCCGCTGAGCACTGCCTGGTGTATGGCAACTTTTTCGGCCGCGTGCTGCAGGACCTCATACACGGTTTTCTGGTACTTGAGCAATCCCTGGCGCGCATCCGCAATAATGCTTTTCGCATCGAGGACAAGCACGATCCGGCGCCGTATGCGCGACGTGAGAAATTCCGCGATGGTCCGCGAAAGGGTCGTGCTGAGGTTCCCGCGCGAGACAATCATCAGCCCCTTGGGAACCTCGCCGACCCCGTCGTGCGAACCCAGATCCACGACAACCGGAATCCGCTGGCGACGCGTCCGTCTCAAGAGCGGTGAGACCAGTTTCACGCGCTCGTCAAAATCGCGGCCGTCAACCCGCCACAGGTATACGCCCGCCGGATACGAATCGGCGCCCGCCCACTGGCGCTGGGCTTCGAGGAATTCCGCCGTGTCCATGCAGGTAAGAAGTATGCCGCAGGAACGAAGCTCGCGATCAAGCTTGATATATGCCTGGGCGAGCTGGTCGCCGGCGAAAACGAGTGACAACTCGTCCTGGCTGCCGGTCACAAGATACGCCGCGCGAGTAATCGGGCGGCGCTCCAGCGGCTCGAACCCGCCCACGCGATAGTAGCGCCCGATCTTTTTCACCAGCCCTTTTTTCTGCAGAAGTTCGTATGCGGCAATGACCGTCTTATCGGACACGTGGTACCGAAGGCAGATATATTTGAGCTGCGGGAGCGCATCCCCCCGGCGAATCTGGCCGCTGGAAATCGACTCGGTCAGCGCCTCGGCCAGTCGCTGGGATGACGACCGGGATTCTTCGAATGTTTCAAGCTCTCGATTCTCTCCGGCCCCGGGCTTTCTCGTGCCTTTGCCCTGGACCCGCTCGACCAGGCCCTCTCTGGCCATCTGTGCCATCACGCGGCGCACCGTCCTGGCTGAGAGGTCCCATTTCCTGCCAAGCTCTGCATCCGGGGGCAGCCATCTGCCCGGTTCCAGTTTGTCCAGGTAGTCCGTCAACCACGTGCGGAAATCATGCCTGCTCAAGAAAATCTCCCTATTGGCAGAGATCAGAAGTCACAGGTCAGAGATCAGAGTCCGGAAATCAGCCGCCTTCACCTGTCAGCTACGGTGCACTTGGGAGAACAGCTTGCCTCGCCGAAACCCACCAACATGCGGACCGGCTGGCTGCCAAAGCGCCAGGTCAGGCTGGGTTCGCCCCGATGATCCTTTCCTTCTTATAGCCCTGTCCTCTCTGTCCGGTATGAAGCAGTTCCTACCATAGTATATATGAAGAACGGTCTGATGTCCACTTGGATGGCGTTTTCGGGACCTTTGATGCGCCTGCCAGAAAACCATGCATGGTTACTCCCTGTCCATTCTGGCCTAACAGGAACGCTTAGGGCCAGGCAAAGTCTATCTATTCGAGCCAAAATCACCCCTATATTTTCATCCATGTTTTGGCGAGAGGGTGCAACCCTTGCAAGCTCAAAGGAAAAGGGGGGTCTCATGAGTAACACAATCAAACTGACCGCGGCCGCGCTTATCCTGTGTCTCGGCACGGCGGCCTCAGCCCAGGTTACTCTGGGTGCGATGGATTTCGACGGCAAAGACAGTGAGTGGACAGACCGGTCGGGCGGTACTCCATACACATGTATGGGCCTGAACGGCACGGGAAGCTCCATTGATGGCGACATCTGGTGGAATTCGTTTCCCGGCGAAACCGGCCGCTACCGCATCTATCTGCAGGCCATCCTTGAGACGGACGGCAACTCGCCATACAAAATCTTTGTCGGCGGCACCCTGGTGGCTTCGAGCAGTTATCCCTTTTACGGCGGCGGCGACAAAGACTGCGGCGCGACCGCCTACGAGGAATCAGATCTCGATTGCGGCGTGAAAGAAATCAGCCAGGGCGATGAGATACGCATGTGGGCGCAGTCGGTGTATCCGTGCGGAAGCGATCATGGTCAGTATGCGCGGTTCACCGGCATCAGGTTCGAGCCTACCACCGATGAAGTTACCCCGAACCCGGGCGATGAACAGGTAGTGACCGGTGATGAGGTCTACTATCCTGATGCGATCGGTGAAAAAATCGTGGTTGAAATCGAAAGCTGCCCGATCCCGCACAGCGACTGGCACCTGGAAACAGAATACGCGGGCTATTCCGGCGACGGGTACTATGTCTGGCGGGGCCCGCAGTCATTCGGCTCGCCTCCGGGCGCCGACAAGCAGCTCACCTACAAGATTTACATCTGTGAGGCCGGGCAGTACTGGTTCAAGTACCGCAACCACCTGATCCACGACAACCACGAGGAGAACAACGACTACTTCGTGTCTATCGACGATTATTCGTTCCGCAAGACCATGTCACATATCAAGAACCAGTGGTCGTGGTACACGATCTTCGACCCGTGCTGGTGCTCGGGCGATTTCAATCTCGACGAAGGCGAGCACACCGTGAAGATCCAGCCGCGCTCCAGCGATTTCTGTATCGACAAGTTCATCGTGTACAAGGCCTGGTCTGAGCAGGGCTTCGACACCAACGAGAGCGATCCTGATCACGCGGTCACGCCGACCGCCAACACGTGCGACGGGTCCGTGATTGCGCACAAGTCCGCCGCGGTGCGGTACAAGCCGCGCGCCAGGGCCGCGGTCGAAGCCGCCTACACCATAGACGGCAGACGACTCGATAAAAACATGATCGCAGGCGCCGCGGTGAAGGCCCTGCCGGCCGGAGTCGTGGTGGTCCGCTACACCGACGGCAGCGTTTCCCGGATGGTCAACGGGAAGGTCGTGAAGCGGTAACATGAATTTGCCGGCGGCAGCGTGACACGTCAGCCCGACGGCAAAAACGAGAAGGTTCCCCCTTTTCTCGCACGCCGGATCAGCCTGAGTAACAACGAGGGCTGATCCGGTTTTTTTCTTTATATGCTTTTGGCAGGTTTGGCGCCTGGCTGCCGGCTCCGGCATGATTTCTACGAAGGGCAGCGTATGGCAGGGGCCGTTTCCGCGCCCGCCAAAACGCCCACCGAAAATACAAATGAATATTCCCCCCGCGTCCAGCTTGTCCTTCCTGTAATGCCCCCAAGGGGGCTGTGTGCATTCTGAGTTGATGGGGCCGGACTCAGTATGGTTCTCCCGGGCAACTCGGGCAAATACTTCACATACGCCGTTCCTCTGGTCTAGCGGACCGAGCATCGGCGGCGCTCGCCGGGAGGTGCGTAGCTGGGGACGGAGTTATGATTTTAAGTTAGGATTAATATAAAAATATAACTCCGTCCCATTTTCCCAACGCCTGCGTGCATGCCTATCCTATCTGTCCTATCGAAAACATCTATAGGCGGCCAAACCTACAATCCCCTCCCCCCTGGCCCTCTATATTCTGCTTAGCAGTCCGGAAAGCCAATTCCATCAATTTCCAAGCAATGAACACAGGAGGGGGGCTCTCATGCGTACGACTCTCAGAGTCACAACGGCCATGACCGTTCTCGCCATGGCAGTGTCCGCATTCGCCGCCGAAGTCCAGCTCAATGCCCTGGAATGCAGCGGCAAGGACGGTGTGTGGAAGGACCGCTCGATCAACGGTATCAGCTGCCTTGGTATCGACGGTACCGGGTCGTCGCTTGACGGCGATGTGTGGTGGGATGCGTTTCCCGGCGATGACGGCACCTATAATGTCCTTCTCGGCGCCGTGCTGGAATCCGATGGCAACTCGCCGTACGAACTGTCAATCGCCGGCGCTATCGTGGCCACGGGGAATTTCCCGTACGCCGACGGCAACCTCAACTGCAGCGGAAGCACATACCGGCTCGAAGAGCTCGACCTCGGCAATCACACGATAAACAACGGCGACAAGATTACCTACTGGGCGCGCTCGGTCTATCCCTGCGGCGCCAGTCACGGTCAATACAGCCGGTTCAGCTATATCAAGTTCGTGTCCACCGGCGGTAGTGTCACGCCGCCGCCCCCGCCACCACCGCCGCCGGCGGCTGGCGACCTCTACTACGAGAAAGACGGCATGATCGTGGTGGAATGCGAAAGCGCCGAGTACTCCGGCGACTGGGCGTTGGAAACGAACTGGGCGGGATATTCCGGCGACGGGTACCTGCGGTGGCTTGGCGCCGACTTTTTCGGCTCGC
This sequence comes from Chitinivibrionales bacterium, assembly GCA_014728015.1. Classification (GTDB taxonomy): domain Bacteria; phylum Fibrobacterota; class Chitinivibrionia; order Chitinivibrionales; family WJMI01; genus WJMI01. Next base: position 17,693 of record WJMI01000305.1, on the reverse strand, counting down.
CTCCCGGCTCAAACGAACTCGTATACAATGTATATGTCTGCAACCCCGGCACCTTTGTGTTCAGATACCGCAACTATCACGACTGGGACGACCATACCCAGCATAACGACCACTGGGTATCGGTCGCCGGGCATCATTTCGAAAAAACCTTCTCCCATTTGACAAATGCATGGAACTGGGAGAGCACCATGGAAGGCTGCTGGTGCACGGGCGAGTTCGACCTGAGCGCAGGCGTGCATACGATAAAAATCCAGCCCCGCTCGTTTGATTTCGCAATAGACAAGCTTGTGCTTTACAAAAAAGGGCTTCCTCTGTTCGCCAATCGCGAAGACGACCCCGATCTCGCGGTCTCGCCCACCGATGCGCAGTGTGAAGGCGGCGGCGACCTCACGCCCACCGTGTTCGTGTCGCCCGGCGAAGGCAGCACGCTGGAGATGGGCACTACAGTGACGCTTGCCGGGACCGGCGACAACCTGATGTGGAGCTATGATGCCGACTCCGACGGCGAAGGCGTGGTCGGTATCGGCTCGGGCGCCGAAGTCGATTTCACCGTGCCGGACAATATCACCGGCCCCATGCTCATAACGATCTTTCTCAACGGCAACGGCGGCGAAGCATCGCGCACATTCAGCGTGGTGGAAAGCGGCGGCGCGGTGGATAACGCGCGGCGCCCGGTACGCTACAGCATCCGCCCGCGGGCAAACCAGATCGAAGCGGTCTACTCGGTCAAGGGCGCGGCGCTTGCCAAGAGCGCCATCACGACAGGCTCACTGAAAGCAATGCCTGCGGGCGTGGTCATCATCCGCTACACCGACGGCACCGTTCAGCGCCTGCTCAACGGAAAGGTCCTGAAGAAGTAGGCCACCGATACCGGCAGCGGCTTTGCAGGACGCATCCCGTTGCCGAAACGAGAAGGTTCCCCCTTTTCTCGCACGCCGGATCAGCCTGAGTAGCAACGAGGGCTGATTCGGTTTTTTTGGCCCGGAGATAGCGAAACTGGTTCGAAAACATTTTGCATACAGTCAGTCTTGGTCTTTCTCACATTACGATGACGAATCAGCCTGACTGACAAGAAGGGCTGATTCCAATGAAGCAGCGAAGTGCGGGGCGCAGACAAAGGTTGCGGAATTCATCGAGCGGCGGAATACAAGCCTCATACGAATGCGGATGTCGGCCGCCGGGCTGAGGATTGAGCCAGCAGCAAGAGCGCCGCCGCGCGAGCCTGACTCCATCCCAATGGTCGCCCAATCCTAGGTCGGGGGGCCCTGCCAGTGAAGGGTGTCGGGCCTGTTGAGTCTTTCTCCGCCCTCCTTGCGATACTGGCTCGGCGAACGCCCGACAGCCTTGCGGAATACGCGCGAGAAATACTGGGGGGTCTCGAAGCCACACGCATACGCGATATCGGACAGAGCCCGCGCCGTGCCCTGCAAAAGGCTTTTTGCCTTGGCAATGCGCGCATGGAGGATCATCTTCACCGGAGAATACGGGGCGTGATCGCCGAACAGATGGCGAAGATAGCCTTTGCTGACAAAGAGGCTGTCGGCCAGTTCTCCAACAGACGTATCTCCTTCGCATGCAACGATCATGTCGATGGCTTCGTCAACGAGCCGCTGCCGGCCGACCGAAGGGTTCTGCTTTTTGACGGCCCTCTGGGCCAGGCCGGCCACGACATACGCGAGGCCGTGGCAAACAAGAAGGTAGGCCTCCCTTTTCCCGTTGGTTTCCTCGATCAATCGCAAGGCGGCCGTGCGCACCTGCGCGTCCGGGTCATCCCATACGCCGCGGTATTCCTCGAGGCCGCTTCCGGAAATGCCGATGCAGGCGGTCTGCGTCTCTTCTCCATACTGCTGGTCATGCGAAATGTCGGCAGGAATGATGGCAAACCTTCCCGGTCCGTAGCAGTACCGTTTTCCTTTCAGGGCCACGCTCCCGCTGCCAGTAATAAAGCATACGATTTCGAGGGCATCATGCGTGTGGTCGCTGACACTGTATCCGGCGGAATGGGTCACCACAAGGGCGAATTCAAGCTTCATGCAAACTAATATACCCATTCTTGCGGCAGATTGTCCGAAAAGTGCAACAACATGGTCCGCTCGGTAGGTTGTCTGGACAGACGATTTGGGGTACACTTCCCGGCAACAGCAGACCAACAGGAAGGGGGGATCCTATGAACTGTGGACTCGTTGCGACTATTCTCAACACAGCAAGGCTGATCGTGGTTTTGGCATTTGCCGCCTGCGCAGTGCCGAATATCATTCTCGATACGGACTTTGGCGGCGACGTGGACGACTGCGGTGCACTTGCAGTGCTTCATGCCCTCGCGGACAACGGCGAATGCAATATCCTTGCAGTGATGTTAAGCGTGCCCGACTATCTGAGCGGGCCAGCGGTGGACGTGGTAAACACGTTTTACAGCCGTCCCGACCTTCCCATTGGCGTGGCTCATCGCGACATCTTTGAGGACCGGACGTTTTCGCTTCCCAAGTCACAGAAGGTCATGGCCTGCGGCTCGTATGCCGAGTATCTCGCGGACAACTATCCCCACGACGTGGCTACCAGCGATGAATTGCCGTTGTCGACAAACCTATACCGTCAGATACTTGCGTCACGACCCGACACCAGCGTCACCATTGTCACGGTCGGTTACCTGATAAACATTGCCCACCTTCTGCAGTCGCCACCCGACGAATACAGCGATCTGTGCGGCAGGGACCTTGTTGCAAAGAAAGTCAAGGCATGGTCGTGCATGGGAGGTGCCTATCCCGAGGGCCGTGAGTGGAACTTCTGGGCATTGAATATGGGGCCGGCCACCAAGTTCGCTGTTGATAATTGGCCCCGACCGGTCACCTTTTCCGGGTACGAAATCGGCAGCGCTATCCTGACTGGTTCGACCCTGGCAGAAGAAACACCGTATGACAATCCGATACGCAGGGCGTATGATATCTACCTGTGCGGTGAGGGCAAAAACCGGGAAAGCTGGGATCTGACCGCCGTATTGTATGCCGTGCGGGGCCTTGCCGACTACTGGGCTGCGGAAACGAACGGGTGCAACGAGATTGCCGCAGACGGCTCCAACGCATGGCAGGCTTCGCCCGACAAACAACATGCGTATTTGAAACAGCTCAAATCGACCAGCGAAATGAAGGACATCCTGGATGGCCTTCTGACGCAGCCCCCAGGAGAGGGAGAACCGTACAAAACTCCAGTAGCAGCATCACAAGCACAGCACCGGCTTCCCCTTGGGCCGAACGGCTCCTTTGGAGTGTTCGACGCGACAGGAAGGCTGATAACACGTGGGACCGATAGAGCCTGTTTCTACTCCTTACATCCCGGCACCCGCATGCCGAGCGCAGTTCACATATATCGCTATCGAGCGGAGGAGAATTTGGCCGCCAGAGCCGTGGGGACCATTCACTGAACTACGTGTCAGGTAGCTATTGACTCAGGATGGTTGTGGACCTGAGTCCGCCCTTCACTGTCGCGCATGTACGGCAAAGACTTCTCAGGATCCGCAAAGCGTAACACGATAGTAATCTAAGACTGGATGGCACGAGAAAACTACAGAAAACGATGTATTTTTGTCAGATTTCTGCTATCAGTGACGGTTTGACTATTCTCTTGTCTCAGCGTTCCTCATTCTGACTCCGCACCTATTCTATAACACCCATGGCACTCTAGAACCATTTAAACAAGAATAGCGGGCGATGGCCCCTATATTTACCGAACAGGGCAGGAGAGCAATTCAGCCGCATCAGTTCCGCAAAATCATTCCCTAAGGGGGGGAGGGATCCATGAGAACGCTTCGCGCAACTATCCATGCCGCGCTGGCATGCGTATTTCTCGCTGCCGGCACATTCGCGGCCGACTATTTCATAGCAACATCCGGCGACGACACCAACGACGGCAGCTCCGGCGCGCCATTCGCTACCATCCAGAAAGCGGTGGACCTGGCCAAGCCCGGGGATGTCATCACGGTTCGTACCGGCACCTACAACCAGACCATTATCTTCTGGTCGGCCAATTCGGGTACTGCCGACAATCCGATCGTGATCAAGGGCGAAAGCCGCGCCGGGGTCATTATCGACGGCGAATTCGATACCACCATGCGTCACCTGTTCGCATCATGGGGCGCAAGCTATGTTACCCTCGAAGACATGACATTTCGCCGCGGCGCGTGCTTTTTCAACAACTCGCAAGTACGCATTGCCGGCGGAAGCCGCGGGTGGACCGTGCGCAATATCCTCACCAAGGAATCGCACTGGGACGGCATTGTGCTCGAGGACGTCGATCATTGCCTTGTCGAAGATGTTATCACCGAGTACAACTTCGCCGGCGGTATCGGTGGCGGAAAATGCCGCGATGTGGTCGTGCGGAACTGTATCTCCCGCAACAACAACTGCGGCTGGGACTACAATCCCTTTCCGGAAAAGGAAGGCTCTTTCCACAATATCGGCGGAAAATACCACGTACCGGGCGGGTTCTCCGGCGGCGGCGGCAAATGGTGCAATAACTATGAAGGCCCGCTCCTCATAGAAAACCACCAGGCCTACGACAACCACGGGCCCGGCCTGTGGTTCGACTGGGACAACCGCAACGTGGTCGTACGCAACAGCGAGTTTCGCAACAACAAGGGCATGGCCTACAACTGGGAAGGCTCAGGGGTGTTCTGGGAAGTCAATCCCACCGGCCCGCTGACACTCGAATACTGTTACTCCCACGACAATGACGGCTCCGAGATTGCGGTGTGCGAAAGCAAGAATGTCACTATTATGCATACGCTGATCAACGGATCGTTCGAGCTTCGGGACATGGAGCGCGAGGCGCCTGTCCGTGACGGCGAACCCGCGCTCAACAGCGATATCGAGAACCTGACACTGAAGCATAACGTCTACCAGAATGGCGAGATTCGAACGTCCCTGGGAGCCGAGACCTGGACAACCAGCATGGCAAGCACGCGAAGCTTCGATTGGGACTATAACACCTGGGAGGGCAGCGAGCCCACGGTTACCTGGGGTCCCAACAGTCGCACCGGCCTGGCAAGCATCCAGAGCGATTTCAACGTGGAGCTCAACAGCACGCACTCCGGTTCTATATCGTCAAGCTGGGAAACCGGCGACCCCGAGCCCCCGGTGTTTACCTCGATGACTGTCACTCCGGCCGGCCGCACGCTCCTTTACGGCGAGACACTTCAGTTGTGGGCAACGGCGCGCGACCAGTATTTCCTTGCCATGCCAACGCAGCCCGCGTTCACCTGGTCGGCAACCGGCGCTGACGGCGAAGTGGATAACGACGGAATGTTTACCGCGGGAAACACCGAGGGAACGGTTACGGTCACCGCGGATGCCAGTATGGACGGCACGGCCAAAAGCGCATCCACGCAGATTGAGATTGTAGCAAAGCGCAAGGCTACCGGCCATTTTATCTCCGAAGGCGAACCGCTCGACTTCTGCGAAGGACCCTGGGCCGCATTCGACGGCGACATCACCACCTACCCCGATTGCCATGAAGCCGACGAGCTCTGGGCGGGGTTCCGGTTCGACCAGCCCAAGACCATTGTTGAAATCTCGTTCTGCCCACGCGACGGCTTCGGTGAGCGCATGGTCGGAAGGACATTCGAGGTCTCGGCCAACGGCACCGACTGGACCAGCATCTATACGATCGAATCCGTGCCTGCCGACGGCGAGATGACCACGGTTACCATCGACGATCCGCTTGAAGCCGCCTATGTCCGGTACAACAGCAATGCCGGCGGCGAGTGCGGCTATCTCAATGTCGCCGAAATAGAATTCTACGAAGGTCCTTCGAGCGGCAATGCCGTGGCCCTGTCACCGGTCCTTCTGCGAACCGCCATGCCGCTTCACGTGAGCGCAGTGGCCGGACGCGCGCTGGTCAACGTAGCTGCCGAAGGGGCACACCGGGTCGACCTGTTCTCCCTGAATGGACGGCTTGTGCACCGTGTCCGCGGGAGCGGCTCCCGGCGGTACCTCGTGAATCGTACCATGGTGCCTACCGGGTACTACCTGGTGTCAGTCGCCGCAGGTGCATATACCGTTTGCCGGCGTGTAATGATCTGCCGGTAGAAGGCGGAGCTCAGAGGCCAGAGGTCAAAGAGCGCGACTATTCGAAAGGACAGATCTCTGGCCTCTGGTCTCTGACTTCTGGCACCAGTACTGTCCTCTCTGTCCAGTGAACGCCGTTTTCCGCTCTGAACAAGGGGCGCTTCACCAGCCTATGCCCCTATATTGAATGGTCCCGGGCATGCCGCAAGAAAGATGCCGCGACCCCGAGATCCGTTCCATAACCTGGCAAAAAGGGGGAATGCGCCATGCGATTGGCTGTTGTCATATCGCTCTATCTGACCATAATAGCCGCATCTCTGCCATTCGCCGGGTCACGCACATCAACCAACTACAGCAAGTCGGTGCGGGCCCGGTGGGATACCGAGTATGCTGAGCTTTCCGGACGGCTCGAAAGTCTCCACAAGCTCGGGAAGTCGCCCCATCGATGGAAAGTCGAACGGGACATTCTCGACCCCCACGCCCTGCTTCATGAGACGGACCGAACTCCGGTTGATGTCGTCTTGAGGCGCACCGATGCACTGCTCAGACACCTTCAGTCAACAGACGGCCTGCGCAAGAGGGCGGATACCTTTCGTAGTCGCCTGGCCGAATTGCGCGCCGCGCGAGACCGGCTCGGCCTCGCCAAAACAGGCACCGCAGTCGAACGGAACCTGTTCGCGGAGGCCTGCGCCCTGCGGCGCCGGATCGCCGTTTCCAATCCGCTTCTCGATTTCGACGATCTTCTTTTTGTGTCAACCGCGACCGAGTGCGGCCACATGTGCCCGCAGTATTACGGCTACAAGAGCACGGGCGGCGGAGGGCTGTACATCCTTCGCAATGCTTTTGCCGACAATCCCCGCGTGGACAATGTCCTCGAAGGCGCCACGGTCCAGAACGGACGGCTGGCCGGCCAGTCTCTCAACGGCGGCGCATTTCTGTCACCGGATCTTTCGTATGACGGAGAGACCATTGTGTTTGCCTGGGCGCGCGGCGGCGGCTCGGGGTGGAACGAAAACGACTGTTATCACCTCTTCAAGTGCGGCATTGACGGATCCAATCTGATGATGCTCACCGACGGCCCGTATGATGACTTCGACCCGTGCTTTCTCCCCAATGGCCGCATCGTGTTCAATACCACGCGGCGCGGCGGGTTCGGCCGGTGCCACAGCGAGCCGTACCCCACCTACTCGCTGTACTCCATGAAAGATGACGGCTCTGATATCATCTGCTTGAGCTTCCACGAAACTAACGAATGGCACCCATCGGTCGACAATGACGGTATGATCGTGTATTCGCGATGGGACTATGTTGACCGCGAAGACTGCATTGCTCACCACATGTGGACCTGCTATCCCGACGGCCGCGATCCGCGCGCGCCGCACGGCAACTACCCCCACCCCTGGACCACCACCGACACCGTGTTCGCCGCCAACAACGATATCGACGGCGAGATATGGATTGACGGAAGGCAGGAGCGTCCGTTCGCCGAGTTCAACATCCGCGCGATACCCGGCACGAGCGGCAAGTATACGGCCACCGCCGGCCCGCATCACGGCCAGGCATACGGCGCGCCGATACTTATCGATGTGACAATCAAGGATGACGACCGCATGTCGCAGGTCAAGCGCATGACCGGGGCCTGGTTCCCCGAGGCCGAATGGCTCGGCGGCGACCGGTGGCCGGGCTGGGCCACCCTGTGGCCGCTCTCCGAGGAATTCTACCTGTGCAATCACTACGACGACCTCGAACTGCTCGACAAGTTCGGCAACGAGGTCCGTATCGATATTTCGCTCGGCACCAGACCGCTCGATCCGATCCCGCTGCGGGCGCGCCAGAAACCACCCGCGATCCCCACCCGTACGTTTCAGGGCGATCGGGCCGATCACGCCGACCACAAGCGCGCCACCATTGCCGTGCAGAACGTGTATGTCTCGGACATGCCCCTTCCCGAAGGCGCCAGGGCGAAATGGATGCGGATTCTCCAGTTCTTCGCGAAGTCGACATTCGGCAAGGACAGCCCGCGCACCGGCGCCGGCCACGAAAGCTTGTGCCGCATGTCAATGGGCGTCGTACCGGTCGAGGAAGACGGCAGCGTGTACTGCGAGGCGCCCGTCGGCAAGCCGATATATTTCCAACTCCTCGACGAAAACGGCATTGCCATTCACTCCATGCGATCGATTACATACGTGCACCCGGGCGAGCAGTTGACCTGTGTCGGGTGTCACGAGAGTAAATGGGAAGCGCCCCCGCCCATGGGCTCCAACCCCCTGGCCTTCCGAAGAGCGCCGTCACCGCTGGAGAAGGAGCCCGGAAGCCAGGAGCCGCTCTCATTCTATCGGACCGTCCAGCCTATTTTCGAGGCCAAATGCGATCCGTGCCACAGCTCGACCGGCGGCGGTCCCAACAACGGACATGAGATCCACTACTGGTATGCACTCAACGGCTACGAAGAGTGGGGAAATGTCACCAGTTCATATTGGGCTGGAAAGGAAATCGCCTGTCCCATCGGCACCATGCCCGACAAACGGTCGTCGTACCTGTTCTTCTACCACGGAAGCCAGCGGTTCAACTTCGTGATCCCCTGGTATGGCGGCTCGCGCACGGTGCCCTACAAATTCGGGACCTATTGTTCCCCATTGTATCAGAATGTCGACGGCAGCCACCATGATTGTACGCTTACCGGCGAGGAGCTGCGCAAGGTCACGCTGTGGCTGGATGCCAACGCAAACGAACATGGCGTGTACAATTTTGACAAACAGGACCAGGAGAAGCTGGGCACGCTGGTCTGGCCCGATCTCGATGCCACGCCAGGCAATCCCACAGGCGTGGAGCTGGACTATCCTCTGCCCGCAGGATACGACAAAACCCAGAACGCCTCCCGATACGGGCTCGGACCGGCCCCCCGGACGGGCACAGAAGGGCTCGTGATAGGAGTTGTAAACGGCAGGCTTGTTCTGAAGTCAAACAGCACGCGGCGCGTGCGGGTGAACGTCTATTCACTTGCAGGAAAAAGGTTGCTCGATTTGGAACTCCTGCCGCGTGCCGGGACAGCGGCGCTGGATATGCACTCCCGGGGTATCGCCGCAGGCACCTACGTGGTCCGAGCACGGTCTGCCACGCGGCAGGTGGTGAAGCGAATCGTGTGGCCCTAGCCGCGCGGCGGCCGGCCGAGCGACCCGCGATCAACGAATTCCGGCTCGCTCGGCATGTTGCCCCGCTTGTCCGCGTTTACCGGGATATCACCGATGAACACGTGGGACATGCTGTAGGCAAGCCCTTCGAAATTCTGCGCGATTGTCGAAACCGGAAACACGGCAGCGCGCAGGTAATTGTCTATCGCCAGAAGCGATATATCGCGCGGGATCCTGACACCCACGGCATCGAACCATATGACATAATTGACCGCAAGCGACTGGTTGGCGGCAAACACCGCGGTTATCTCATCCAGCTCTGGCAGCGATGCAAGTGAAGGGAACTCCTCGAGAAGAGCATCTCGTACGAGACGGCCGATTGCCGCATCACTGAGCTTTACGTTCGATTTCCGCCGCTCAACGTACAGATCGTCTATTCGCCGTGACGTCACATAGTGGCCCTCAAGCGTGCGTATGCTCTCCCACACGGGCTCATCCTGATCGACCGTGATGATGTCAACCGGCTTCTCGAGATGCCCGCTCATCTCGCGCAGAAGATCAACCCGATGCGTGTACCATTCGTCGCGCGCGAGCGTTTCGCATACGGGCACGGCCACCCTGGCATGCCCGAACCGGGAGAGCGACTCAAGCGCCAGCGACACACATCGGGATTCATTGCAGAAACACCTGTAAAACTGATCGAAGCCGACGGCGCGGCGGTCCATTGCCGGCCCGGAATCGTCATAGTCAAACCAGAGCACCGGACGTCCGAACCCGGCAAGCTGCTCAATCCAGTCCCCAAGATCGGGAAATCTGTATGGCTGGGTCACAATAAGCGTTCCCGCATACCGCCTGCCAAGCTCGCGAATCAAGGCCGCGGTCTCATCCCGGCCCGTCGGGAAAATGCTTCGGTGCGGCAAGGGGTTCTCTCGCTGGCACAGCACGAAATCCAGGCGGCGGCGCCCGAGCTCCGCCAGAAACTCGGAGAGAAACGGCCGAAGGTGCTCGTTGAGCAGGTCTTCCCATACCTTCTGTACCGGAACGAGCATCACGACAACCGGCCGATCCCCTCTGGGTTGTGCCGCATCGAACGGCGATGCCCTATGATCAGGTCCCGGCCCCACCACCCACTGGCGCCCCCGCTTGTGCGCCAGAGCTTCACGCTCAAGCATTCTGAATGCTTCGGATACCGTGCTGCGCGAAGCATGCTCGCCGATGACAAAGTAGTCAAGCTTAGGCATGATATGACCGGCACGGTACGCGCCTTTCACAATGGCCTGTTTCAGGTCCTCGAACAACCGGCCGGCAGCGGTATCTTTGTGCGCACTGCGTGTCCCGGCCGCGCGCGGCCGCTTGCCGCGGGAAAACTCAAGCAGGCCTTCGTCGCGCAACTGCCGGAGTGCCTTCAGCGCCGTCCGCTCGGCAATATGGAACTCCCTGGCGAGTTCTCGAGCTGTCGGAATACGCCCCGCGTTGCCCGGCCCAAGCCGCGCCCGAAGCCGTTCCGCTGCCTCTGCTGCATTTGTGGCATGCCCCAAGACCAGCCTCCTTTCAACACATGGGCTGACAGATGTGCATTTCTGCGGTTCTAAGATATCATGAATATCTGAGAAATGCAACCCTTATGCCTATCTTCTGCCTAGAACCAAAACTACCGCCAAAGGGGGGAAACATGAATCCGTGTACGCGAAATTCTCTGTGCAGATATGTCGGGCTGGCAGGTTTGTGGGTGGTCTGCGTTCTCGCATCCGTTCACGCGGCTCACTACTGGGTGTCACCGGACGGCGACGATGGAGCTGACGGAAGCCTGGGCGCGCCGCTCAAGACGATTCGCAAAGCCGGTGAGGTCGCGTTGAATCCCGGCGACATCGTGACAGTCAAGCCCGGTGTCTACCAGGAACGGGTACGGGTCCACGGTGAAGGCACACCGGAAGCTCCAATTGTCTTCGAATCCGAAGAGCCGCACGGCGCGGTGCTCAACGGCTCGGGTATCAGGGAAATCGGTTTTGTTCCGGCAGACTGGGCCGGTGTCGATGACAACGGCGCCAAGAGCGGGAACCACTGGGTCACTATCCGCGGGTTCGCGTTCGAAGAGCTCACCTGGAATGAAGGGGACTCAATCGAACACAAAGTGGTTCTTAACACATCGACTGGATGGGTGGTCGAGGCGTGTACATTCAACCGGGTATATCTCGCGCTCAATATCAGGGGGCACAAATGTGTCGTGCGCGACTGCCTCTTTGAAGATCTGTACTCGCACGCGCTGGTCGCCTGTTATGCGCACGGCATCCTTATCAAGGATGTCACTATTCGCAACGGTAACCTCAACCGGGAACGCGTAAGCAATTCCGCTGTCAACAAGTTCCTCAAGACCGACAGCTGTATCGTGGATAACGTCCTCAGTGAAGGGCACGTGGGACCCGGTTGGTGGTTCGATGCGCTCAACACAAACTTTACAATCCGAAATTGTACAATCCGCAACTGCCGGGGCAACAGCTACGACTGGGAAGGACCCGGAATGTGGCTCGAGATAAACCCGGAATCAAAGAGCACGGTGTACAACAATGAGGTAACCGGATGTGCGGGAGCCGGCATCTGTTTTATGGAGTCGCAGGATATCGAGTGCTTCAACAACTATGTTGCCGGCAATGGTTTCTGTGTCGAATTCCGCAACATGCCTGACCGCACGGGGTTCCTGGCAAACATCGACGTGCACGACAATGTGTTCGCCGACTGGAGAAATGCGGCCGTTACAACAAGCATCGGCGAGTGGAACACGAGCGTCTGGACACCGCAGGAATACAACATCACGGTCGACAACAACTTCTACTGTCCGCCCGATGGAGAACCGTTCTACTCCTGGGTTGGCCAGGAACTCAACTCGCTGGGCGATGTAACCCAGACCCTCGGATTCGATGCCAACAGCGTAGTTGACTGCAATGCAGATATCAAAGTCGATGTGACTCCCCAGGCTGCAGTCGAGCACACGCGGCCACGCAGCGCGCCAACAACATTGCACATTCTGTTCCGTGGTACAGGCGGCCTTGCCAGCGCGCGCCCCTCGATTATCTACGACCTTCGGGGCAGAATGGCAGGTACAACGAGCGGTCTTCGCGATGCACCTGTGACCGCAGACGGCACCCGGTGTGCACGCGGAGCCTACCCAATCCGCAATCTGTCAATCACAGAGTAAAAAACACAGGGCCTTCTGCCTGTCCGCAATGTGCGGATTTGAAACGGAGGGCCCATTTGGGGCCAATATGCAGTCCTGCAGTTCTTAAATACCACAGATTCCTGAGAATCAGGGCCCTTGCCTCTATCTTTCGGGCAGGAGAAAAAGGTTCACACGAAGAGGGGGTAGAAATGATGCGAGACCGCAATCCGAAACTCGCTTCGGCAGCCCTCATGGCCGCAACCTCCTCGATTCGCTACTCGGTGTTCAGCACGACGGGCCGTCTCCACATCCGCGGTGCTCATGCATCATACGGCTTCACGCTCCTGTCGATGGGCGGCAGGCAGTTGACGAGGACTACTCTGCGGAGTGTTTCTGATGTACGCACGGCCGGGTATGCACCCGGCACCTATATCGCCAGAATGCAGACCTCGGAGGGCGCAACGAACGCCCGGGTCTGTATTCAGAATTAGGAGGGGGAGATACGTATGAGATACCCGATGCCGATTCTCTGCATTGCCGTCTTGGTGTCCTGCGGACTTGCCGCCGACACGGTGACCATCAATGTCGGTGATAACTTCCAGGAAATGGCCAACAGCCACCCGGCATACACGGTCTTTAAAGTGAAACGCGGCATCCATCGCCAGCAGACAGTCCGTCCGAAGGAGGGCCAGGAATTTATCGGTGAGGACGGGGCTATCCTTGACGGTGAAGAAGAGGTACGGACCGCGATCCACGCGGGCGCCGCGCACCTCGAAGACAATGTAAAGATCAAGAACCTCGAGATCCGCAACTACCGGGATCCCGCATTTGTCGACAACTATCTGAAAGACTGCGGCGGGGCGGCCCTCGCCTTTGCCGAGTCCGACGGGTGGGTGGTCGAGAATTGCGACGTGCACCACAACGGCGGCGTGGGCATCAATATCGGCGGCAAGGCACGAATCATCAACAACACCGTGTGGTACAACTACCAGCATGGACTGGCCGGGCATCATGACAGCAGCGTGGTGATTGATAACGAAATAGCCTGGAACAACTGGGACCCGGACAAGGACACCTGCCGCTGTCACTGGGGGCATTCGGCCGGCGGTACAAAGTTTTCCGTGTGCACCACCATGACCCTCCAGGGCAACTGGGCCCACAACAACTGGGGGCCGGGGCTGTGGAACGACCACGCGAATGTGTACATCGACGTTAAGGGCAATCTCCTCGAAGACAATGTGGCGCACGGCTTTTTTCATGAGATCAGCGAAGCGGCGACCATTCACTGCAACATCATCCGCAACAACGGAACATCGCCCGACAGGGACTACGGCAACAAGCAGATAGTCATCATCGCGGGCAATGAGGTGAAGATCTACAAGAACATCATCAGAATCAACTCGGTCGGAAGCGCGGGTATCGACATGGGGTTCTCCGATCGAAACGATGTCCCGATTGAAACTGGGTACGAATGCTATGAAAACCAGATCTGGGGGCCAATTGGATGGGGGATCGTTGCCGGCGGCGGAATCTCATCCAAGATCCCCGAGACATACTGGGAGATCAACGGCACGGTATTCGACCGGAACACATACCACGTGCTCGATCCGGCCGACCCGGTGTGGTGGTGGCAGTCGAAACACATCGGCTGGGACGAGTTCCGTGCCATGGGCCAGGAACCCAACGGAACGGTTGATACCGACCTCGATGCCGAAGCTGTGTGTCCGGACGGGTGCGAAGATCTGCTGGCGCCGGCGATGCTTCTCTCGCCCCACAAGATGTGCATCGATGCGGCGCAGGGCGCCAAGGCATCAAAGGACATGCGCGTGCTGAACCGCGGCATAGGCAATCTCGAACCACCCGCAGCTTCTGTCAAGTATCACGATGGTGACGGATGGCTCACCATTTCGAGCGCGGTCCGCGAGGGCAAGGCGCTGGTCATGAAGCACACTGCGAACGCGACAGGGCTTGCCAAAGGCGAATACCTGGCCCGGGTGACCCTGTCGGCGGCGAATGCGGCCAAGGAGAGAAGCTACCTCGTGTATCTCAATGTCGGCGACGGCCCGCGGGCGACATCGATCCAGGTGACACCCGCAAACGGGTTCTGCGCGCCGGGAGAAACGATTCCCTACCGCGCGGTCGTGCTCGATCAATTCGGCCAGCCTCTGGCACATCAGCCGGGCAGCTTCTCCTGGAGCGCTTCCGGCGGAGGAACAATCAACGGTAGCGGCATGTTCTCGGCCGGCGCCGAACGTGACGGTCCGTTTGCGGTGACCGCAGCTGCAAGCGGCCTTGACGGCAGCGCGAGTATCACGGTACTCACCGGAGAACCGTTCACCTCGGACTGGATCACGCGATGGCTGCAGGTGCAGAACGGTTCGGGATCAGGCTTGCTGCCTTTCAGCGGTGATTTCACCGCGGAGCATATCGCCGGCGAAGCCGATCTGTATCCCCGCAAGGGAGACCAGGCTACGGTCGGCGGCACGTCTTGCACATGGAATATCGCCGAAGATGCCGACGGCTGGTGGTCGGACGATAACTCGAAGGACAATTTCCTTTCGTACTACTCGATCACGATAATCAGCCCTGCGGATCAGACCGGCAGGGTCGGGTTTCGCTACAAGGACGGCGTCCGGCTGTGGGTGAACGGCGAGAAGGTCTTCGATGACTTCGGGTATGACGGCAACCGGATCAAGTCGAGTGTCGAGTTCCCTCTGTATCGCGGGCCAAACAGGTTTCTGTTCAAGCATGCCGAGTCCACCGGCGGCAACCATTTCGCCGCACGCATTGTGCGCGGTGACGGCGCCGATCTTGAGGGCTGCTACTACACGCTCTGGGATGGCGCGGGAGAGGCCGTTGCCGGTCGAACACCGGTGATCACACCCGCCCGGATCACCACCCCGGTTGTCCGGCAAATGAAGAATATGGTTCGCGTGTCCACACCCGAAGCTCTGCCGCACGCCCTGAGGATCGTGTCGTTCAACGGGCAAACAGTCTGGTCGACTGAGGGGCTTGGCTCGCGGCATTACGCAATCGGCAAGCGGCAATTGCCCTCAGGCGTATATCTGCTTCGCGTATCCGCCGGGAAGGCAACCCGCACGACGCGGCTCTGTCTATTCTAAGCAGGCAGGTGCGGTCAGGCAATGATAACAGGCACGAAGAGGGAGAAATCAAGATGGTAATACACGATCGAACATCATTCTGGATGGCTGCAGGGGCCGCGGTGGTTCTCTCGGGATTGCTGACGCTTGTCAGGGCCCAGCCCGCGATCATCGACCTGGTGCGCGAGAACTCCACCGATATCACGATACATATGCCTACCGACGGGCCGCGGGTTGGGGACCTCTTGCATCCCGACGAGGAATGGGAGTACCAGGCGTTCTGGAGCGGGTACGACCCGGATGACTACATGCGTATCCGCGTGATGCAGGCAGACAAGCTGTACGCGTATCGTTACGTATGGGACTTCCTGCATTTCACGGCCAACCGCGACCTGGATGTTCTCATTGCCTACGAAGCGAGTTACCCGGAGATTCCGTCGTGGATGAACGAGTACGAGCGCACCAGCCAGACCTTGCGCGGCGGCGGCGTCGACTATGCCATGTACAGAAAGTCTGTCAAGAAGGGAGACCGCGTGACTATCGGCTCGATAGAAACACACGCGGGAAGGATGTTTCAGATCTTTCTTGAGACAGGCCCCCACGATCCCGCTCCTTTCATCGATTTGCGGCGCGATCACAGCGGTGACTGGCGCGACGACCTTCCCGAGCCGGTCATGGCCGACCATCCCGGATGGATCGACTTCTACTATGATTGCTGGCGCATGGGCGATCTCGGCCTTCAGGCACGGCCCGTCGGCGGCTCGCATTTCGATGACATGCACTCCGGGAATTTCATCTTCACGTGGGACCAGGTGTGGATATGCCTGTTTGCCAAGTACGTGCAGGATGCGCACCCCCTCGTGGTGGACTTCATGGACGGCATCGATCAGCTCTGGGCCGGCATGGATGAGGACGGCTATATCCCGCACAAGTGGAACCACCAGGGCGAATACCGTATCCAGTCGCCTATCATTCCGCTCGCCGAGTGGATTCACTGGAAGCACACCGCGGACAAGGACCGTCTCAAACGAACACTTCCGCTCTGCCATAAGTACTTCTACGCGGTGAAGCGGCTCCAGTCGAGCTACACCGAAGGTTTGTACAGCGCGAGTTTCGGGGGCAACGGCATGGACAACCGCTCTGCCGGACCGCGCATCATCGATCTGGCCGGACAGCAGGCCCTTAACGGGCTTGTCATCTCCCGCCTCGCCGCGGTCATGGGCGACACCAGCCGGCAGGAACTGTTCAAAGCGGAATACGACTACCTCAAAGACAAGATCAACGGCATGCTGTGGAGCGAAACCGACCATTTCTATACCGATATGCACCGCTACTGGGGCGGCGACCAGAAGACGACATGGACGCTCGCCTCATACTGGCCGCTCATCTCCGAGATCGCCTCCGCCGACCAGGCGGATTGGCTCGTGTCGGCCCTGCAGGATCCCGGGAACTTCAAGACCGCGCATATGATTCCCTCAACCGGGAAGAAGAATCCTTACTATAGCGAGACCGGCGATTACTGGGCGGGCGGCGTATGGATTCCGACCAATACCATGGTCACCTGGGGCCTTTACAAGTACGGCTATGATGATCTGGCATACGAAATTATCATGAACCACCACGACCACATGTTCCGCACGTGGCAGCGTGACAGCACGGTGTACGAAAACTACTGGCAGAACGGAATAGGTCCGTGTCCAACCGGCGGCTCGATGAAAGGCATGGCGGGCTGGAGCGCGATTACTCCGATCTCGACATTCATCGAGCGGATTATCGGCATCATGGTCGACTGCCCGGCAAACAAGGTGACCTGGCGGATTCGCTGGACTGAAGAGCACGGCCTGCGCAACCTGAAATACGGCAAGAACTGGAGCAGAACTTTCGACATGATTGCCGATGCGCGTTCATCGGCAGGCGCGCCCGTTACCATACGCATCAATTCGAACCACGCATTTGCCCTCGAGGTCGATGCGGGATTCACGAAAAAAACGTTTGATGTTGAGGCCGGGGACGGACAGGTGTTTACGGTCAATTGAAGAACATGATGCGATCATCCGCGTAGGGGCACGACGCTGTCATTCCCCTACGCGGGGTTCGCGCGCATTCCCGAAAGGGTGATACATATGAAAACCTTGTGCTCAACAATTATCGCGGTTCTCCTCCCGGCCCTCGATATATCCGCCGACTGGGGCTCGATCACGATTGCCGATGATGGCGATGCAAAGGAAGTTGTCCTCGAAAACAGCAG
>WJMI01000019.1 GCA_014728015.1 Chitinivibrionales bacterium | reverse complement strand
TGTATTTCTTACGAGTAAAGACTTAAGCGGTTCAAACCAGGGGGCGAAGTAGTAATAACATGTTGAACATAAAAGAATTACCCCCGGTCCGACCCAATCGCTCATTCAGTACCGATAGTGCTCCGGCTTGTACGGCCCCTCGACCGGCACGCCGACATACCCCGCCTGCTTCGGCGTCATCTTCGTGAGCTTCGCGCCGAGCTTACCAAGGTGCAGCCGGGCAACTTCCTCGTCGAGCTGCTTGGGCAGCCGGTACACCGCGGGCGTATACGAATCGCGATTGCTCCATAAGTCTATCTGCGCCAGGGTCTGGTTGGCAAACGAATTGGACATCACGAACGACGGGTGGCCGGTCGCGCAACCCAGATTCACGAGCCGTCCTTCGGCAAGCATATAGATAGAATGACCGTCGGGGAACGTGTACCGGTCGAGCTGCGGCTTGATGTTCTCTTTCGTGACACCGGGATAAGCGTTGAGCTTGTCTACCTCTATTTCGTTGTCGAAATGGCCGATGTTGCACACGATTGCCTGGTCTTTCATCCCGGCCATATGCTCGGCGGTAATCACGTTGCAGTTCCCCGTGGCCGTCACATAGATGTCCGCGTACGGAAGGGCATCTTCCACGGTAGACACCTTGTACCCCGCCATGCATGCCTGGAGCGCGCAGATCGGGTCGATCTCGGTCACCCACACCCGGGCCTTCTGGGCGGCGAGAGATTCGGCCGAGCCCTTTCCCACATCACCGTAGCCGCATACCACCGCGACCTTCCCCGCGATCATGACATCCAGCGCCCGCATGATCCCGTCGACCAGCGAATGACGGCACCCGTAGATGTTGTCAAACTTGGACTTGGTCACCGAATCGTTGACATTCATTGCGGGCACGAGAAGCTTGCCCGCCGCCTGCATCTGATACAGCCGGTTCACCCCCGTGGTGGTTTCTTCGGATACGCCTTTCCAGTCTCCGGCGATATCGTGCCACAGGGCGGGCTTTTTTTCGTGCACCCTGACCAGCAGCTTCTTGATGACTTCTTCTTCGTGGCTCTCCGATGTGCTCCTGATCCAGTCGTCGCCTTCTTCGAGCTGATACCCCTTGTGGATTAAGAGCGTGGCATCGCCGCCGTCATCCACGACAAGCTGCGGTCCTTTTCCGCCGTCATGGATCAGCGCCTGGAACGTGCACGGCCAGTAGTCTTCAAGGGATTCGCCTTTCCAGGCAAACACCGGCGTGCCTGTTTTGGCGATTGCCGCGGCCGCGTGGTCTTGCGTGGAAAAGATGTTGCACGATGCCCACCTGACTGATGCGCCCAGGGCCTTCAGGGTTTCGATAAGCACCGCGGTCTGGATAGTCATGTGAAGCGATCCGCTGATACGGACCCCGTCCAGCGGCTTCTCCGATGCATACTTCTCGCGCACAGCCATGAGGCCGGGCATTTCCTTTTCGGCAATCTCTATTTCCCGACGTCCCCAGTCAGCCAGGCCGATGTCGGCGACTTGATACGGGGTCTTGGCCCAGATATCAACGTGTGGCGCCATTGTATCTCCTCTGGAAAGTAGTGTGCCCCTTGCATCGCTTCGACAATAAAGGGGCTACTGAAAATACGTGTATGAAGCCAGTCTATTCAACCGGAGCCAGTCATACCGCCCTGGCATGGCGGGCTGTTGGGATGCGGGGCAGCCGGAATCTCTAGCCGGCCAGGATACGAAGATGCGGGCGCAGGTGCGGCAGGAACCGGATGCCGAGTCCGAGGAGCCGAAGGTAGGGGAATATGAACGGGCGGGAACGGTCAACCGATCCTGAAAATGCCGACGATGCCGCGGTGAGGACCGATTCGATGCCGGCGTCGGGAAGGCCCAGATAGGTTTCCTTGAGCATCATGAACACTTTCTGTTCGAGCCGGAACCGGCGGTACCATGCTTTGGAGTAACTCCGGAGGCGCGCTTCAAGGGATCCCCGCGAGCTCAGGAGTTTCTCTGCCGCAAGCAGGGATGCTTCAAGCGCGTTCATGATGCCGCCCGCAGTGAGCGGGTTGACTTGCCTGGCTGCATCGCCGACCACCATGACATTTTTCCGGCACAGCGCGTGCGGGCACAGCGCGATCGGCACGCACCCGGCGCTTTTCGGACCGCGCTTCACCTCGGGGAGGTGGCTGGAAACAAAGCGATCGAGGTACCAGCCCGCCTTGGGCAGATCGTGGTTGCAGCCGTACAAACCCGCGCCCACCGAAATGAGCCCGTCGGCCTTGGGAAATACCCAGATGTATCCCCTTGGAATGTTTCCGGCCCCTACGAAAAAATGCATGAGGCCGTCATTGCAGAAATCGCTCTTGAGCGTGTACTGCGCCGCCGTGAATGCTTCGGCGGGATGCAGCGGGCCTGTGATCCCGGCCCACCGGCCGACAAGACTCTCGCAACCGTCAGCGCCCGCAATCAGCGACGCCTCAATCCGGGAACCATCCTCGAGGCGAATTCCCGTATATCCATTGTCGTCCTGTGTCAGGCCGACTGCGGGAGTGTTCAGCCTCAGTTCTGCGCCGTGCTGGAGACCCAGACGGGCGAGATACTGCTCGAATGTGTCGCGCCTCAGCACTATGCCTGCATCAGGAATGTCGCGCCGGACAACGGTTGTTCTGTTGAGCTGGACCGAAATGCCCGAAACCTCGCGGGCAATCCAGGCCTCGTCAACCGGCAGCAGCCGGGCCAGCTCGGCCCGATTCCCCGTGGCCTCGGCGCATCGCACGGGAAGGCCGATTTCGCGGCGGCGGTCGACAATGCATACACGCCACCGGTTGCGTGCGAGGCGCATTCCCAGGTACAGCCCCGCGACACTGGCCCCCACAATGACGGCATCGTATTTCACGGCGCGTCTCCTTCGACCCTGGTGACCGCGGAGACCGGGCAGAACTGGAAGCAATGGCCGCAGCCGGTACAGGCATCGGTGATTTCGGCACAATCGTCGCGGATCATCACGGCCTGCCGGGGACACACCGACGAGCATCCGGCGCAAAACGTGCAGACTGACTGATCTATGGTAAAGGCGGGCATTGCGCGTGACCTCGAAAGGATGATTCTGCCGGCAGCAGGGGCCGGCCGGCAGCGGTTTGCGATACTACGCAAAATAGATTGTATCGCCCGGATTGTCCGCGTTCAGGAGTTCGCGGATTACCTCAAGCACCTGATCCGCCGGAATTCCGTGCATACATCTGTTGTCACATTGCGGCCGCGTTCCGGGGTGGCACGGCGAACACGCGGGTGTGTTTGACACAACTGTCACATGCTGTCCGGCAGGACGCCAGACCATGGCATCCGATGCGCCGAACAGTACTACCGACCGGCAGCCGGCGGCCGCGGCCAGGTGCGAGATGCCCGAATCATTGCCCAGGTACAGACAGCTTCCCCGCAAGACTTCCGCGATAGCCGGAAGGGGAAGGTTTCGCAGCAGGATATCGCCCGGCGGAACCGGGCACGCTTCCTCCGCAGGACCCGCGATCCACGCCACGGAAAGCCCCTGCGATCTGAAACTGCCTGCGCACGCAAGGAACCGCTCGAACGGCCAGTTCTTACGCGCGCTTCCGCTGCCAGGATGTATCACGACTGTTCTTTTTCTTTGTCCCGGCGGGATGAGCTCACGGGCCTGATCGCGGCTCGAGAAACCGGAGGGCAGCGCCGGTATGCGCGACACTCCAAACGGGCCGGGCAGCAAGGATTCGCGGTACGCGCCGATCGGGATTCTGGAATCCGGGAAGGGGGGCTGGTGATGGACGGTTGGCACGAATGCACGCACGTGCTTGACTAGAGGCGAATCGTCCCGCGCGAACAGAAGCGCGCTGGGAAACGAGCCGAGTGATGCCGCCAGTGCGGGGGGCAGATTGCCGCTCTCGCGAAACAGCGGCGCGTATCCCGCCCGGTCGATATCCCATACATGCGCTGGCGGTATCGCGGCGAGCGGGGCAAAGGCCGGCCTGCCCAGCAGTACCAGCGTGCAGTCCGGATTCCGGCGGCGCCATTCGGCGAGCGCGGGCAGGATGGTGATAAAATCGCCGAGGGCGCCGGCGTGATAGACCAGCGTTCTCATGCGCCCGACGCGGGAAGTTTGAGGGGCATGTCAGGGAAGTTTTTCCGATACAATCCGGTTCACGAGCGCGCCGTCGGCGCGGCCCTTGACCTGCGGCATGACCTGCTGCATGACCATCCCCATCTGCTTCCTGCTCGAAGCGCCCGTGTCGGCAATGGCCTTTGCGACAATCTGCTCTATTTCGGCGCGCTCGAGCTGCGCGGGTCGGTAGGCCGTATACAAGTCGATCTGTTCCTGCTCCTTCGCGGCAAGGTCGTGGCGCCCGCCATTCTTGAACTGCTCGATCGAGTCGCGCCGCTGCTTGATCGCCTTGGCGATAACCGCGGCCACGTCCTCATCGGACAATTCCCGCCGCTCGTTGATGCCGAGGTTCTTGATTTCCGACAGGAGCGTGCGCAGGGCCAGGAGATCGTCCTTTTTGCCGGCCTTCATCGCGATCTTGATGTCTTCCTGGATGCGATTCATGATTTCGGATGCCATCGGGTGGTCCTTCGTACAAGCTGGTTGACATAGATAGCGTGGATTTCTCCGACAAAAAAAAATACATTTCCCCGGCAGCCATGCGGTACACCACTCAGGAGAGCGCGGCCGCACGCAGAAGTACGCCCGGGAGCGCGCCGGCGAGTACATCGGTCATGCGATACCGCATGCCGGACAGCCCGCGATCGTCGAGCAGCATGCAGAACGCGATATTCAGCCGGATCAGGTTTTTCGTCAAGCGCGTGACATCCAGCAGGTACGATGTGTCCAGCGCTCGCACGCTGTGTGCCGTGAAATTGAGCGGGCAGCAGTCGGGTTCTTTCTCGCCCGGCACCACGAGCGGGAGCCCGTGGGTGCGGCAGATTACCGGGCGCGCCGCGTACACGGCGCACCGGCCGTCCGCGAGAAACGGGCACAACGGTTCGCCGTCCGAGGTGTATGCCTGTGCTGCGGGAACGAGGCGGCATCCCGCGCGTTTCAGGTGCAGCCTGATGCCGAATGCCTCGAGCGCGCACACGGTCTTCAGGGTGCAGCAGTGCGCGCACCCGGGGCGGCATGCTATCTGCGAGGGGAACGCGGTGCGGACACGAACGTCAAAGCTGTCGCAGAACGAGCAGATTTCGCGGTACTGAAGGAGAACGTCCTGTATGCGGGTCATGGTCCCTGACCGGTCAGCTCAGGCCGACCGTGCTCTTGCCGTCCATGATAAC
This sequence comes from Chitinivibrionales bacterium, assembly GCA_014728015.1. Taxonomy (GTDB): domain Bacteria; phylum Fibrobacterota; class Chitinivibrionia; order Chitinivibrionales; family WJMI01; genus WJMI01. The sequence continues at coordinate 30,186 of WJMI01000019.1, read as the reverse complement.
GAGCCCTTTGAAGAACTCCCCGCATGAGCCGGCGCATTTGAACGGTTTGGGCCCCTTGCCCGCGCCAACGTAGAATCCGACTTCGTAGGGCGTCTCACCGGCCCCGCATTCCTGCTGCTCGACATGCACGCCGAGCATGTCCAGACGGCAGTTTTTCCAGTAGCGGGGCGCGTTGCGCCCGTTTCCGGGAAGGAAATACAATCCTTTGGAGCGCCCCCATACAAACTGGAAGAGAAACTGAGCTTCGAGACTGGCCCAGAACGAGGGGCAGCTGAGTATGCGGCCGGTAGTGCTCGCGGTCTTTATGGTTTCGCGCAGCGAGCCGCTGAAAAGGTCGAGGCGGTTGTTCGTCCAGTGGTCGTTTGCCAGGTGCACGTTCGACAGGTACTGCTCCTCGAACCGGACCGGCGCGGCGGCCTTGATCTGATCGAATACGAGGAGGCCGTCATCACCCCAGGTCAGCACGCGGACATCACGGTGGAGGACCTCCAAGCCGTCTGCGCCCAAATAGAGGATACGCCCGCATGTGTCAAACCCTTCGCGCTGGAGCCGGTCCGCATGGAACGCGACTTCCCACCGTTTGATCGCGGGTTCGGTTGACGGAATGCCGAGCATGGCGGCCCTGGATGGAACGATGAGCTCAGGATACGTGTGGACACTGAATCCGACAATGGGGTGCTTGCCGAGGGCTTTCCAGGCCACGCTCCGTGTCGCCCGGGTATTGCGACGGTAGCATACTTCCACGTAGGGGTATATCTGGCACGTGTCGACCGCGCTTTCTATCTGACCGGAGCTGTAGAAACGGGCTTCCTTTGCAAAAGGTAAGACCGCGAGCATGGCCAGCTCGAAGCCGACCTGGCTTTGGAACAGAAGCTCCCAACCTTCGTGATGCGCCTCGAACCCGAGTACCCAGGGCGTCGGGGCCGCGCCCTTCCCGGCCAGCACCGAACTCATCCAGTTGAGCAGCCGCACGGTCATGTGCGCGGCCCGCGGATCGTTGTTCCACAATCCCCATGCCAGGGCAAATGGCCGCGGGACGAACAGGGGCAGATCGTTGGCGCCCGGCTCGTAGAGCATGCCGTTGGGAAGACAGAATCGGAGCAGCACGTCAAACGTGTCCTGGTGGTTCTTGCGCCTGAAGAACAGCGGCTCTTCGCGCCCGTGCAGCGCGTATGCCGCCATGCCCAGCACCACCCAGGCGGCATAGGTGAGCGCATGCGGATGAAAGAAACCGTGGTTTTCCGCTGTCATGTCCGGATACAATGTCCGGGTGGTCACCCATTTGGCAACCGAGCGGCCGTAGTATGGCTTGTGGTCGGCCGCATCGAAGAAGCTGCTGGCGATGTTTATGCCCCATCGCCGAAGTGACTCTTCCCATTGTGCCGCGTGCTCGTGATCCGGCATCAGGTTGGCGGCCCATGCCATGGCCATGGCATCTTCGGCGTTCTCTTCCATTTTCGTGTCAATCTCGCAGCCGCTGGGCGGAAGCACGCCGATGAACCGGTCAGCCTCGAACGCCAGCACGGCGCAGACGCGCGCGAACAGGTCCGCGTGAAGGGCATCCCGCGCGAAGAACGCAGCCATGCCGAGCATGCCGGCCCACAGGCCGCTGCGCCAGTTCTCTCCCCATCGCTTGCGGCCCAGGAAAGGCTCGACGTCCCGGGAACCGGTCAGGTGCGTGTCGCAGGCCCACCGAAGCCCTTTTGTGATTTTTTCGACAAGCTCTTCCCGTTGCCCTTCGTCAATGCCTGCGGGACTGTCCCGGCGAACGAGGACGGCGAGGATGCACAGGATCTGCGCGTGCGGCCGCATGACATACTCGATGACCGGCGACGACGATCCAACTTTGCGCATGTTGAACGAGACGGGATCCACCGTGCCGAACAGTCCGGCATCCGGGCCGTCATCGTGCCACGATGCGAGATAGTAAGGCAGTGATGAAGAAAGAAGCTGGAGGACTTTGTCGGGCTCGAGTGTGTCGCCGAATTGGATCATTGGTGTGATTGGCGGCTACAGTTCAATCGGCCTGTCCATCGGGTACACGAGAATCGAATTCTCGGGCGCGGCCCGTTTGCACTTGCCGGCGAATTCGCGCGCGGTGTTGGAGTCGTAGAGCACGATGAAGTTATCGCCGTAGAAACGCGGAACACGGTCTCCCTTGAGCCATGCGATGTGCTTCTCGACCAGGTTCCTGAGGAACGAGGGGTCGCTGCCTTGATAACCAATGCCGATATAAGCCATGCGCGTGGGATAAACCGGGTCCGCGTACGTGAAAACGGCCGTATGCAGTAGGGAATATAATACGAAGCGCGCTCAGCGTCCCCCGGCCGCGCGCCGGGTCGAAAAAGCCTCGTCCTCGAACGTTTTTTCCGTGCCGAAAACGGGTATCTTCTCTTCGAGCCCGTATGTGCCGATAAAGGACTCGATATGCCGTGAGGGGTCGAGAATGGCGGCATAGCGCCCGCGACGGCGCATGCCGTCATGAAAGGAGACGAGCTCTTCAGCCCCTTCTTCGTCCATGGCGAGAGCATCCCGCATGAGCAGGGCGACTACTTTGAATGATGATTTCGAAACTTCGTTCAACTGCTCGCGCAACCGTTCCCGATGCTCGGCCGTAATCCAGCCGGACATGTCGGCAACCACATAGCGAACCTTGGGCACGACATACACGTCGAGGAATGTTTCAGGTTGACCCTGGTCTCCGCCGTTGCCGCCCTGATGGATTTCTTCACCGCGTTCCTGTGCCTGCGCGAAACGGTCAAGCACGCGCTGCACCGTTCTGAGCGGGAGATCAAGAGTCAATGCGATCCTGTCCGGCTCCACGTTGCGCTGGGCGAACCGGTAGATCCGGTGATACATGTGCATGGGCAGTTCGTGTGGCTTTTTCTGCATGGCATCGGATTCCTGGTGCATGCCCGGCTGGAAGAATACCGGCCGATACCTAATGATATATTGGTTCCGATGGCAAGTCAACAGCATGCCGTTTTCGCGCATGACCGGGCGCGGAATTGGCGCCCCCGCGCTTGAAGGCCGCCGGTCGTTTATGTATTTTGGTGCATGTTGGGGCTGTAGCTCAGCTGGGAGAGCGCGGCGTTCGCAATGCCGAGGTCAGGGGTTCGATCCCCCTCAGCTCCACCAACTCGTGCTTCGATACGCGCCGGCCCTGTCACGCACGGGGACGCACACCGTTTTCGACCCTCCTGCTCGCGCAAATAATGCATGAGAGGCACCGTAATCATACTATGAGAATGCGCCCATATGCAGGCGGCATTGCCGCGGCACTACTCTGTGCGTGGGCCGTGCAGAGCGGGGGATTCCAGCGCTTCAAGAACTACGGCTCGGTCATAACCGCAAACGACATTGCGCGCCGGGGCGACACCGTCAGTGTTGCCACGACCGGCGGGCTGTATCGCATGCCGGCTGACGGGAGTCCGGGCGAGCTGGCGCACGATGCCTTCCGGTTCCCCGATTTGAAGCTTACCACGCTGGTAGTGGACGAAAAGGGAAATCTCTGGGCCGGTTCACGGCAAGGCTACCTGTACAAGATCGGGGCCGGGGGTGCTCATACGACCTACACGGGCTATTTCTCCGCGGGATGGGAAATCCGGGCGCTCTACCCTTATCAGCGCTATCTCCTGGTCGGCTCCCTCAACGGATTCAGTATCTTTGACCCCGGGAAGGGCGAGGCGGACGAAAACGCGACACGGCTGGGCGATCTGAAATCACCTATTGTAAATGCTCTCCTGGTTCATGACGACACGCTGTATCTCGGGTGTGAGGATGGTATCGCGACACTGAACATCGCCGGGAACCGCCTCGACGGGGTGAACCTCCTGGAACGCGAAATCTGGACAACGAAGGAAACCTCCCGGCCGGTGACCGGTTTCGTGGTCACGGACGGCACTGTGGTGCCAATGAGCGTGCCCGCTGCGGTGTACGGCACGCACATCCTGCACGCGGACTCCACCACGCTCTATCTTGACAGTGTCGAGGTAGCCGGTCTGCCCAGCATGGTAACACGCATCAGGACGGATGGCGATACGTGCTGGATCGGTACTCAGGACGACTATTTTTACCAATGGTCCCTTGACGACTCCCTCCATCAGCACAGGATACGAGGGTTGACATTCAAGAGTATCAACCGCATTTTCAACGACGAATGGGGACGTGTCTGGATGTTCTCGAAAATCACCCCTGGCAAGAACCTCTGGTGGCAAGGCGTCGGGGTCCATGACGGTGGTGAGAGCTGGAGGATATACAACAGCTATTTCACCGAAGGTATCGGAACGTTCGGCGACAACGAGAATTTCAACGGCGGGGCCATTCAAAACAACGGCGATGTATGGGTGGGGACGCCGGGCGGCGGCGTGAAGGCCTTTGACAAAGACAGGAACGAATGGCGGCGGTATTACGGCGGCGCCCACGAGGGGTTCGGCGGGTGGCGTCTGCTTGAGGGTGACGGATGGAGCGACCCGTGGTCAAAATGCGATGCCCTCTGCCTGGATTCCGCGGGCTACCTGTGGGTATCGAGCTGGGAGAATCCCGCCGGGTGCCTTGTCTGCTACGACCCCCGCTACCGGGATCCCGGGAACCCGCCCGATACGGTTGCGACCACCTACTACCGCTATTTCGCCAAGGAACCGGTCCAATCGCAGTACTATATGGAGAATGTGGTGGCGCTCAACACGGATGTGAACGGCACCATCTTTGCCGGAAGCGAATCGGGACAGCTGCTGGTTTTCAGCCATGACGGCGGGGAGCCCCTGCAGGGGGACATCACGGTACACGGCTTCATTACAAACCTCGTGACTGTTCTGGACATGGTATCGACGGAGAACGGGCTCACGTGGATTGTCACCGGCAAGGGCCTGTATCGCTACGATGCGAAAACAGATTCGCTCGTTGAAGATGAGATTGTGCCGCAAAACCTGACCGCGGTCGAGGCCGAATCGAATGATTTTGTCTGGCTGGGCACTTCGGGCGACGGGCTTATCCGCTACGACTGGCAAAGCAAGTCCATGCTGGTACGCGATCAGAACCACGGGCTGGCATCCAACACGATTGTTGACCTGAGCGCCGATCCCGAACGCGGGTATCTGTGGGTAGCTTCCGATAACGGCATGTCGCGGTATGATCTCGGCCACACCGCGGAGACTATCACGAAAAACAGAGGCATGGAGGTCTACCCGAATCCCTTTTCGTTTTCGGATGCCGCGCACGCCGAAGTTGTCATCAGGAAGCTGGCCCCTCAGTCAAGCGTGCATGTCTATGATGCCAGAGGGACTCTGGTTGAGAAGCTGTCGCCGGCGAGCCAGAACCGGCACGAGTGGACATTCAGCTGGCGGCCGAGCCGGAGGCTCACGCCGGGAACCTATTTCTGCGCGGCCCGCACGAACAGCACTTCGGCCGTGGAGAAACTGCTTATCATTCCTTAGGACGGCCCATGCAGTATTCCCCCTCCCGACCGGTTCGCCGGGAATTTCTGGTATTCGGAAGTCCCGCGGTGACCCAGCGCGAGATTGATGCGGTCACCGAGGTCATGCGCTCGTGCTGGATCGGCACCGGGCCGCGCGTCGCCGCATTCGAAGAGCAGTTCCGGCGGTACACGGGCGCCCGGCACGCGCTGGCGCTCAACTCATGCACCGCCGCGCTTCATTTGTCCATGCTCGCGGCCGGTGTGGGCCCCGGTGATGAGGTCATCACCACGCCCATGACATTCTGCGCGACCGTGAATGCAATCCTGCATACCGGCGCAACGCCCGTGTTCGTTGACGTGGATCCCGCAACACAGAATATCGATGTGTCGCAGATCGAAACGGCGGTCACCGGGCGCACGCGCGCCATCCTTCCCGTGCACTTCGCCGGCCGGCCGTGCGACATGGATGCCATTACCCGCATCGCGGCCCGGCGCAAGCTTCTCGTCATCGAAGATGCCGCGCATGCCATCGAGGCGGCGTATCACGGTCGCAAGATCGGGACTATCGGCGACATGACCTGCTTCAGCTTCTATGTCACCAAAAACCTGTTTACGGGCGAGGGCGGCATGGTCACGTGCGCCGACGATGCGACGGCCGCGCGGATCAAGACGTACGGCCTGCACGGCATGACCAAGGATGCGTGGGCGCGGTACTCCGACGAGGGGTTCCGTCACTACCAGGTCGTGCTGCCGGGATACAAGTACAACATGATGGATATCCAGGCCGCCATGGGACTGGTCCAGATGCCGGACATCGAGAAGAACCTCGAGCGCAGAAAGCAAATCTGGCGCGCTTATGACGATGCGTTCCGGGAGCTGCCGCTGAGCACCCCCGCGCCGGAAGAGCCGGACACCGTGCACGCGCGGCATTTGTATACCGTGCTCCTGTCATTGCCGGATTTGAAATGCACCAGAGATGCATTCATGGATGCCTTGACACGTGAAAACATCGGCAGCGGCGTACACTACGTATCGGTCCATCTGCACCCGTACTACCGGGAGCGTTTCGGGTTCGCGCCGGACCGGTTTCCCCGAGCGGCCGACATCTCGCAACGGACGCTGTCGCTTCCGCTGTCGCCGAAACTCGGCGACGGCGACGTGGAAGATGTCATTCACGCGGTCACCAACGTTGCCGACTGTTTCGCTAAATAACCAGCGATGCCGCGCCGGCGGGCACGCGCGCGGACCAGGCATCGCGACAGCTCTATGAAGCCACGCGCACTCTGTTTTTTCTGCTCCCTTACGGAGCTGGATACCGGCATGCCGATAAGCACGCTCAAGCTTATCGAGCATTTCAGCGGCCGTCACGGCCGGGACGTCCATGCCGTGCTTCCCGGCGAGGGCTCCTTGGCGGCGCGCCTGCGCGATCTTCACGTAACAGTCAAGATACTCCCGTTCGCCCGGCTGCGCTCCCCGGCGAGACCGGCCTTGTTTCTGGCATCCCTTTGCAGCACCGTCGCGGCTGTACCCGCCCTCGTGCGGTATCTGCGCGGAAACGGCATCCGGCTCGTGCACTTCTCTGATGTCATCGATATGCCGTTTTATCCGGCGGCACGGCTGGCGGGATGCCGGGCGGTCGCGCATCTGCGGGTGAGTCTCGAGCGCGCCCCGGTCCGCGTGCTGTACCGCGCATGGACAGCGCTGTTTGTCGATCGGGTCGTATGCATCTCCGAAGCGGTGCGGGGGTACTACGGCCGTCAAAGCGCCAGGGCATCTACCGTGTATAATCCCGGCCCCGACCCGGCAGTGTTCGATCCGAAACGTCGCTACGAACGCCACCCGGCACTGGACAGCGGGCGCATCTGCGTGCTCAGCATCGCGAAATTCGTGGAAGTAAAGGGCCATGACAATTTCGTCCGGCTGGCCGCCGGCGTTCAACGCGACCTTCCCGGGCGCGCGCAGTTCGTGATTCTCGGGAACAGGGCGCCCCACCACGAGTCATACTACGATCGCGTCATGGCCATGATACGCGAGCACGATCTCGAGCGCGCGGTGTCCGTGCTCCAACCGGTCCCGCATTGGGAGGTGCCCGGGTTGCTTGCGCATACCGGCGTATTCGTGCACGTTCCCCGCTGGCAGGAGGGCCTCGGCGGCGTGGTGCTCGAGGCCATGGCCATGGAAGTTCCTGTTGTCGCGTTCGCAAGCGGCGGGGTGGCCGAATGCTTTACTTCGGGCATGTCGGGCTATCTCGTGCCGCACGGGGATATCGACTCGGCCGCGCGTCGGGTCGTCGAGCTTATATCGAATGAAGAACGCCGCCGCGCGATGGGCCGTTCGGCACGCGGGGAGCTTGCCAGAAAATTCTCGTACGCGGGCCATTTTGCCGCGATAGAACGGATTTATGCCGGGCTTTTCGACGGGTGAACCATGCGAATCAAGGTAGCGCATCTCATCAATTCCTATCTTCCCCTCACCCAGGGGTGGATGCACAACGAGATTGCCTGCAACACCGAATGTGATGCATGCGTGCTGTGCCGGTACCGGCAGCATGGGGATCTCTTCCCGCTCGACAGCGTGTACCCGGTTTTCGATACATACGGCATGTTTGCCTCGCTCAGCATGCTCCTGGCGCGCATCCGCGCCAGGTACCCGTCAGGACCTTACCTGGAAATGATCCGTCGTGAGAAACCGCATCTGCTGCACGGCCATTTCGCGCCCGAGGCCTGGCGAAGCATCGATCTCGTGCGGGCAACAGGGCTGCCGCTGGTCGTGACGTTCTACGGGGTCGACGTGGACAAGCTGGCGCGCCGGCGCGCCTGGCAGCGCCGGTATCTCAGGCTGTTTGATCTGGGACGGCTTTTCATTGCGGAGGGTCCGCACATGGCATCGCGTATCGCGGCGCTGGGATGCCCGCGCGATAAGATCAGGGTGATATACCAGGCGGCGGATGCTGAACGCGTGCGGCGCCATGCAAAAAGAAACGCATCTTCCGAAGCTGTCCGAGTACTGTATGTCGGGCTTGCCCGACGCAAGAAGGGCCCCGTGCACGCGGTCAGGGCATTCGCGGATGCGGCCCGGAAGGCGCCTTCCCTGGAACTGCACATCGTTGGCGACGGACCGTTTCGGCGGGTGACGGAGCGAATTCTTTCCCGGGCCGGCATGCGGAAACGCGTCACGTATCACGGCTACGTCGATCCCGGGCGGTACCTCGAACTGCTCGGCTCGAGCGATATCCTCCTCGCGCCCAGCATCACGGCGCCCGACGGCGATACCGAGGGCGGCGCGCCCGTGTGCGTGATAGAGTCGCTGCTTGCCGGCGTGCCGGTGGTCGGCACGACCCACTGCGATATCCCGCACATAGTGTCTCACGGAGAAACAGGCCTGGTATGCGCCGAGGGAGATACCGGCATGCTCGCCGAGAACCTCGCGCGGCTTGCTCGCGATGCCGGGATGCGCCGGCGCATGGCGGAACGGGCGTTTGCGGTCGCCCCCGCGCGGCACGATATCCGTGTCCGCGTGAAGGAAATCACCGGGGCATACAGGGCGGTGCTCGCATGATTGACACCAGCCAAATACCGCAAACGGAATTCGATCCCGTGCCGCGTGCCGGCGAAGGTTTGGGCAGGATAGCGGCGCGCTCGAGCATGGCGGTGGGTCTTGCCAAGGCAATCCGGTACGCGTTCGTGTTCGTGGTTCACGTGCTTCTGATGAATCTTCTGGACCCGGACGATTTCGGCCTGGTACGCTATGTGACTATTGTGCTGGGTGTCCTGAATCTTGTCAACGAGGCCGGCCTGGGTGTTGCGATAGTCCAGAAAAAGAAACTGGGCAAAGCCGAGCTGGCGCCGGTATTCACGCTCAACCTTGTCTTGAGCATGGGCCTGTATTGCATCGCATTCGTGCTCGCGCCGGTATTCGCATCATTCTTTGGGGAAAAGCAATTGACCGATCTGATACGGGTGGGGGCGATTGCGGTCCCAGTGAGCGGTGTTTCGGTCGTGCACCGGGCGATGCTCCAGCGACGGTTCCGCTACGGCCGTCTCGCGGGGATCGAAGTCGCGGGCGCGATCGCGGGGGCATCCGTTTCTCTCGCCCTCGCCTTTGCGGGGTTTGGCGTCTGGTCGCTCGTCTGGGGGACCGTTACGTTCTTCGGCCTGTCGACCACGCTTCTCTTTGTAAACGGACCGTGGTTCGGAGGATATTTCACGGCGGTTGAGCGCGCCCTTCCCCTGTTCGCCTTCGGCGTTGCCATGGTCTGCCAGCGCATCATCGATTACGGCGCGCGCAACGTAGACTACCTTGTGGTGGGCAAGACATTCGGGGCGACAGCGCTCGGTGTCTACGGCGTGGCGTACGATATTGTTACACTGCCGCAGCTTGCGCTTGGTGTCGTGCTTGCAAACGTCGCCTTGTCTGCCCTGTCGCGTTTCCAGGATGACAACGATCGCCTGAACGTGTGGTTTATCCGTCTCACCGTGGTGGTCTCGATTGCCGCGACACCGTTTCTGGTGCTGGTCGGCGGCATGGCGCCGGACCTGATGCATGCCGTGACATTCCTCAAGCCCAGCACGAAATGGCTCCCCGCGGCCGGGCCGCTGCGCGTACTTGTCCCGGTGGGAATTCTCTACTCGTTCACGAGCTATCCGGGCATACTCTGGATCGCCAAGGGACGGGCCTGGCTTCGCGTAGGCTGGGCGCTTCTCGCGCTGGTCACTGTTTGCGCCGCGGTGCTTATCGGGCGCGTATTCGGCATGATGGGCGTGTGCTGGGCGCTCCTCATCCGTGCCATACTCCTGTTTCCGGTCGTGTTGTTTGTTACGCAACACGTTGTGGGCCTGTCACCCCTGCGCTATCTGCGATCGCTGGTCCCCGCCGTGGCGTGCGGAGCGGCAATGCTTGGCGTAGTGCTTGCCGTTGCAGGGCTTGTGCCGGGCGGATCTCCTGCGGCCCATGTATCGCGGGTCCTGGCCGCCGGCGCCGCGGGCACAGGCGCCTATCTCCTTGTATTGTATATTGTTTTCAGGGAAGCATGGCATACGGTAAACCGGCTGCTGCACTCGGCTTTCAGCAAGGGGCCGTCGAATGGCGAGGGATAACTTTGCCTGGATATGCACGTGGAAAATCACGCACCGGTGCAACCTGTCGTGCACGTATTGCGACCACACCGTCATGCGTCCTGCCGGCGCGAACGAACGTGTCGACTATAGACGGATCGCCGCCGGCCTCGAGCGATTCGCTCCCAAGATAGTCAATATCTCCGGCGGGGAACCGACCCTGGTTGCCGGACTTCCCGATATCGTGCGGGACCTGAAATCACGTTTCAATCCCTTTATCCGGATCGTGCACAACGGGACGCAGCCGCACAAGGCTGTCCCGGCATTCCCGTATATCGACAGGCTCGTGGTGAGCGTTGACGGTCCCGGCGACGTGAACCGGGCAACGCGGGGCATCGATGGTAACCGCGTGGTCGACAAACTCGGTGCTATCGTGGATGATGCAGCCATGAACGGTGTCGAACTCGCGGTGAACACGGTGGTTACCAAAAACAATCTCGGCAGTCTGGGCGAGCTGGCCGACAGGATCCATCGGGTTGCGCCCTCGATCGTGCTGTCGCTGACGCCGGTCATGCCGCCTGACGGGCCGCTTTCAATTCTCCTGCGGGACGATCTTCTCGAGGAATTCGAGTGCACGTATCAGGGACTGCGCGAACGGGGCGTGCATGTCATGCATACCTTTGACAGCGTGCGCAGGCACACAACGTTTTCGTGCATCGAATGCTTTAACCAGTTCTTCACGATTCGGGTGAGTCCCGAAGGACGCATTTCGGCATGTCCCATGAACGTACCCCTGAAGGCGGCTGTCGCGCACGTGCCCGTGCGCAAGCTTGTTTCGATCCGCGGGCTCAAACATGCGCTCGCGGAGACTGTCAAGGCGGCCAAGGCCCGGTTCGGACGTGACATCGATTTTTCATGCTCGACCATCTGCAACTGCGAGAGCTGGCTTGACATGCTGTTCCTCGGCATGGAGAGCAATGCGGCGCCGGTGTACCTTCGCGGCCTGCACGGGCGGCTCGGTGATAGGGATTATGCCGGGCTTGAGGAATTCGTGAAGACGAACATCAATCCGGATTTCGACATCGCGGCATTCCGGAAGCGGGTGGATGCCGCGGTGTAACGGAAACGGGCGGGGCCAGAAAATCGCATGAGCGCGGCAATCACGGAAACACGATCGGCAACCCGGGATGAGTGGCTTCGTGCCGCCGAAGCGTGTCCGTATGCGACTTTTTTTCACACGCCGATGTGGGCCGAAGCATTTTCCGCCTACACCCGGGGCGCTGTGATGCCGGAGCCCGTATGGATTGCATTTGACGACGGCGCAGCGCTGGTGGTAGCGATGTGCCGCAAACGCTTGCGTTTGGGGATAACGCGACTTGTATCGTCGCCCGCAGGCACGTTCGGCGGCTGGGTCACCGCCGATTCGTTGAACGCGGGACACGCCCGGGCGGCGGCCGCGCATCTGGTGCGGCTTCCGAATCTCATCTGGCGGGAGAATCCCTACGATCCGCTGCTGGGAGAAATCGATATTCCCGGCAGCGCCACTGACAACACGCACGCGGTAGACCTTCGGGAGGGGTTTGATCCGGTATATGCTCGCTGGTCCCGGGGCCATGTCAACGCGGTGAACAAGGCAAAACGCGGCGGGGTGGTCGTTGGCCGGGCCGGGGCGGTGGAAGACTGGCGGCGGCATTTCGACTCATACCGGCAGCTCCGGCATCGGTGGCGCAAACCTTCTACCGATTACCGGTGGCGGCTCTTCGAGGCGTTGCGCGAGAACCAGTCGGATCACATTGTGCTGTGGGCGGCCCAGCGCGACGGCAGGCAGCTTGCCAGCGTGATATGCTTCTACTGGAATACCCACGCGGTCGCGTGGCATGCCGCCGCATCCAGGGAGGATTTCGGCATCCGGGCAAACCACTACATGTACTACGAAATCATGCGCGATGCCGCGGCGCGCGGATACCACTGGTTCGACATGAATCCCAGCGGCGGGAGCCCGGGAGTAGCGAGCTTCAAGGAGCATCTGGGATGCAGGGAGCTGCCCAGCAGGGTGGTCATACGGCGCAGCGGGATACAGAAACTTGTCGGTGCGGCAAAACGCATCGCTGCTTCAGGCGCGTAGAAATATGAATACGCTGAGTAGAACGTTCTACAACAATTCGTTCGCCCGGTGGCTGTACAATACGCCCGCCGGCAGGTTCGTGTATCATCTTCCGGCAACGGCCGCCGACCTGCTTTCCGGAAAACGGGATCCGCTGGTGCCGCCGCGGTGGAAGGTGTTTACCGGCAGGGGGAACTATCGCGAGATAGGGGAGCGTTTCAGCGCGCTGTTCAAAGATTGCGGCCTGAAACCCGATGATGCCGTGCTCGATGTCGGCTCCGGGATGGGCCGGATGGCGGTCGGGCTCGTCGATTACCTTTCGCCGGATGCCCGGTATCACGGCCTGGAAATCGTGCGCGCGGGTGTTTCCTGGTGCACGCGGCATATCACGTCGCGATACCCGCATTTCCGGTTCCATCATGCCGATATCTACAACAGGATGTACAATCGAAAAGGGTCCGTCATGCCGGCTGACTACCGGTTTCCCTTTGAGAATGAAGCTTTTGACTTCGCGTTTCTCACATCGGTATTCACGCACATGCTTCCTCCTGATGTAAAGCACTACCTGGAAGAGTTATGCCGTGTCCTGAAGCGCGGGGGGACGTGCGTGGCTACGGCGAACCTGATCAACGGCCACTCGGCGGCCCGCATCGAAGCCGGGACCACGTCACTCGACATGAAATACACCGGTGAGCATTACCGGACGGTAAGCCTGAAGACCCCCGAGTTCAATATCGGTCTTGAAGAAGACTGGCTTCTGGAAGCATACGCCGCGGCAGGTTTGGTCGTGGAACAACCTGTCCTGTATGGCCGCTGGTGCCGCGAGACGACGAACACGAATTTTCAGGATGTCATTGTGGCGCGAAAGGCATAATGCCGCCGGATTCACGTATTCCTAGTGATGAATACCCGTTTTTCTATTGTGCCCAGAACCGCTGTCGCCGGCATGTGCCTGCTGTTTCTCGCATGCTGCCGGGACTTCCCGCCGGTCGGCTCAGATAGAGTCACCATTTCCGTTGCTCCCGACGGGCAGGGCACCGTCTCCATGATACCGCCGGATTCGAGCGTACAACCGGGCGCCGTGGTGGTACTGTCGGCCGCGCCGGACAGCGGCAATGTATTTGTCGGGTGGTTCGGCGATACGCAGTCTACCGAAAACCCGCTTGTCATCGTGGCCCGAAGGTCCATGAGCATCGAAGGCCGGTTTGCCGCCCGTCCCGATGCGATGATCCTCGTTCCCGCGCGGGACAGCGTGTTCGAGATGGGATCGAACAGCGGCCCGGCTGTGGCCGGGATAGAAGATCCCGTGCACGAAGTTTCCTTCACCTATGATTTCCACATGGATCCCTTCGAGATTACCCAGAAGCACTACCGGGACCTGATGGGTCATGATCCGGCGGCTGCGGGCGGTTATGTCGATGCGGGCGACAGTATTCCCGTGTTTGACATCACGTGGTACGAAGCGGTCCTGTTCTGCAATGCGCGGAGCAAGGATGAAGGATACGATACGGTATACAGCTACACCGCGTGCTGCGCGGACGATCAGAGCTGCCCCTACGTGCTGGAGAACCTGACCATTCATTACGACCGTTTCGGCTTCCGGCTTCCTACCGAGGCGGAGTGGGAATACGCGTGCCGGGCAGGCAGCGCAGCCGATTTCTACTGGGGGGATTCGCCCGGCGATGCCGCCACCTATGCATGGTACTTCGATAATGCCGCCAACCGCGCGCACGCGGTGGGCCTGAAGCAGCCGAACGCATTCGGCTTGTATGACATGAGCGGCAATGTTGCCGAATGGGTCAACGACTGGCTGGGCGCATACGACGATTCCCTGGCGGTAAACCCGGTCGGCCCGGCGCATCTCGCGCTCGAAGAGTTCGAATCCTCGTGGGAGCGCCCGGTCCGCGGGGGGGCGTTCGACGTGGGCACGGCATACTTGCGCGCGAGCGCGCGGCGCCTGGGTCCCTACGAGACCCCGGCCAAGGTGCGCATGCATGAGATCGGGTTCCGCACCGTGCTGGGCGCGTTTTTTGTTCCGGATTCAGCCGGCCCGGTCGTGGATACTGTCCCGGATTCTCTTTCGGTAACCCGGACGGCGGAGAAATCGGATTTCGTTTCGTTCGTGGGAACAGCCAACGTGAAACTCGTATTTGTACAGCGCACCACTGCGCGTACCCGGCTGTATGCCGTCGATTTCATGCGGGCCGACATTGCGCCGTTCGTGCTGGACGACTCGCTGAGCTTTCATCCGACGATCTCGCCCGATGGATCGCGTATCGCGTACAGCACCCAGGGGGTGGGCCGCAGCAGCCCCTCGCGGGTTATCGTCCGTCCATTCGACCCCGCCGGGCAGAATGCGCTCGCGACTTCCGCAAGCCGGAAGGCGTACATTCCCCGGTGGTGGACCGACTCGGCATCGGCCGACACGTTTCTTGTCTATTCCGACGGCGCGTCGATTAATTCGAGCGCCGGGTGGCACAACGAGAAGACATACAAGCACGCTATCACCGGCATGTCATTTGACGGCGATGCCCACGTGCTGTGGGATGACGGCTCGTACCATGGCGGATTGTCCAGTGACGGGCGTTTCCTTGCCACGGGGTACACTGCCGCGCGGCTGGTCGACCTGCGGCTGGGCGATACCACGCTTCTGTATTTCCGCGCGCCGTACAACGGCAGGGATGACAACCCGCAGACCTGCAACGTGTCGATTTCTCCGAGCGTGGAATTCACCGATCATGTCCTGCTGCTTGATTTCGGATACTCGAAAACGAGCTCGGTCGTGGGATCTTCCTATGGCCTGCACGAGATCATCTTCCAGTGCAATTCGAAACTGCTCAGCGATGAGCACGTGGTTTCCTGGTATGAGACGCCCTCCGGCTTTGATTCGTGGAACCACGTGGAATACACCAACCATCCTGATTTTGCCGTGGCCGTCGCGCAGGGGCGCACCACGGATGCGGACGACCGGGTATATCTTATCAACCTGAAAACGTCCGCGTACCTGCCGGTCGCGCGGGGGCGGGGACTGCGCGATCCGTGGCTGTGGATAGACCCGGCCGAGGTTGCCGAACTCCCCGATCCCTATGCCGACTTCGCCAAATACGACCTGCCCATACAGTGCACGGGTCAGGATATTCTGGGAAAGAAACTCAAGCTGATGTGGAAGTATCGTGATGAAATCGATGCGGTGTTTTTCGGGAGCTCTCCGGCATATCATGGAGTCAACCCCGCGTTCGTGTCGAGCGTGCGCATGCTCTCCATGGCTACCAAGGGAAGCGATCCGTTCACGAGCGTGACCGTGGCCAGAAACTACGCGCTCCCGCATTTAGACAACCTGAAGGTAATCGGCATGGCGCTCGATCCCGGCTTTCTGGATCGGGATTTTACCGAGGAGCCGCCGTTTATGACCGGCCTGTATGACAGCAAGGGGTATGCGTTCGACTCGGGCAACGATTTCTGGCGTACCGCCCTGCCGGGCGAAATAAAGAGCAAAATCAGCGCATTTGATTCATCGTCATGGACAGGGTACGATACGCTGGGATTCCTGCAACGTCGCTACACGGGCGAAAGCTGGGGCAGCGCGCCGCTGGAACAGGGGGATTACAGCCTGAGTGATTCAATCGTGGCGGAGAATCTCGTTTCAGTCGAGGCGCTCGCGGATTCGGCATCGGCGCGGGCGATTCACCTCCTGGTCGTCAATTTCCCGCAGAGCCCGGCATATGCGAATACCAGCCACATGGGGCGGTACGGCCCGTCATGGACCACCTATGCCCAGATCGTTTCCCGGCTCGAAACGCTCGAAAGTCAAAACAGCTATTTCCATTTTTATGATGCCCATGCCGGCGGCCAACATGACTACACGGCAGGCGATGCGTTCGACAGCAACCATTTGAACTACACCGGCGCGACAAGGCTGAGCGCGCGGATAGACAGCGTACTCCAGACGTTTCTTCCGTGAGCGCTTCGCCGCGCGTGGAGAACACCTCATGATCAAGATGCTCACCTGGTATCCCCGGTCTTTCACGGCCGCGGCGTATATCGCATTATATGTCGCGTTCGGCGTTGTGTTGGGCATATCCACAGGCTTCCTTGTATCGACGAATGATTTCTGGGGGAACTGGTACATTGCCATGCATCTCTTTGACCATGTTCCCGAATCGCTTTACAGCGGTGCATTTCCCGCGGGGTATCCATTCCTGCTTCGCGCGGCCGCCTCTCTGACGGATGTTGTTGCCTTTTCCTACCTGCTCAACTGTGCTTGTGCCGCCCTGGTCCTGGCTTCGACTTTCTGGCTCTGCCGCCGCATGATGCCCGGCTGGTGGTCCGTGGTGCCGGTGATACTGGTGTCCCTCTACCCGCGCATGTTCCACTATGTATTCACGGCGGGTGCGGACATGGGCGCCGTGGGCTTTTTTACCCTTGGCACGGCAATCATCCTCGGGCAGCTCGTTGCATCCCGCGAAACCGGCGGACGGACCGGCGTGTATGTGATTGGCGGGGTCCTTTTCGGCCTGGCCGCGTTGTGGCGATATCATGCCCTGGTCGCGGGTGTGCTTTTTCTCGTGGCCGTGTTCGCATTCCGTCCCGGCCACTGGCTGCGAATCCTGATCAGCGGCGTGGCCATGCTTGCGGTGTACGCACCACAGTTTGCAATCAACGCGGCAACCGGCCACGGCCTTCTTGAAACGTGTCACGGGATCAACGTGTACAACCTGATGTATGGTGTCAACTGGCACCGTGTGAGCGAACTGCCGTCCGGGATGTCGATTCCCGCCCTGATCGCCTCCCATCCGCTGCGTTTCGTTGTTTCCTACGGGGGCGGGGCCGCACGCCTCGGCCTGGCATCCATCCCCGGCCTGGTCATGCTTCTCCGGGCGCGAGGCGAGCCGGCCAGGATGGCAAGCGGCATATGTTTCATGTTCTGCGCTACCTATGCGCTCATGTTCGGCATGAGCGCCAGCCCCCGGGCGGTCCTCCTGGTGGTGCCCATTTCATTTGTGTTCGCCGGCATGCTTGCCGCAGAAGTGACTGGCATTATCCGGCGGCGCGTGCCCCGCTCCGGCAATGCGCCGCATATCATTCCCGCAGTGCTTCTGATTGCGGCTGCCGCGATGTTTGCAGGAAGAGACGTTCCCAAGGTGAAACGGATATTCGAGAACAGGAACGTGTATCGGCGGGTCGGGGAACTGGTCGCGTTGCATGGCGTGCGAAGTGGTATGCAGGTATTTGCCACTGATTTCGATATCTACTTTCCCGCCTTTGACTCGCCGCGTCCGCTCTACAACGGGGGCTGGGGTCGGATTGCGGCATACGGGTACAGCCGCGTGTATCCCGAGCTTGCAGTAGACGATATTAACGATTTCATCAGTGACTGTTATGCCCTGGGGATACGAATGCTCGTTCTGACCGATGAAAGCCGCCGGCTTTCGCCGGTGCTGCATGCTATTTACAGCGGAACGCTCAACGATCTCCGCCTTCGCAAGATAGGCCGGGCCGGTCGTTTCAAGGTGTTTGCCGTGCGCGAAATTGCCTGAGTTGCGGCGTGCGGATGGGCGGGTTAATACTAAAAAGCCGAGCCGCATTTGTCCGCCCGCTCCGGTCATTCTTGCGATATATTGCATTTAGGGGGTATAGACACCTCTTTGCGAGACAGTGATTTGAGACAGGAAGAGGGGCAGCACGCTCTCAGGCTCGAATGAAGGAACATGCCGTGCGAAAGAACTGTTTTCCGTTGAGAATGCTATTCCTGCCCGTATTGCTCTTGTGTGGACCAGTGAGCGTACGGGCGGATAGTCGCGCGCCGCATGAAAGCGATGCACTTGCCAGCGCCGGCATCCTGGCGAAGCTGAAGACCGGTGTGAGCCTTAATGCGCGGACCGGCGGCGAATCTGCGTTTGCCGTACTCGATGCCCTCAACCGTCGATACGGAGGCGGGCCCGTGCGGAAGCTGCGCCCATGGTCGCCGTCTTCCACTGCACCACGAGGGCTCATCCAGGTCACTGTTTCGCCGGCACGCGATCCGCGCGCGTTGGTAAAGGCATACTCGGAATCAGGGCATTTCGAATACGCGGAGCTGAATCGCAGGTGCGCGCCGCACGCCCTCGCCGCCGACACGATCCGTCCCAACGATTATAACTTCTTTGCGCAGTGGCAGATGTTCAACGACGGGGGCAACAATTTTGAAGGCAGGGACATATTCGAGGACGATGCTGATATCGACATGACCGAAGCGTGGGCGTACGCGCAGGGAGACAGCGCGGTTATCGTGGCGATTATCGACTCGGGATGCAAGAGAAACCATCCGGAGCTGGCAGGACGCTTCTGGACGAACCCCGGCGAAATACCGGATAACAATATTGACGATGACGGCAACGGGTATATCGACGATATGGTCGGGTGGGATTTTGTTGATGATGATAACGATCCGGAAGACACCCTGGGTCACGGCACCGCGGTGGCCGGATTTCTTGCCTGCAATGCGAACAACGAGATCGGTTTTGCCGGCGTGGACTGGAACTGTCGTCTCATGGCGCTCAAGGTGGTCACCGCAGATACACTCCAGAACGAAGGCGCGACTTTTGCCGCCATGTACGAGGCCATCATCTATGCCGCCGACAACGGCGCGCATGTCATCAACATGTCGCTGGGCAATCCGGTCCGGTCGCGGACCGTCGAAGATGCGATAGACTACGCCGTGGCCCGCAATGTCACGATCGTTGTATCGGCCGGGAACGATAACGATACGCCGATATCCTTTCCCGCCAGATACAGCAAGGTCATCGCCGTGGGAAGCACTGATCCCGATGATACGAGGACGATTTCGTTTTTGCACAAGAGCGAGGACAGCGGCAGCAACTACGGCGATGCGC
The DNA here is from genome assembly GCA_014728015.1 of Chitinivibrionales bacterium. Taxonomy (GTDB): domain Bacteria; phylum Fibrobacterota; class Chitinivibrionia; order Chitinivibrionales; family WJMI01; genus WJMI01. The sequence goes on along the minus strand of WJMI01000019.1, from coordinate 10,740 downwards.
TCGATATCGTCGCCCCGGGGAATTTTGTGTATTTCATACAGCACGACAACGACAGCGCCTACAACGCGGCCAGCGGCGGCACATCGTACTCCGCGCCCCTCGTGGCCGGCGTGGCATCGCTGCTCGTGGCCCAGGATTCGAGCCGTACTCCCGGGGAGATTCAGGATATCATCGAGGGTTCGGCCGACGATCAAATCGGCGATCCGGCTGAGGACACCGAGGGATGGGACCCGTACTACGGCCACGGTCGGCTCAATGCTTTCGGGGCGGTGACCTACGGACAGGTGCTTGCCGAACAGAAGACACGCGGGCGGCTCCCGGCGCGCGAAACCGTCCGTGTCCGCATGCAAGACGCACGTTTTTTCCTGACACTGCCCTCCGGATGGGAAACCGCGCGCCCGGTCATTGTCGAGATATTCGATGCCCGCGGCAGGCGCTGTATCCAGCGCCGTATCGCCGCCGCGCATCACAGGGAACGTACCATTCCTCTCCCGCCTAGTATTTTGCGTTCGCTTCACGTGCTGCGAGTCCGCGGCACGCGTGAATCCTTTGCCGCGAAAGTGCTCACCGTCCGGTAAAGCCGCGCATGCCGGTGGGCGCCAGACACAGGGGACAGCACTGCCATGCCGGGACTGTACGGAATCGCCGCGCAATCGGATGTCACTGATACCACGCGCGCCTTTACGCGTATGCGGAGCTTCATCGAAACCCGCGACGGGACTGCCCGCGAGCGCACGCTGGAGGGCGGGCTCGTATGCGCGGGAGTCTCACAACCCGGCTTTGTTCCCGCGCATTGCCTCGGCGCTCAACAGGACGGGGTCTTTTTGTGGCTGGACGGTGAGATTTACAACCCGGAAGAGCTCAAGAGCACGCTGCGCGGCACGGCGGCACAGACCGATCCCGAACTGCTTCTGGCCCTTTTCCTGGCCCATCCCGGTACGGACTGGCTGCGCCGGATCGACGGGTTTTTCGCGGCAGCCATTTGCGATACGAAGCGCCGCCGACTTACGCTCATAACGGATAGATATGGGCTCCGCCATGTCCGATGGACACAACAGGCCGGCTGGTTCGCATGGGCTTCTGAAACAAAGGCGTTTCTCGACTTGCCGGGTTTTTCGCCAAAGGTCAGCGCCCAAGCCGTGGACGACTTCCTGCGTTACAACTACCTTACGGCGGGGCAGACGCTCCTGGAAGGGGTCCGGGTGCTTCCGCCCGCATCACTGCTGACCCTGGATCTGCGCACCGGCAAAACGGAATCGCGCACCTACTGGACATGGGATTCGATAACCGGAAGCTCACGGGCAATGGGCGGCCGCGATATCGCCGAACACTGGGGAGAACTCTTTGTTGATGCCGTGCGAAGGCGATGCGGCACGGAGGAACGCGTCGGGGTGACGCTCAGCGGCGGGCTCGATTCGCGGGCCATACTTGCCGCCGCGAGCTCGCTTCGAACACCGGTACCCGCGGTGACGTTCGGCCGCAAAGGCTGCGCGGACATTCGCATAGCATCGCGCGTGGCGCGCGCTGCCGGCGCGGACCATCACGTATTTGAGACGCCGTCCGGGCACTGGCTTGGGGCCGCCCTGGAAGGTGTGTGGGCCACTGACGGGGAGCTGTGTCTGGCCGATGCGTGCGGGAATGAGTTTCTCAAAGACCTCGGCGGCATGTGTGACGCGTGCATGAACGGTATTGGCGGCGACGGCATCCACGGCGGATCATATCTCGGCATGCGCGGGCAGCCCCGTGACCCGTCAGGCGATCCCTACGGTTACCGCGGCCGCCGGTATATCCGGCAGGGCTTCCGGTATGATGAGTCCTTTATGCGCGTGCGTATGCCGTTCTACGATAACGCGCTGGTGGAGTTCATGCTGACCATTCCGGATGCGCAGCGAACTCACTCGCGAACGTATAATCGCATTCTCTTGCACAACTACCCCGCGTATTTCTCCAGAATACCCTGGCAGAAAACAGGCGTCCCTGTCAGCGTGCCGTGGCCGTGGTCGCGCATGTTTTCCCTGAGCGCCGGCGCGTATCGCCGGGCAAGAAGAATGCTGGCCGCGGCCGGGGTGCCGTACGATGAGCCGAGGCGGACCATTGATTGCTCGTCGTTGATGCGCGCCGGGCCCTTCCAGGGCTTTTTCGAGCGCCTGCTGTTCGGCACAGACGTGCTCTACGGGGATCTGACGGGAAACACCGCGGCAAAGAACTGCTGGGACCGCCTTGTTGCGGGACAGGACGCCGGCCCCGAAGTGGCGAAATATGCCACCCTGGAGATCTGGCTCCAGCAGGCATTCAACAAGAAATTCCTGCCCGGCTTTGGCCCGAACGAGGCATAGCCGCCAAGGCGCGAACACACGAAGTAATTCGGTCAGACCACGCTAGGGGAGCGCGAGCTGTTTTTCTACCGCCTCGAATACCGCGCGATGCCCTTTGGCGGAGAAATGGATGCCGTCTCCGTACAGGTAGCAGTCTTTGCTGCGCGGGCAGGCATTCCGGAGATCGTCGAACAGGTCGATGCAGGGGACACCGAGGCCCGTCAGGCGAGAGTGCATGAGGCGCTGCGGACGGCGCAGCGCGGGCCGGTCAGCCTTGCGAATCTGATATTCGTAGGGGAGCAATACCACGAGGAAATCGATGCCCGCTGAATCCAGGCGGGCATTCATGGATGAAATCATTGCGGCGGTGGTGTCGATGTCGTCGAGATGGCCGTCGTCGTAGCGCCGGTAGTCATTCGTGAAATACGCCTTGCTGCGATCTGAAATCGCGCTTTTCAGGAAGACGTACAGCCGCGAGTGTTTCCTGAGCAAGGACATGATCGGGTTCTTGATCTCGGTCTTCACCTGGGATTGATCCCTGTTGTAAATATCGTTGAGCGTATAGAAGAGGATGACTCGCGCGGCATCCCCGTGACGCGACAGCAGGCGCGGCAGGATTGCATGGTAATCCACGGTCTTGTAGGCAACCACCGCGCTGTTGCGTATCGCGGCATCGGGATGGGCGCGCTGGAGCATGCCGGCGAACGTGCCGTCCGTTTCGACCGCGATACCGAACGTCACGGAGTCGCCCAGAAGCAGCCAGGAGACCGAAGTATTGTCAGGCGCGGCAATCGCGCGATAGCCGTTTTGATCTATGCGAACGGTCTTCCCGAAACACACGCCTGCGCTGCCGGGACACCATCCCGGGCTGGCGGCAAACAGGCTGTCGCAGAACAGGTCCTGGTCAAGGCCCTGGGCGGTAATGCGGGGAACGAGCGCCCTGACCATGCCCTCGGCCGCGAGGAGGAGCGTGAGCGCGCAAGCGCATCCGAATACAAGCGCGTACAGGTTTTTTCTACGATTCTCGTTCTTCATGGCCTGCTATCCAACAAGAGTATTCTCCCGATACGTAATTGCGAACCAGTCGCTGCGGCCGCGCGATCAGAGCCGCTTTTCGTGGCTCAGAAATCATCACGCATCACCCGCAGTATTTCTTCGGCGATACGATCGTACCCGTCTTGGTTGGGGTGCAGCATATCGACGAACAGTGTTGAGTCGAATGTGGAGTCCGGGGCCACTGCAGAGAATGCATCGACATAGCGGGTGTTGTATCCTTCATCCCGCCTGGCCCCGGCGAGGCTGTCGAGCATGTCGTTGAAGCTGTACAGGCGGGTGTGCCGGTAGCTTGCCACGGTGTCCGGAAGCGGCAGACCGCCGAGTATATACAAAAACGCATCCGTATTGCGCACGAGCACGGAGTCAATGAGCTTGCGCGAGTAGTAGCGCTCCCAGTAGCCGTACATGTCGCCGTTGACCCCGACCATGAGCACCCATATATCGGATTCGGTTTCGGGATGGAGCGCGAGTGTGTCGAGGATTTCCCACGAGGTGGCACCCGATACGGCCAAGCATGAATCGTCGTCAGCATTGTCCATCGAGCCGGTGACAAGGGGGCCGGCGGCGTTGAACGCGCGGAACCTGCCGGGGTCGTCCCGCAGTCCTTCAAGGACGTTTTGCCTGAACCCGCCGTGCCCCGATGCGCCGCCCAGCCCCTTGACAATCGAATGCCCGATAAAACACACATCATGCTCCAGCATGCAGCGCATGGAGTCTTCGCGCAAAGACGTGTTCCCGTAGATATCACGCGCGGTCAGGCGCCAGTAGTACAGGCCGGTATCGATACTTGAAAGAGCGTATGTTGTATCATGGCCGGCGTACATGCGGGACAGCGAGCCCGGGCCGGGCCCGAGATACAGTGAATAGTACAGGCTGTCATCGGGGCCGTCCGGATCGGTGGATGCGAAGGCGAAGTCCAGCTCTCCGCGGATGAATGTCGAGTCTCGCAGCCGGAACAATACGGTATCGGGAGGGGCGGACACCGACGGTATGGCGGGTGCCAGGTTGAATGTCACGATGAATTCCGCGGGCGCCGTGAACCCGTCGGCATCGACCGCGGCCACTGTCACGCGCAGTGAATCCGCGCCACCGTATGGGATGCTGCGACAGGGGGCCGCGAGTGTATCGTCCCATCCGCCGCCGTCCAGGTCCCACAGGTAGTGTTGGATTGCGCCGTTTGAATCGCCCGCGGATATACACACGCGAAGCGTGTCCTGCGCCGAGACCGCGGTGTCGTTGACTGGCGCGATCCAGGGATGCCCGGCGAAAACCGTTATGCGAACGGAATCCGCCGCGGAAACCAGCGAATCGTCGTCACGCGAGCGCACGGTAACCGTGCGAATGCCGGTGTCCGCCAGGGAGGGAACCATGACAAACGAGTCGGCGCGGGCCGTGTCCGCCCCGGCAATGTCGCTTGACCAGAGGCATTCGATCACTGTACCGTTCGAATCCCGGGCAGACGCCCGGATCACGAGGGTGTCATGCGCGTGTATCGTGGTATCACCGGTGATAATCTTCACCGAGGGGGCATTGAGCCGGACCGTCACAATGATCGTGTCGGGATCGGACTCGCTTCCGTTCACGCCCAGTCCTCTCACCAGGACAGTGTTCTCGCCGGTGTCTGCCGGCATCCACCATGCTGGTATCGCACTATCAGAAGCAGGAAAAGCTGTCGCGCCGCCGTCAAGTGACCAGATATAGGCATATATCGAGTCGCTTCCCTTGCAGCGCGCGGCATGAAGTGTAATTGTGTCGTGTACCGAGACCACCGTGTCGGACATCGCGACGATACGCGGGTTCGGGAATGGGGGTTTTGTCGGGTTTTCGAGGATGCAGCGCGAGGCCAGTCCCATGAGTAGCGCACTCAATACGGCGGCCGGCAAAGAAGCATTCCGTCGCATGCCGCAAAAACGGCGCATGGTCGTTCCCGAATGGCTGAAAACGTCGGGCATCAATTAAATTAAGATCGTGCTTCAGGCGTCTTTCTGGTACCCCGACTCAACGAGGGAAAAGGCCGGAAGCGTTCCGGTCGAGGTCCCTCGCCACTATATACCAAAATAGGTTCTGCAGGTCCATATCGGAGCGGCTCGCACTCGTGAAGAAGCGGGAGTGGTGCGCGGGCCGGGTGGAGGAACCCCCGGTAGGGCCGTCTCGGGTAAGTGGCGCGTTTTGCTCAAGTTAGGCGTACCATTTTGGCGAAATTCGAGCTTTGGCAAGCCTAAAAAGACCCTGAAATGGCAGAGAGATGTAGTATATTGCAAATCTTGGTTTTGATTATCGTTTGAAGCATGGCACGAGGGGAAAAGGGGCATCTACACGAGCAGTCCTGCCGGGCAGAGTGTTTGCACACTTGCCTGAAACTCTTAGAGTGCTTTGCCGCGGTTTAACTGGTTAAACAACCAATTCCCTTGAACGTGAAGTCTCCTGTTGCCGTGCAGACACCGAAGTAAGGAGTACGTATCCATGAAAAATCCGTCAGATGGAAAATCTTGCCGGAAAGTATTTCTGATCGCGGCGATTGCTCTGGCGCTCGTGCTGGGGTCGTGCTACCAGCCGACGCAGTTTGAGCCACCCGAAGACCCTGTCACTCTGGCATCAGCAGGGGCGGTCGGAAGTTTTGTGGGCGGCGGCACGGTCAAGCTCGCTTACACGCGCAAGAAGGGCGGAACGCGCTGGGTGTACTTCGTGGATTTCACGCTGCCCGATCCCGAGCCCGTGCTCCTCAAGAAACCGTCCGGCAAGGACAACATCAACGCCGACAGTCCGATCATATCCCCGGACGGCGGATTTGTCGCCTATGCCCTGCTTCAAGGAAACACTTCACACGGTGCCTATATACAGGCCCTGGACGAGAATGCGGAGCCGGTCCTTGTCGATGCAAGCGGTGTTGAACCGCACTGGTGGCAGGATTCCAACGGGGACCTGTACGTAATCTTCTCCGACGTGTTTCTGGTGACCACCGGACAATTGGCTTCAGTTGACGGAAAGACCTACAAGGCAAAGGTCACGCTTTCCGGCGCATCCGCAACCGTGCAATCTTCATCCGAACTTGCGCCCTATCCCATGAACGGCGGACTGTCATCGAGCGGCAGATATCTTGCCACCGGCTATGGCGATGCGGCGTTCTATGATCTCCAGTCAGACCAGCTCACGCTTATCAACGAAGGCTTGCAGGTGTGCAATCCCTCGATATCGCCCGATCCTGATAACGAGAACAGAATGCTGTTTCTTAACTTCCAGGGCGTGCAGAACCTCGACGGCTCCTTTGTCTCGGACCCGTCATACCCGAAAACCAACGCGGAAGGCCGGATTGAACAGCACGATGTGGTGTTTATCGTGGACAATACCAACACGGTCCAGGATTTCATCCCTGTGATGTCGCCCTATGCGCAGCTTCAGGATCCGGAATGGACCAATAACAGTAACCTCGTTTCCGCCCTGGGCGTGATTGACGTGGAGACAGCCGATGCGATCCTGATAGATCTTACCACAAAAGAGATCGTGAAAGTCGCCGAGGGGCTTAACATTACTTCCACGCCCTATGTCTGGGACGGCAACCAGGGGACAGGTTCTTCCCAGAGCAGCTTGACCGTTGTCGAGCCCGATTCAGGTGATGCCTTCAGCGTGGGCGACACGGTGACGATCGAATGGCAGGTGAACGACTCGAATATAAAGACGGTAGGCGTTGCCTTGTTTCTGGAAGGCGGCACGCAGGTCGATGCCGATTTTCTCGATCACGGCATCGCGGTGGTCGATTCGACGTCGTACAACTGGGTAGTGGCCGGCGATCAGGTCAGCAACGAGTGCTACATCAAGGTGTACGATTTTATCAATCCGTCTTCATACGCGCTGTCGGGAGAATTCGCCACGCAGAACTGAACGCGAAGCATTGAAGGAGTACTCGTGATGTCAAAGAGAAGTAGGATCATCGTTGGACTCGGGCTCGCGGCTGTTGCCGCTTGTGCGGCCGCGTGCTGGGTAACCTCCGCGCGCAGGGCGAAGGCATTCGATCCCGCGGCCGCGGACGTGGCAATGCTTCCCTGGGTGAGTGTCGGCGGATGCGGCGCCGGCGGGTCCGGCGGCGGCGGCGGCGGCGTGAGATGGATCGGCAAGGGCGTTTCCGGCGGCCTTATCGATGCCGAGATCATGTACACCGCCACCATGGGCCAGAATTACAACCAGAAACAAGTGAAGACCCGGCTGAGCTGGAAGCCGACATGGACGGTCATTCTCGGGGCAACGGTCCCCATCGTTTCCAAAGTCGGGTCGCTTCAGCCGCAAACCAACTACGACGACAAGACCGAGGTGACGGGCGGGCTTGCGGACGTTATTATCGATATCACCAAGAATTTCGGCATGCAGGGGCAGTATTCGATTCTCGGTTCGGTAACACTCCCGACGGGTCAGTACGATATCAAGCGGGGAAAAGAGAACGAAGAACTCTACCTTCCAACCAGCCTTCAGAAAGGGTCCGGCCTCCTGGGCTTGAGCCTCGGGCTCGGGTATACACGAGACGTGGAAGACGGCTTGTGGGTAGGGGACCTGACGTTTTCGTATCCTGTCGCGCTCAATTTGAGGGGTGAAAACGAGCATTTCGACTACACGGATGAGCAGCTGGATGCCATGGCCGCTGAAGACCGCAAGCGATTCGATTATGTCTTCAAGCCCTACGGTGAAAACAAGCTCGGCGCGTATACGCCGCCAAGCCTGACGCTTGCGGTGTACTATGGCTACCGGGGAGTCGAACACTTTGTCCACTCGTTCGGCATCACGTTCACCGGGATGTTCGGCGTGGCGTGGGTCCCCAACTTTACCGCAACGACTGATATTGACGGCTATGATCCATTCCCGGATCCCGATCACAAGGCCTGGACCGCATCGCTCAACTACGGCCTGGAATTCTCGAGAGACAAGTTTCCCATATTCGTGGCGGTCTCGCTGCCGATCAACGACAGCAAGAACGATCCCGATCGGGCCGACAAATACAACGATGAGCCGTTTGGGAAGTGGGGCGCTCCCGACTGGGAGGATTTCCTTCAGTCATGGACCGTTGGAATTGGTGTGAAATCAACCATGTTCTAGATACATCCGAAACCCTGAGAAAAAGGAGGTTGGTGTGGTGAGACGAATAGCAGCGATTCTGGGCCTGGGCTCCCTGTGTTTTGTCCTGATGGGGTCATTGTGTAATGACGACAACGGCAACGGCAATGATGATCCCCTCGAAGTGACAAATCCTTCGGGCGGAGAATCATGGGATGTCGGCACCGAATACACGGTCAGGTGGAAAGTCAACGATGACAATGTCAGCGCGGTAGGCGTCCGGTTCCTCAAGGAGGACGGAATCGTGAGTGAGGAACTCGCGAGCGGGTCCATCGATCCCGCCGACAGCACGTCCATGAAATGGACGCCGACGGCCGATCAGGTGGGCACCGACTGCCAGATCAAAGTGTATGATTACACGGATGATGCCGTATTCGCGGTTTCCGGCGAGTTCACTGTCAAACAGTAAGCATGCGCGACCCTCGGACCACATCACTCTGCATACTCGGAGCAGGTGGTTTCATCGGATCCCACCTGCTTTCTCGACTGGTGCGCGAGTCATGGCGCGACATCCGCGCGATTGATATCACCTCCGACAAGATCCGGCGCCTGCTCGACCGCGACAACATCACCTTTGTCCACCTGGATATCTACGACACACCCGGGCTTGCGGAGCACATCGAGCGGGCGGACATTGTCATCTCGCTCGTTGCCCTCTGCAATCCCTCGCTCTATACCACGGTCCCGCTCGATGTCATTGATATTAATTTCAATCGCCCGCTGGAGGTGGTCCGGATGTGCGCGGCCCGGGGGAAGTGGCTCATTCATTTTTCGACCTCTGAAGTGTACGGAAAGACCATTGGGCGGTATGCGCCCGAGGCGGCTGATGACCCGGCACGTTTCGTGCTTTCCGAAGACACCTCGCCCATGATTCTGGGCCCGGTGGGGGCGCAGCGGTGGAGCTATGCCGCCGCGAAACAACTCCTGGAGCGCGTCATTTACGCCTACGGGTTCGAGCAGGGGCTTGAGTATACCATCGTGCGCCCGTTCAATTTCATCGGGCCGCGCATGGACTATATCCCCGGGATCGACGGTTCCGGGGTGCCGCGCGTTTTAGCGTGTTTCATGGAGGCGCTCATGACGGGGAAACCGCTGAAGCTTGTCGACGGGGGCCGCGCCAGGCGATGCTTTACGTACATAGACGATGCGGTCGATGCGGTAGTGCGCATGCTTGAGCGGCCCGATGCCGCGAAAGGCCGGATTTTCAACGTGGGACATCCCGGCAACGAAGTCACTATTGCCGGGCTGGCTGAAAAGATGCTCTCGATATACCGGGAGCTGTGCCCGCGGATCGCCCCCGAGGCGCCGTGCATGGATCGTGTCAGCGGTGAGTCGTTTTACGGCGCTGGATACGAGGATTCGGATAGACGCATGCCCGATATTACCAAGGCCCGGTCGCTGCTCGAATGGGAACCGAAAACCGATCTCGACACGGCGTTGCGCCACACCATGGCGCACTATATCAGGGAATACGGAGCCGATTGTGCTCCAAGGGAGGCATGCTGAGTGACGCGAGGCTGTCGATATTCGTGCCCGCGTATAATGCGGCGGCTACGCTGTACGGGGTCATCAAGCGGGTGCCCGAGACAGTATGGCCGCGTCTCGTATCATGCTGGATCATTAACGATGGTTCAACGGACCTGACCGGGAGCGTGGTATACAGTCTCACGCAGTCAAACAGAAAGATCCGGGCGGTCCATTATGAGCAGAACAGGGGATACGGTGCTGTCGCGCAAAAGGCATTATCGTTGTGCAGAAACGATGGGTGTGATATGGCGGCATGCCTGCATGCCGACGGGCAGTATCCTCCCGAGGTCATACCGCAATTCATGGATACGATGCGCGACCGCGGATACGATATCCTTCAGGGATCGCGCATAGCATCCGGCGCCGCCCTTTCCGGCGGCATGCCGCGGTATAAATACGTTGCGGGAAAGTTTCTGACGTTCTTTGAAAATCGTGTCTTCGGACTGTCAATGTCCGACTATCACAGCGGGTTCATGTTTTACAGCCGCCGGGCGCTTGATACGATCCGGTTTGAAACGCTCAGCCGGAGTTTTGATTTCGACCTGGAGATGATCGCTTCCGCGCGGGCGCTGGGGCTTGCAATCGGCGAGCTGCCTATTCCCACGCATTACGGCGCCGAGCGATCATACCTGAATCCGGTGACGTACGGCCTGCGCGTGCTGCGGTCGATGGGCCGGTACGTGCTCGGACGGTACGGGAGACCGCGATGATCCTGATAACCGGCGGCACGGGAGTCATGGGG
>WJMI01000304.1 GCA_014728015.1 Chitinivibrionales bacterium | reverse complement strand
TCTTTCCCCGATGCGACAAGATCCTCCAGGTCCTCCCGCGCGCGCCCCTCTTCCCGGGCGATGCGTTCGAGCAGATCGTCGATACGGTCACGGACGGCATCGGCGTACGCATGGGCGCTTGATGCCTCGGCACGAAGCTTTTCGACGGGCGCCAGGGCAACGGCGCGTTCTTCCCTGAGCAGGTTCAGAATACCCTCGAGCGCGCTCCGGAGCTTGTCTCCCAGGGCCTCTGACAGCGCGAAGTATTTCTCCCGCAGCATGAAGTCGACTACGCCGGTCTTGATGCTCTCCATGCCGCTGTCACGCCAACGGCTGTCTTCACCGGTCTGCCCGGCGGCGTGCAGCGCTTCGCGAGCCGAGATGGGAAAGAGATAGAGATCCTCGGTGAACTGCAGCTCTCGCATCAACACTCCGCGAACATAGTCGCCGGTCTCGGCCACATCGCGTTCGGACAGCGTGTCGATCTTGTTGAACACGAAAAAGATCCGCGGGACATGCCGTTTCACTTCCTTGAGGAATTCCACCTCGACCTGGGTGATCGGCAGATCGGCGCTGAGCAGGAAAAGGGCCGCATCGCACCCCGCCACGAGCGCCCGCGTGGTCTTCGTGTTGTGAAGATGCGTGGAACCGAATCCCGGGGTGTCAATGAGCGCCGTGCCGTGAGCGAGAATCGGACTGTCGCACGTGACGGTTACGCGTGAGACGCCGCGCCGGTTCTGCGGGTTGTCCTGTTCCGCCACGTACCGGCGCAGCGTCGTGGAGATATCGTCAATTGACTCCTCGTTGCGGCACGGCTCCCGCCCATTTTCGAACTCGACCGTACAGGTGAGGCGGGGCCCGTGCACAATCACCGTGGGGACCGAGGTTACCGGCAGCACCGATACCGGCAGGACCGGCATGCCGAGAAGCGCGTTCAGGAAGGTGCTCTTGCCGCGATTAAACTGGCCGAGCACCGCGAGGTGCAGCTTGCCGCCCGCGAGCCGCTCGCTGAGCTCCGCAATCTGATTGCGGTAGTGTGCATACTGCCGCGACCCGGGAAGGTCGTCACAGAGCGAGAGCGCCTGCATGACAATCTCGTCAAATGCCAGACCCTCCGCGGCAAACCTGTCACTGTCCGGATGCAACGCTGATGAGAAAGGCGTATCTGTCATTGCGCGATGATTTCCGTTTATCAAAATATAGTGCGTGTGGAGGCGTGGCTGTGCCCTTCGATGCCGGGAAGACCTCAGGCGGGCGGACGGCCCGAGATTCGACAAAACAGCGAGCGAACCAGGCTGCGCGTATCGAGCAATCGGGTTATCTGCAGCAGTACCAGGCACAGGACCAGGGCCGGGATCCCGGATACACCGCCGACAATGACGCATCGAGCGACCGATGATGAAACGGGCAGGCCCGCGTTTGGGAGAATACGGGCAATCCCCAGGCAGACGGCCGTGCCGGCGGCCGCGATACAGACCACGGCGCCAAGGCTTTTCATGGTGGCCGCGGCCCGGGCATTTCGGTACACGGCGCTATACGAGAAAAAGACGAGGAAGAATTGCAGGAGCATGCACACCGAGGAGGAAAGCGCGATCCCGTTGGCGCCCCAGAGCCTGCTCGCGACTACATACAGGGGAAGGCAGACCAGGACGGCACCGGTACTGACAGCCAGGGGCAGGATGGTATTGTGCCGGGCATAGCAGATACGATTTATCAGAGGAGTTGCCGCGAAAAAGAATGTCCCGAGGAGGTAGAACGAAAGCGGGCCGGCCGTGGCCGCCACCGAACGCGTGTCGAAACGCCCCACGCGAAGAAGGACGGTTACCAGGCAGGGGGAAAGCACCGCGCCAATGCCGGCCAGGGGCATGAGCGCGCCGCCGATTTTGATCAGCGCCGAACGCAGCAATTCGTGGACTTCGTCCAGCCGGTTTTCGGCAACGAGGTGCGAGACAAAGGGATAGAAGCCGGCCGCGAGCGACTGGCCGAATATGCTCACGATCATGTACATGATGCGCCACGAGTATTCGAGACTGGCGATGGCCCCTTCGCCGCCGGGGATGCGCGACCCGAAGAACCTGAACAGGAATTCGTTGGCAAATGCCATGTTGAGGGCGAGAATAAGCGGAACAGTGAGCAGTATATAGCGGCGCAGATCGGGATCGCGCAGGTTGAAGACCGGCCGGTATCGCATGCCCGCGCGCGCGGCGCCCGCGATCTGGATGATGACATTGCCGCCGAGCGCTCCCGCCAGCACACCCCACGAAAATCCTTCGATACCAATTCGGGGGGCAAGAAGAGTCCCGCCGAGTATGATGCCGGTATTATAGACGACCCCGGCGAGCGAGGGCACGAGAAAGCGCTTTTGGGAATACTGGATGCCCATGAGCAGGGCTCCCCAGAAAAAGCAGAGCTGCGCGGGCAGGATGATGCGGGTCAGGCGCGTGGTCAGAATTCGCTGGGCCGGATTATCGGGACTGTTGATGTTGGCGCCGGCAAGAAGGCGGATAATGTCTTCGGCGAACACCATGCCGAGCGTGATACACGCACCACAGAGAATGGTGCCGACGGTCATCAGGTTCGAAAAGAAGTACCACGCGCGTTCCCTGTCGCCTTTGAAATAGTGTTTCTGGAAGAGGGGAATGAACGTGATTGAGAGCATGCCCGCGGCGAGAAAGTGGTTCAGCAGCTCCGGCACCAGAAACGAGAACGCATAGGCATCAACATTCGCGCCCACGCCTCCCGTGGCGGCGAGCACGCGCATGCGCAGGAGCGCCAGGAGCTTGGAGAGAACATTGGAGGCGGCCATGATAGCGACCGCGATGGATAGTGCTTTTCCGAGGCCGGAGCCGGTTTGGTGATGGTCGTGATCGGGCATGATGGGAAGGGCCGTGTGCGATGGGTGTCGCAAATGAGCAGGGCCCATGATTTCTCACGGGCCCTGTGTGAATGCTTTTGTCAAGAAGATGCGTTCCTGATAGGCTACTTTCTCTTGCGGCCCTTCTTTGTCTTGCGGCTCTTCTTGGTCTCGTTGATAATGCGGTATGTCTGGGAGATAGACAGCTTGAATTTCTTGGCAAGAGCGGTTCCCGACGCGCCGGCCTTGTATGCCGCGACAATTTTCTTGTTCCGCTCGGCGTTCTTGGCGATGACCGACTCGATGCCGTACTTCTTGCGAAGCTGATGGACGGCCTGGCGGGTAATTCCATAACGGGAGCCGATCTTGGCGTCGGTTTTGAGCTGCTTCTGCAGCTTGATAAGCTGGCTTTTGCTGATCCTTGCCATGGTACAACCACTCCTCTCTGTGAATAATTTATAGATGTGAGATGTAATATAAGAATGTGTTGCCGGAAGTGCAACTTTCTTGTGTTAGTAAACAATCACGAGAGAAGATGTGTGCGCGCTGTATGGAATGATGGGGGGCGATGTGATGAGATGAGTCTTTACAAATAAAATACATTTGGCGTTCCGTTTACGCAAGACCTAATTTTCCATTCAAGATCAGGGGGATTTCTCCAGCCTGTCCGCGTCACGAATGCCATACCACCGCCGTCAACGCTCTTCGCGATCGCCCGCACGCGGCCGATTGCCCGGTACGCATATCATGCCGTGCCTTCTTGCCGTGTGCCTTGTCGCGCTCACGGCCCGTGCGGCAGCTCCCGCGGATGCTGGGGCATTTGCCGTGGCGAAAAGAAATGAGGACGGCTACCTGCAGATCCTTTCGTTCCTGGGGTCCCGGCTCCGGGGAGATTCCGGCGCGGCCGGCAGGGAGGAGCGCTCCCGGCTGGACGCGGCCCGATCACGATGGCTTGCCGCCAGGTTCCCGGCAGACTCGGCGCGGGAAGATGTCCAGACATCATGGCCGCGAAAGCTGCCGGCTCCGGTTCCGGGCATAGGACTCGCATCGCTTGTGCTCGCCCTTCACGAACAGGGGTTCGGAGTCGTAGGCGCGAACCGGCTGTCATCGGAGATGGTCAAGCAGGCGCGCCAACGGAAAGCCATTGTCCTCTTGGAAACGGATGACGGCTATCTGTGGGTTCGGGGGCGAACACGCCGGGGCGCGGTACCGGATCTCATGCTTTCGGATGGATCGTCCGTGGCGTGCGGTGACGACCCCCTTCGCGACCTGTGCCGTCCACAATCGATGCGGCAGTGGATACTCGTCTTTCCCTACGAGTGGCAGGCGTGCGCATTCTTCGACAACACGCGCGCTCTCGCACAGTCCGCGCGTGCCGCGCTCTTCTGGTATCCCCAGTTCCTCGAGAAATATCTCCTGGCGATTGCCGGAGATGCCACGGACAACCCTCTTCCTTCCGTGCCCCGGTTCGCACCATGTGACTAGCCCATGATCCCCCTTCGCTGTGACACTCCTCAGCGCCGGCCGTCGATCGTTACCCCCCTCCTGCTGGTCACTTGCCTGGCGGTGTATGTAGTGCAGGGGAGATGGGCGCCGGTTTCGCGGGGGTTTGTTCCACTCGAATTCACGCACGCGCTTTTCCACCCGGGCATGGACACTCTCCGGATGTGTGCGTCATGCGCCGCGGCGTTCTTCATGCACGCCAATCTCGTGCATCTGGTTTCGAACATGTGGTACCTCTGGCTCTTCGGGAATGCGGTTGAGAATCGGTTGGGCGCTTTCAGCTTTATCGGCACATACCTGCTCTGCGGCGGTATTTCCATGATCGCACAGGCCCTGTACGCGCCGCTCTCCACCATTCCCATCGTAGGCGCCAGCGGCGCCATTGCCGGAGTCATGGGACTTCATTTCGTGATGCTCCCTTTTTCACGGATCCTGGTATGGGTCCCTCCGATTTTCTTTGTGAGGGTTCCCGCATTTGTGTTCCTGTTGTTCTGGTTTTATGTTCAGTACGCCAGCGCGGGCAACGGAAGTGAGGTTCGCGTGGCATGGTGGGCGCATATCGGCGGATTCATCGCGGGACTTGTCATGGGCGTTTCTCTCCGTGTCCGGGAGGCGCGGGAATCCGGCCGGCGCCGCAGCCGGGCGCGGTAGTACGCGAAATGTTGTTTTTTGCGGCCACCGGTACACGCGCCGTGATGCGCACGGGCAATCAGTATGCACGACGGGCTTGTTGCATATATTCGGGAGCATCCACTGGGCGTTGACTCCCCGACACTCGCGGCCGAGGTACTCAGATTCAAGAGCCCCGACCCGCGCGTCGCGCACACCATGATCGCCGCGGTGCTTTCACAGGACCGGCGCTGTGTTCTCGGCGGAGACGGGTTGTGGCGCCCGGCGAAAACGGAACGTGCCGGCGACAGCACGCCCCTTACGGACGTACCTTGGGCCGCCGTGTTTGTTCTCCTTGACGAGGCGGGTACGCGGAGGAACGCGCTTCATGTTTCCGCCTGGTCATTGTTCGAAACGCCCGTCGCGCTGGCCTGCGAATGGCTGGTCGATCCCGAGAGCCTGCACCGCGAAGAGCGCGCCACGCTCACCGGCCCTTTCGATGCGGATTATACCGATCGAAACGCCGCGATCGAACGACTGTCGGCCGCCCTGGCGGACAGGGCGCTGGTGTTTCAGGCCGGGTTGCACCACACGCTGCTTTCCCGCGAATGGCTCCGTACCGGCGAGATTCCCACGGACGATACGATGCTGGTCAGTCAGCTGCTGAAGGTCGCCGGGCTGCCGGCTCCGCGGCCGCTGACCCTTTCATCATGCTATCGCACCGTTTTCGAACGAGAGCCGGTTCTCGGCACTGCGTATCGCCACGGAGAATGTTTCGCCGAGATGGCATGGGAGCTTCTGAGAAGGCTTATCGATCAGGGGATTGCGGACCGCGGCGGGCTTGAGCGGCTGGAGGCGGAGCGCACGCTTGTTGCGGCATGGACGGGCAAAGCGTTCTCATTGGGCGATATTTCCGGCCTGCCGGTCACGCCGGGCGTATACGGGTTCACGGACCGGACCGGATCGTACCTGTATATCGGCAAGGCCAAGAACCTGCGGCGCCGCCTGCGAACCTACTTCCGCGTCACCGACGATCCGTCGCCCAAACTGCGCCGCCTCCAGGAGGAATCGTCCGACCTGACCGTGCACCAATGCGGTTCCGAGCTGGAGAGCCTCATACTGGAGCACCGCCTTATCAAGAAGCACGATCCCGGGCTTAATGCCCAGGTCTTGATCGGCGAACGAAAGGGCGCGTTCGAGCCGGTCCCCGACTGCGTGGTGCTTCTGCCGCATGCCGAAGCGGACAAAGGGATGTCGATCTGGCTTCGTTCGGATCAGCGGGCGTTGCTCAAGCCGTTCTACAGCGATTTCCGGCAGGGCGAGGAGCTGCGCAAACAGCTCGACACGTTTTTCTTCGGGCCGAAGCTCACCCCGCAGCGCACTGATTTTCCGGAACTGGAAATCGTCCACCGCTGGGTCCGCCGGCACGAGCAGGACGTGCCGCTCGTACCGGTCAGCCGGCTGGGCTCGGGACAGGAGGTGTACGAATGGATGCGGGAGCTGTGGGATGAAGCCATGCGGCGGGCGCCCGCTTTTGGCTCTGACAAGTAAATGGGATTATTTTTGGACTCTGTACTGAAACGGGAAACGAACCGGGAGATGCGGGCATGAATTACAATATCGACCACGAACGTTTCGTGAACAAGCAGAAAGGCATTGCGCGGGCCTACGAGGTTGACCGGAATGACAGCGGCCTGGAGCGCAAGGGCTTCTCTCGCGCGCAGCGCCAGCAGGAAGCATCCTGTTTCAACTGCAAGCTCAAGGCGAAGTGCAGCGATTTCCGGAGCAAGCAGAGCGGCGGATCGCGCGGCGCGGTTTCGTATGGGGGAAGCGAGAAATTTATTTGCGACCGGTACACGCCCGCCCCGGCCGAGAGCAAGGGAATGTCGAACAAGCAGATAAAGTCATTGCTCAAGAATGTCAGGAGAGGGTATTCATGAGTGAGACCAGCACGGAGAGCTCCCCGCTCAAGCTGTACCAGAAGGCGTATGTGCTCCACCACAAGGAGCACAAGCTCGCGCAGGCATGCGAGATATACGAGCGTCTTATCAAGGAGTTTCCTGATGCGGACGTCAGCGCGTATGCATCGGTCCAGCTCCAGAAGATCCACGCGAGCGAAGTCACCGGAAAGATCGCGCGTCAGCGGGGCCCGGGCCTTCCCACCATCCTGCTGCTGATAGTCAACGTCTTGCTTCTGTGTGCAGTGGGGCTTTTATTCGGGATGCATGTTTACCAGCTCGATGCGGAACGGGTCAAACACGGCGCCCTGGCGCAGGCGCTGGCGAAGATGTACTCGGGGCAGGAGGAAGAAGCCCTGGATATTTTGCGGGAGCTGAAGATCAGCTTTCGCAATGATATCACGCCCTTCGTGATTTCCTCCGAAATATATCGGCGGCACAACGATTACCTGCGCGCCCGCAAGGAATACGAGACATACCGGCGGCTGTATCCCGATGATCCTGTGCCGGTCAAGGAGATTGCCAAACTCAACAAGGAAGAGGACGCGTATATCAAGGGGATGATGCAGGAGAGCGGCCCGAAAAAAACCATTCCCGAAGAGCTTACCAAAGAGCAGGACCGTAAAGCCGCGGCGCGAGCCGGGAGCGGACGGACGCGCAAAAAACGCGTTCCAAAGAAGACCCGGATGCTGGTTCCTGTCGACAGCATCTCCTATTTCTGAGTACCAAGCCTGTAACTGCGAGAGATAATCGGGTATGGCGGTTTCCGAACAAGCTGCGAAGTACATCGAAGACGGGTTCGTTCTTAACCGGGACGGCCGCTGGGTGCCGCTCGACCAGGCGATTGCCGAAGAGGATGCATACTTCCGGCATATCGACGAGGGCCGGATACTCAGGGACGGGCATTGGGTGGATCTCCAGGCGGTGGTGGATGAGTCGCCGGGCTCGACCGATGCCATCGTCGATCAAGATACGCGGGTCATCGACCTGGAAAGCATCCGTCAAGCAGCCGCCGGCGCTGACAGCGGAGCGCCGGCCGACGGGCCCGGTGATGAACCCTCCGGGAGCGACAATTTCGCCGCTCTGGCCGAGCCGGTCGGGGACGTGCCTGAGCCGGAAGGCAAGCGGGACACGGTGCGCCTGGAGATCGATCTCGCTGCCGAAGATGCCATGGAAACGCGTGACACCGATCGGATCGCGGCTCTCGGGGGGGAGATTGACACGTGGGGCGCCGCGCGCGGCAGGCATCGTACCGTCATTCTGGTATTGTCGGCCGCGAGCGCGCTGGTCGCCCTGGGCGTGTTCCTAGTGCTCAGGGTCCTTGCGTAATCCGCTCTGCTCTGCAAGAAATTCGCACAGCCGGCTTTGCTGACGAGGGCAATCGAAATGCCTCACGGCCCGTTTCCTTCCGTTCGCGCCCAAGGTCCTGGCCAGGGCCGGCGCGGCAACAAACCTTCCCAGCGCCTCCACAAACGATGCCTTGTCTCCGTAGGGGACAAGAAACCCGGTTTCGCCGTGGACAACTATCTCGCGAATGCCGCCCGAGTCGTAGGCGACCACCGGCAAGCCACATGCGTGCGCTTCGGCAATTGACCGCCCGAAAGGCTCTTCAAACGAGGCGTTGCAGAAAACGTCGTGCAAGGCGAATTCGCGCGCGGGCGTATCAGTGCGCGGGTGCAGCCTGCAGACATCGCCAAGACCGAGTCTCTGAATCGCGGTTACGAGTTCCCGACGGTAGTCTGGGGACCAGTAGGCGGTATCGCCGACAAGGTCGAGCCGGAGTGGTGCGTCGGGGTATCTTTTTCGCGCTGCATCCAGGATTTCGATTAAGTAGCGACACCCCTTCCACGGCACAATACGCCCGAGATACAACAGGTTAAGGACCCGGGAGTCCTTCTTCGGCACCGCGCCGGTTTCCGGCGCAATACCGACACCGTTATAGATGACCGCAGCCCGAGTGCGGAGGCGGAACGGCAGGCGAGCCTTGACTGCGCCGGAAATCGCGATCACGGAAGCATTGCGCGACGGGAACAGCGCGCGGTAGAGCAGCGAAGACATACTGGCGCGTCCGAATATTTCCCTGATGTGAAAACAGGCGTGCGCGCGACACCCCGTGAGCCGGAGGAGAAACAGGGCCACGTGAGACTTTGGAATGTTTGCGTGAATGAGCACGGGCCGGAGATGCTTCACCAGCCCGCGCAATCGAATGAGATATGCGGCAAAATGCAGCCACTCGCGCCACGAAAAGAGGATGTGCCTGAACAGAGAACCCCGGCGTATTTCCATGAACGAGCCGCCGCAGGGCACGACATGGCAGGTGATGCCCAGGCGGGCGGCCCGATCCGGCAACGCTCCGTCCTCCGTCGTGACAAGGTGGCAGTCCCACCGGTCGCGCGCGGCATCGAGCAACTCGAGAAGCGACAGCTCGGCTCCGCCGAGCCGCGCAGCCCAGTGATTAAGGAACACGAATTGCCGGCGCTCAGTGCCAGACATAGTGCGCGCGGAGTCTTTCATAGGCCCGTTCCGTCAGTTCAGTGCCCAGTGACGGGCGTTGCCAGAGCTTGACGAGGGTTGCGCGGAGCGCATCGACATCGCCGGGACGAACGAGCAGCCCGCATTGACCATCCTCGAGCACATCGTTGATACCGCCGGTCGCGCTTGCCACCACCGGCACATGATGCGACATTGCCTCCAGCAGGACGATGCCGAATCCTTCGGTGCCTTCAGTGGTTTCCAGTGAGGAAAGAACGAAAGCGTCGGCATTGCCATATGCGTCCTGCAGCTCGCGATCGGAAAGCTCCCCGTCGAGCATGATCCTCTCGGGTCGGGGAAGGGACTGCCGCTGGCGGCGCAGATCCGGAAGCTTCGGGCCCGTACCGACGACACGCAGCGTCCAGTCGCATTCTTCGGGAAGACCGGCGACCGCGTTGACAAGAACATGATGACCCTTATGTTGTACCAGCCGGCCGACTGAAAGGATGCGGAACACGTCGCCTTCATGCCTTTTCCGGGACGGAACAGCCTTTTCTGGAAGCACGATTTTCGGGGGGATATGTTCCACGGGGCAGGTACAACCGAGCTGACGGACCAGTTTCTCGGTGTAGGGCCCCAGGGCGTAGATGCCGTGGGCCCCTTTGAGCGCGCAAAGGAGCGCGGCGCGGGCCGGCGAAGGATTTCGGAGGGCCACGAGTTCGGTGCCGTAGGTATACACGCGGTATGGCAGGGGAAGCACCGGGCGCATCATCCACGGCAGCAGAGCGGTGTATACATTGCCGCATTCCACGGTCAGCGTGTGCGATCTTGTGGCGGCGCGGGCGAGCAAGGGCGGCAGCATGGCCGCGAGCGACAGCTTCTTGTTGATTTGAGAGAACGGCAGCCCGACGCGCGTGACAGGCGCGGCCGTGTCGTCCGCATGGCGGCGGTGACGCGGCATGCACCCGACGATGACCATGTCGCCCGCCGAATACGTGTATCGCACGATGCCGTGGAGGTACTTCTGGATGCCGCCCCGCTCAGGCGGATAGTCGAGAGTCAGAAGCAGTCTCATGCAGTGGCTTCCTCCGGCATTTCGCGCTCGACAAAGGATGCCTGCTTCACCAGTACCCCGTTCCAGAACCAGAAATAGATATCTCCCGGGAAATAGTGGATGTGGGTCCCCGTGAGACTGACAATAGCGAAAATGATATTGAAGATAGTGATTCCTTTTGCAAGCGAAACGATATGCGGGTCGTGCGCCCGGTCGATGACGTGCATGCCCTTGCGGATAAACGTGATGAGCAGCCATATGATGAATACAAGGCCGGGATAGCCGAATTCGCCAAGATAGGTGAAGTACAGCGAGTCGGCCTTCATCACGCCCAGCCCTCTTCCCGCCAGCGCGTAGATCGGCTGCACCGACTGCTGCAGGATGTATTTCCACATGACCATGCGCGACAGGAAGGAATGCTCGCCGAGCGGATCGGTGAGTGCCGTGGTACGGTCGGTTACCAGCAGGTCGACATATTCCCGATTAGGTGCCGAACGGGCCACGATATCAAAGAAACGGTCGATGCCCAGGCCGCCTCCGAGCGTTTCGTTCAAGAACTCGTATACCATAAAGAGAAGGCCCAGGCTCGCGAGCGTGATTGCGCGTCCGTATGTTCCCTTGACTCGAAACAGCGAGAACCACAAGATGAAGGTCGCGAGAATGCCGGCCCAGCTCGAACGAACCGAAGTGACCAGCGCGCCGTAGAATAGAATCGGCAGCACGGCGAGCAGCAGGAGCCGGGCTTTACCTTTTCCCCAGTCAAGAACCATCAGCGTCCCGATGATGGCAATCTGCATGTAGTCGGCGAATGCCACCGGCGCCTGAAAGAACGAGAAGGGCCGCGCGATCCCGCCGATAAACAATGTGGTGAAGGACACCTCGGAGAACCAGAGCCGCTCGGCTTCGGAATACCCGAAATAGAGCTGCTTGAACCCATAGGCGGCGGCCGCCAGCCCGATAATAATCGTGATCTGCCAGAGCCGTTTCAGGTGTGTCGCGTTGCGGGCGTACATGATCCCTACGAGAAAGAACAGTACCGGCGGGCCGTAATTCTTGAATTCAGGAATGCTGGGCATGATACCGCGCTCGTTAAGCACGAATACCCGCAAGAGCATATAGAAGAAATAGATGATGATGATTCTAATGTACTTTGCCACGCGTCGTTGCTCTTCCATGCGCTCTCGAAACTCGAAAAAGAGGCCCAGAAGCACGAGGGCGAGCAGGGCATCGCTGATGACAATGAGCGGATCGATTTCGGGGCGGGTGTAGGCCAGATAGTAAACCCTCCTGAGCAACGGAATGAAGGGCGCTATGATGAATACCGCATACACGCCTGCCAGCGGGTTGCGGATGACCGGATAGAAGAAGAACACGAGGAGTATCAGCAGAAGCTCGATGCGCTGCGGGACGTTGAACATCTTGTAGGCAATAAAATGTCCTGCGACGGCGATACCGAGGACCGTAAGTGCGGGTAGGAGCAACCGTTTCATGCTATCTCATTCGCATTGAAGCGTATACGTCTTCATAGCGCCGGGCCGTGATGCTGATGTCATAGCGTTCGTGCACCAGGCGCCTGCCTTCCTCCTGCAGATGCCCGCGGAGCCCGGCATCGCCGAGCACCTGCCCGAGCGTGCGGCCCAGCGCGGCGGGGGTCGTGAGCAGTCCGTATCGCTCGTTGCCAAGGACTTCGCGGGTACCGGGGTTCTCGGTCGCCACGACCGCTGTCCCGCATGCCATGGCTTCGATCGCCGGCACACCGAACCCTTCATACGAGCTGGGCATGCAATATACCCAGGTCGCGCGGTATTCCTCCACCAGACGGGATTCGCCCACCGTGCCAAGATAGCGGATGCCGTCTCCTGAAACACGCTCCGGGCCGACGATGGTCAACACCGACGAGGGAAACGCCGGGCGTACCTGTTCGAAAAAGGCCTTGACGAGAAGCGATCCACGTTTCCGGCTGCCCAGGTCTCCCAAAAAGAGAATCGATGGTGTTTCCGTCTTGCGGCCTCCCGGCGTATATATATCAATCGGCACCCCGCAGGGTATGTGCTGCTTGACGCAAGGGAGTGCATCGCAGGTGACCCGGGAAATGCCGACTTTTGCGCCCCGGCGGGCACACGAGAAGAGCTCGAACAGATAGAACAGCGACTGGTACAGAAACCTTCCGAGACTGCGCGCATGGCGCGCTTCCTGAAGCGCGGAACCGTAGAACGTCCGTACCCGTCGTGACGAGCCGGCACACAGGAAATCGTCGCCATGGTAGTGCAGGATGTCAAAACCCGCCGTTGGATACGAAGCGAACGCCCGGGCGGGGACAAACTTTCTGCGGAGCCTGGAATCCGTTCCGAAGGTGAGCGGTACGTGCCCGTACTCGCCGTCGTGGGGGCGGCTACTGAACGATATGCAGGTGAGGTCATGGCCGCGGCGTACGAGCGCGTTTGCCAGACGATGGACCTGACAGGACACACCGTTCGGGCGGTCCGACGGGAGTCCCTTGGTGAAGAACGCGATTTTGATATGACAGTTTCCTTTCGTCCCGTCAGAAAAGAAGCACGGAGCGGTACCGGAGGCTTCCATATACAAGTGCGGCCAGAAGCGCGAATGGTGAAACCGCACAAGCGGAAAGCTCGCGAAACCACTCAAGTCCGCCGGCGCCGGTGCCTGTCCCGACCCGCCGCGCGGTTAAAATGAGCGGCGGCAGCAGCGCCAGCAAAATATACGCGGGCCACAGAGACGTTCTCGCCACCATGCCGGCCGTCCCCACCGCGTATCCGAAACATACGGCGCCGATGCCCGGCGTAAACGGGCTGCGAATGTGGCGGCGATACCGCACGCGATGCTTCTGGTAGAGCAGGGGATCGAACCTCCGGTTCCAGCAGTTTTTTAGCAGGTCCCATTTCTCTCCGGTCCGGTAGCAATGCATCACTTGAATCGTATCGTCGAAATCGATGCGCCAGCCGTGCTCGAGCAGGGTGAATGCCAGGTCGATGTCCTCGCGCTGGACCGTGAATCGCTCATCGAACATGCCGGCATCGAGCACGGCTCGCGTACGGTAGAATACGTTGTTGGCACGGTAGCCGCGGCGCTCAAGACGCTTGAACTGACCCATGGCCGGTCCGGATGCGGCATTGTGTTCAATGCGCGTCCTGCCGACAACGCCCGCGGCATCGGCATGCGTACCCAGGTACGCGCAGCCGCGCACAATCCAGTCCGGATCCGCTCTGCAGTCATCATCGATGAACGCGATTATGGGGGCGCGTGATGCGCGGATGCCCGCGTTACGCTTCGCCGAAATAGACGTGTCGTTTACGAAATGCCAGCGGGCGGCAGGATAGGTCTTCTGCAGCGGCGCGGGAGGGTAGTCGCACACCACGATCTGCTCTATCGCGCCGGGCATCCCCTGCTGCGCATTCAGGCTGTCAAGGCATGCCCCGATGTAATCGGGCCGATGCGATGCAATGACCACGGAAACGCGTGGTTTCATCTGCGCGCGCACGGAAGCATCCTTTCCAGGCGGCGCACCTGCCGCGCCCAGTTGTGCCGGGCCGCGGTGCGAGCCGCCGATTCCCGTACCGCTGTCAGGGCGGCGGCATCGGACAGCGCCTCCAGCACGCGGCGGGCATCATCCTGCGCATCCACGCCGGTAATGAGAAATCCGTTTCTGCCCTTCCGAATGAATTCTCGGTGCGCCGGAATGTCGGATGCGAACACCACACATCCGAACGACATTGCCTCCAGCAGGGCGAGTGTATGCCCGCCCTCATATCGGGACGAGCTGATCGAACAGGGACAGCGGCGGTACCATTCGCTCATTTCATGCATAGGTGCTTCGGGAACGAGGGTCACCGAATCCCGACAGCCGAGAGCATCCAGTACCTCCGGGATTCCCGAAGGCTGTCCGCACCCGAGCAGCACCAGCTCGCTGTGTGGATGCATGGCGCGGATGCGGGAAAAGACAGACAAAGTGTGCCGGATGTTCTTGCGCCAGACAAAGGCTCCGACGCACAGAAAACGTAGGGGCCCATGTGCTCCGGAATGATGCGCGATTTCCGGCGCAGGATCTACGCCGTTGGGAACATAGATATGCCGGGTGTTTGCCCGAGGATACCTCTCGCGAAGCCAGCGGATATCGGTAATCGTGCCGCACACGCATGCATCGCACAGCCGGTAGCACAGCCGGAGAAGCGGAAGACGCACCAGCCGTGCCTTGAACGTCGTATGGGGGTGCGGCCATGCACCGGCAGGAGCGGAACGCTCCAGCCCCACGATTCTTTCTTCCCATCCGTGGTTGTGCAACAGAATTGCTGTCTTTCGCCGCAGGCATTTCGCCACGATCGCGCAGAAGACGGCATCGCCGGATCGCGCAACGATAATGTCCGGCGGCGACAGCATGCGCATCAGCAGTCGCGCTCCCATTTCAAAGGCAAATGTGAGATAGCAGCTTCTGAGACCTTCGGCCGCGCCGAAGAACGTGCGCACAACGTGCCCCCGCGCGGCAAGGCCCGCGGCCAGCGACCGCACATTGCGCGCAACGCCGCCATTGGACGTGCCGGGTACTGCCGCGGCAAACCAGATGCTCATGACGTCCGGTTGCGAGAGCCGGCCGGCCTCTCGAACATAGCGGCCCAGGAGCGCCGGCAGCAGAATCCAGGCGGTAACCTGCTCGGATAATGACGCCGCGACAAGCGCGATCGTCTGGATGGGATGGCGCAGCAGCGTTCGTACTTCTCTGCGGTGGAGCGCGGTGTATGTGTGCCGCATGGCAATCGCGAGATACGTGCCCCAGAACGAGTCCGCGTGCCGGAAACGATGGTAGTGCGGGCGTTGCTTCAGGTAGAAGTACATCTCGGCGTTCACCAGCCGGCGCATCCGTGCCGGCGCGGCCAGGATCTGGCCCCCCAGCTGGACCGAACGGGGGAGATGTATCGCCGCAATCGAAGGCACAAACGGTATCGAGCCGAGCTGCAGCATGCGCGCCGCCAGTTCGTGGTCTTCGTGAAATGGTCCTTCGTATTCGAAATGCTCATCGAAACCCCCTGCCCGGCGGAGCGCATCCGCGCGGTAGATAATATGACAGGTGAGATACAGTCCCCCCCGAAGGTTCTGGACTTCGCGGTCCCATACGCCCTCGCCTGAACCCGCGACCTTCCCTTCAATACCCACCATGTCCGGACCGCCGCCTGCGATTACCGAGGAAAGCTCTTCGAACCACGAAGATCCCACAACCACGTCATCATCAAGAAACGCGATCCATTCGCCCGCAGCCCGGCGCGAGCCGATGCTTCGCGCAACCGACATGCCGCGGTTGCGCGGCAGGCGTTCGTACGATGCGGCGTAGCGTCTTGACAACGTCCGATTGCGTTCGGCGGCAGATGCGGAGGAGCAGTCATCAATGACATGCACGTCGACGGCCGGGTTTGCATCGCCGAGTGCATGCCGCAGGGCGCGCAGGCAGTGCGCCAAGCTGGAAGGCCGGTTGCGTGTCGGTATCACTACAGAGAGCTGCATGTCTATCCTTTCAGCAGCGACAGCGCGGCATCCAATGTTTCATCCAGCGTGATTGCCTCCAGGCACGGCCGCCCGTGATCGGGACACGCATAGTGCGTGCACACCGGACATCGTTTGTCGTGTCCGAGCACCACGGCCGGCGCGGGAGCGGCAACACCCCATCGCTGAAGCGGAATGCCGCCCGCAAATGTCAGGCATGGCACCCTGCATGCCGCGGCCATATGAAGCGGCCCGGAGTTATTGCCGATAAAGAGATCCGCCGATGCGATCAGCTCAAAGAGCTGATGCACGCTGGTCAGGCCCGCCACACTGACAGCATGCTCTCCCAGAACGCCGGCAAACTTGTTCTGCACCCACGCGCGTTCCGCCCGACTGCCGACAAGTACCACGTGCCGGGTCCCGTCCGCGGTCAATGCTGCGATGAGCCGTCGGTATTTCCCGGCCGGCCAGCGCTTTTCGAACGTCTCGATATTGTCACGTCCTCCCGGATGCACCACGATACGTTTTCCGCGGTGCGGAAGCGGCAGGCTGTCAAGGGCGTGCGGCAGGGCGGGCGGGCGAATCAGCTCGACGGAAGACATCGCGGAAACAAACGGGGCGAGAAGCCCGGCGTAGATGTCTTTCATGTGGCGCGTGGCAAGCGGTTCCGTTGACAGGCGCTTCGTATACAGCATGGATGAAGATCCGTAATCATAGCCCACGCACTCTCCGCGTGCGAGAAGACGGGCGGCCCACCGCGAGACGTGCAGTTGCTGGATGCTCGATGCATCGAAGACAATCTCGTATGACTTGAGTCCCGCCCTCAGGAACCAGAACGCGAGGGAGGGTCCGGTACGCGGTACCCGCATCAGGGGCCCTTCGAATCCATATGCCCGGAACACGTCCTCGGCGGCGGCGCTCCTGAGAGCAATGGCAATGCGCGAATCGGGGAAGCGCTGCGCGCACAGCTTCACCGCCGGATACAGGAGCACGGCATCCCCCATTCCACGGAACAGGGCTATCCACAGGATGTTTGAAGCCCGCGTTGTTGTTTCCATAGCGGCCGATCGATCCCCCGTTCAGGAGTTTTCGAGTATGGCACTGTATGCATCACGGGTATGCTGTGCCATCCGGGCATACGTGTGGTTCTGCGCATAGGCCAGCGCATGTGCGCCCAGCTCTTCCCGCAGCGCGGCATCGGCGCGTACCCGGCGGATCGCGCTGACGACATCGTCTTGTGTGCGATTGACAACGAGCATCACACGATCGCCGGCATTGAGATCGCCGGTGAGCGGCAGATGTGTCGCGATGATACACCGCGCCTGGCTCAAGGCCATCAGAAGGCTTCCCGACGTACTCCGGTTCGCGAACAGCGCGAGATACACGTCGATATCCGCGAGACGGTCCATTTGCTCGTCATCGGACATCCAGCCGGTAATCTGAAACCGGTCCTCCCACCGCCGTTCCCGCACCGTCCGTTCCAGGCGCTCGAGAAGCGCACGATCCTCTTCACGGCGAATCCCGCCAATCCATGTGAATTGCCATGGTTCATCGATGGCGAGAAGCGTCTCGAACAGAAGCTCGTAGTCATAGTTGACATTGACAAATCCGGTGCATCCGAGATGCAGGGGCCGGCGGTCCGGGCGCTCGCGGGATACCGAATTCCGTGCCGGGGGCGTGACCGTCGGGTGAGGCATGATTTCCACCATCCCCGAAGGGATCCCCTGGCCCACGACAATGCCCTTCTGGTAGGGATAGTGGACTAATATCCTGTGAGCCCCGAATCGGGCGCGCATGTGCCTTCGGTACCGGGCGTGCAGGGGGTGGCGGAAGTCATAGATCCGCTCTCGAAGCCATCGCACGGGGCCCCGGCCGCGGATCGCCGAGCGGGGGAATACTCCCGGAAACTCTTT
>WJMI01000303.1 GCA_014728015.1 Chitinivibrionales bacterium | reverse complement strand
GCTGCACTGCCGTGGCGTTACAAGGTGTAGTGCCCAGCACGCGCTCTAACTTTCGCAATTACCACCGACGTCAATGGGGCCCGCCGCATGCGCGGCACCCCATTGCCGCGGGGTATTGCTGTTGTTATGGAAGAATAGCAATGAGGAAACTTAGCAATACTCCAGTCATAATAGCCGTTCTCGCTGTGTGTGTTTGCACGCGTTGCGATCTTCCTGGGAGTACGTCCCCTATGGAATCGACAGAAAGCCTTTGCCGCCAACTTGCTGGCTATAATTACGTCCCGACCACCCTTGGCACGCCGTTTTGCGTGGCAAGGGATTCGCTGGACGGCTTGTATATAATCGATACGGACACCGGATCACAGTCGATGAGATGCTTCATATCCCACGGGGATACTCTTTACCGAAAGAAGATTCTAGGCTCCGCCATCTTCATTGAACGACAATACTTTCTTTCCATTGAAGGCGGGAAGCGCCTCATATTCGAGAATAGCGGCGGGGCCTGGGATGATGTGTTTATCTGTGACGAAGAAGGCTGGCAACAGTGTGATTCTGCCCTCGCTGATACGTTGGACCCTTCGCAGTATTCGAGAGATAAGATTATACAGGCGATGCTCGATGCATGGGACAGAATGTGTCTCTATCTCGAGGATTCATGCACTTTCTGCAACCACCTGACGACAACGACAATGGACGATGCAGGGCCGCTCGCCGTTCGCAACTATCCACCGGGCACACAAATCAAGTACTTTGCAAGGCAGGGGGATGGACACTACCTACTTGTGGCCACTGGCGTTTATTCATGGGAACTTGTTTCCGTCCACTACGGCATGCCGGATGGCATTCGGCAGTGCGATTTTGTTGGAGGTTGGGTGTCGGGGATCGGTGAAAGCATTCGTTTTATCGTTGGCGGACAGCAGGCAGAAGTTTTCTTTGGGGTCATGCCGATTGTGGATACGGTGCAATCAGACACAAACGCGATTGCTGGGAGTACTTCGGCCAACTTCGCCGGTGAAGCCTTCGGCCCGGCTTACATCCTTCTTGCAGGTGATACATTGCCTCTCGAACGGTTGACGCCGAATGATTCAGCTATTCAATCGTTGGGTTTCGACTGTGGACACGAAATCAGGTACTGAAGCGGGACGATCCTGTTGCGGATTTGAGGGAGATGCTGGCGCACTCTTTGGAATAAACTTGCAGTTGGCACGAGAATCCATAACAGGGTGTTGCCCATGACGCGAACGGGTCCCGCTGCTTGCGCAGCCCCCATTCGCGCGTACGAACACCACGTCATAGTTCCTATGGGAACCTCATTTTTCACTTGCAAATACTAAGCCATTGGCGTATACTATATTAATACTATGGATATCATAGAAACGCCAACTTTCACCAGGCAGATTATTGAGATCATGTCTGATGATGAATATTCCGAGCTTCAGCGTGTACTTATTAAAAAGCCTGATTCAGGAAAAATTATACGTGGTAGCGGTGGCATTAGAAAATTGCGATGGGCAAGCAAGGGGCATGGCAAGCGTGGCGGCGCCCGTATACTCTATTTCTGGTTTGTCACGCCAAGGAAGCTGCTAATGCTATTTGCATTCCCAAAAAATGTCCAAGCCGATTTAAATCATAAGCAGTTGAAAATATTAAAGCAACTTGTTCAGGAGGAATACACATGAAAAATGAAGATTTTGAAAAATTAATTCAAAGCATTCGAGAAGGCGGCAAAATTATGAAATGCAAGGCAAAGCCCTCTCGCGTTTTTCACTTTCCCGAATCGAGGATATCGAAAGTACGGAGGCGCTATCGCCTCTCGCAATCCAAATTTGCGGCCATGATGGGAATAAGCGTAAACACTCTTCGTAATTGGGAGCAAGGACGGCGCAAACCTGAAGGTCCTGCTCGTGTTCTATTGAATGTCGTAGCAAAGCATCCTGAAGCTGTTCTGGATGTTGTCGGCATTGGCAATTCCCGATAATCTGAATAGAAGCCCATAACAATAAAATGACCGCTGATTGAAAACGCTTCGCATTTTCAACAGGATATTTTGTCGTTAGACATGAAGAAAACAGTCACCATTGCAGCAGCGATACTTGCAGCCACCATTGTGGCCGCAGTGTTGTATCGTAGCGACTTTTGGCGTATCGACAGATGTTTGGATGACGGCGGGAAGTGGAATTACGAGCTTCGAAGGTGCGAGGGATGTCCCAACTGTTCGCCGGAAATCGATACGTCTGTTGCCGTGGCGAAGAGCGTGCCGCAGCCTGCTGTTGTCATACGAAAAGGCGCATGTCCGTTTGAGTGTTGCCAGTACGGTGCTTGGGTTGCCAGGAGCACAATCGAAGTGCTAGCGGAGCCTGCGGGCAGCGTGATAGATACGCTTTTGCCTGGCGATACAGTAGTTACCCGCACGGGCGAAGTATATGTCACACCAAGCTTGTTCGTGCTGGCAAGGGAAGTCGATGGTGCCAATCCGGGCGATACAATTCACCTGCTGGACTATGTTGGCGAAGGATTTTTCAATGCCGCCCACGCAGGTGTTGACCTAGGTCAGGTCAATCTTGGCTTCAGCCCATATGGTCCTGACGGCGAGCGCGTACATAAGAGTGGAGAACTGCTCACCAAGATGCAGTCTGCGTGGTGGGTTGAGTG
>WJMI01000302.1 GCA_014728015.1 Chitinivibrionales bacterium | reverse complement strand
CCGGGCCACATCGTCTACCATCACCACCCGAAGAAGCTCTTCGGGGGTCGTGACGCCATGTTCAATCTTGGCAATACCGTTTTCTATCATGGTGCGCACGCCAAGGCGGCGCAGCTCTTTTCGCAAGGTTGCTTCCGACGCGTTCTCGCCCACCAGTGCGCGCACATGGTCGTTCACCGCAATCACTTCGAATATGCCCGTGCGCCCCCGAAAACCCGAGTTCCCGCAGGCATCGCACCCCACGGCCGCAAAGGCCTGCGCCGGCGGCTCGGCGCCAAGCACGTTGGCCCACCGCTCCACAAGCTTTTCGGGAAACGGTACCCGCTTGCGGCACCCGGTGCACAGCGTGCGCACGAGCCGCTGCGCGACTACGGCCAGAAGTGCCGATGAGACCATGAATCCGGGTACGCCCAGGTCGCGCAAACGCGTAATCGCCGACACGGCATCGTTGGTGTGCAATGTCGAAAACACCAAATGACCGGTCTGCGAAGCCTGAATGGCTATCTGTGCGGTTTCGCCGTCGCGTATCTCACCAACCAGAATGACATCGGGGTCCTGGCGCAGAATGGAGCGAAGGGCGGCGGCAAAACTCACGCCGGCCTTTTCGTTGATCTGGACCTGGTTGATTCCCTCGAGCTTGTACTCGATAGGGTTCTCGATGGTGGTGATATTGATGGCCTTGTGGCGAATGCGGTTGAGGCAGGCAAACAGAGTCGAGGATTTGCCGCTGCCGGTTGGCCCCGTCACGAACACCATCCCCTGCGGCTTCTCGATAAGCTCAAGCAACTGCCGCTGCTCCAGGGCGCCCATGCCTACATTGGCGATGTCGAGCAGGGCGTGGTCGTGCTTGAGAATACGAATGACGGTTTTCTCGCCGTGATGCGTGGGGAGGGTTGACACACGAAAATCGAACTCTTCGCCGCCGCGGGCATACCGGATGCGCCCGTCCTGCGGAACGCGCTTCTCCGCGATATCGAGATCGGCCAGAATCTTTATGCGCGATGTCACCGCGGGAAACATCCACTTACTCACGTCCATGTGCCCACGAAGCATACCGTCGACTCGCAGGCGCACGGCCGCATCGCCGACCGAGGGCTCGATGTGGATATCGGAGGCGCGGTTGGCGATAGCCTGATCAAACACCAGGTTCACCATCTTCACTACGGGCTCCGATTCGGTGCGCTTCTTTATCTCGTCCAGCGTCATTGCCGCTTCGTCGCGCTGCTGAGCCTTCTCGTATTCGCGCACGATACTGCCCGCGCTTTGCCGAATGGCGCTTGCGCCTTTGCCGACGGCTTCGCGCGCGCGCGCCAGCTCCTGGGGCGTGGTCAGCACCGGCTCGCACACAAGCCCTGTCGCCAGCTCGACCTGCATGAGCGTGTCGAGGTCAAAGGGGTCCGCCGTGGCAACACCCACGGTGGCTTCCCCGGCATGCAACGGAAGACTGCCGGTTTTGTGGAACACTTCCGGGGGCAACTCCCGCAGAAGCTCTCCCACGGCCGCATCTGAAATGGTCTCGACAAAGGAAAGCGAAAACGTGCGCGCCAGGACGCGGCAGGTCTCGGATATCGTAAGCGAAAGGGCCGAAGCAAGATGCTGCGCAAGACCCTCACCGCTGCCCGCA
Source organism: Chitinivibrionales bacterium (assembly GCA_014728015.1). GTDB lineage: Bacteria > Fibrobacterota > Chitinivibrionia > Chitinivibrionales > WJMI01 > WJMI01. The sequence continues at coordinate 1,431 of WJMI01000302.1, read as the reverse complement.
AACGAATCGAGCGCCGCCGCAAGCGCATCTTCGTTCACGGCGGCTGCAGCGCCGGGCCTGTTCATTTCCGTGTCATTCATAACATCTCTGAATACCGCCAAAGGTCGCGGCGAAACGGAATACAATTGTGAAAAAGATACATGATGTCCTTTTACATTAGAGCGCGCTAACACCCTTCTTACGCCTGTAACACAGCCCGAATATCTACATTCAATATGTGGTGCGACAGTGGTTCGTTGGCCCTATATGTTGAATATCGCAGAACGCGGTCCCCCGAGGATTGAGGAGAGAGCCAATTACGGCTCCACGGGAATCGGCGATGTGGCGCAGCCACTTTTGGGACGCATGGTATCCACGGAAAAAAGGTCCCATAAAAGTCAACGGGGCACGTGAAAAAAGCCCCGCGGGCGGCTACACACTACCCCCTGCCCGGCTGCATCAGCGAGAGAGAGACCCGAAAACACGCCCTGCACACATACATGAAGCTAGCAGCCCGCGCCGAGTAGGGAAGTGCGCCTCTCTGTCGGTCCCCAAATGGCCCTTCGCGGTTTGCGCGCCGCTCGCTTGTCCTCCGACCGAACAAGCTATCACGGTGCTCTTAGCTTTGGGGCCCTTTCTCCTGCGCCAGCCGGCGTATGTGGACTTTCTTCTGCACTGCGGCTGCCAGTTATTCTTCGGATTCGCCTTGACTCATCCTGCAGGATTTTGTGCCGGCCACTAACCCAGCCCCCACCCTCTGCCCACATACTTGTTGAACTATCATAAACTTTATGATATATTGTGACAGGAGGCAACAATGGCTCAAGGCGAAAAGAATCTAGGCAAACAGCAGATCGCACAAGTCCTGCACGACTTGGACAGACAACTGACCAAAGCCGTAAGGCTGTTCATCGGCGGCGGGGCCTGCGGCATCCTCGAGTACGGGTTCCAGAGAGCAACGGGCGATATTGACGTTATGGGCTCTGTGCCGAAGATAGGGGAGTTCAAGACGGCAATCGACAATGTGGCACAGCACTTCCAGCTTTCGGCCGACTGGCTCAACGACTCCAGCAAGGGCTACGTTGGTTTTCTTGCTCCCGACCCGCTTAAGCGGGCGCTTCCGTTCGAAGATGGCTTTGAGCATCTTCAGGTTCTTCTGCTTTGCCGGGCAGATATTGTCACGCTCAAGCTCGCTAGAGGCGAGGCGGTCGACGTGCAGGACATAGCGCAGCTTGTACTGTCGAATAAAGAACAGGAGATAATTCAGCGCAATGTACGGTTCATGTCGAAACACCGTCCCGACCGTGCACAGGCGGTCGAGTATAGGATGAGGGAACTTGGTTGGGCCGATACGCCCAGGATACGCCCAGAGGAAATTGAAAACCTCTCAGCCCTGGTACAGTATCTTGAGCAGAGCGGCGTTTCCGTCTCTGATTCTGCCGTCGCAAAGAT
>WJMI01000301.1 GCA_014728015.1 Chitinivibrionales bacterium | reverse complement strand
TGGTATGCGAAACCCTTGCGTCCGCTCAGAGTAACGCCAGCGTTATCAGGAAGAAAATATGGTACGAGAATATAGAATTGAAGTGCCTTTGCCGGAGGGGTATAATGGCGAATTTCTAAATGATGCCCCCAGCCCAATCTATCGCCCGCGGATGGAGGAGATTTACAATTTCAGAATTGAATCCTGGGGTTTCTATTTTATTGACCGGGGAGTTCATGACGAAGTAGCGAGCTATGCTTTGAAAATGTTTATTGATGAAGCGTTACGGTTGTCAGATCATATTGAAATTATTCGAATTACATGACACCACCGCTCAAATAAATGCTTTTGCGAGAATCCAATAATCGTCGCCTCATGTCGTTCTGGCTGCGCCAGGGCATTCGGCTCCATTATTTCCCGGTGCCGAGTAATAATCAGTAGATGCTGTTCCGTGAAGTTGTCGCGGTGGTTGCAGAGTGCTATATTCAAAAGTAAAGGGAGCAATAACACGCGCTTAACCCGTTGACGAAAACGGTTCCGCACGCTCCTTCGGTCGCGTGCCCCGTTTTCGCCGAGTAAGGCGCACCGTTAGAGGGATCTCCCATTCCTCATAATATGGGTTGATATATGGCTAATAATATGGTAATTTATCTGTATGGCATCTGAAGCTACCTTTGCCTGGGATCCCCGAAAGGATGGGGTCAACTACAAGAAGCACGGGGTTCGGTTCGAAACCGCCCAGAAGGCGTTTCTGGATTCGCGCCGTGTGATCGCTGTGGACGCCAAGCACAGTACCCGGGAGGAGCGCCGGATGTTCTGCTATGGCAAGGTAGATGACAGAATCCTGACGGTAAGATTCGTGGTCAGGCATGGTACCATACGGATATTTGGCGCCGGTTTCTGGCGCGAAGGACGGAGGAAGTATGAAGAAGCGAACGACCTACACTAAGGCGCCCCGCAGAGTGGCTCAGGCAATCGCGAATAGCGAAGTTATTGAGGATTTCCTGCCCTCGCCGGATGAGCTTGTCCTCAAGGAAGACAATGTGAAGGTCACGCTTGAGTTGAGCAAGCGAAGTGTGAGCCTTTTCAAGCGGTTTGCCCAGAAGCGGGGCTACAAGTACCAGCGCATGATACGCAACCTGCTGGATCAGTATGCAGAACGCGCACTTGGCAAATAGGATTCTAACACGGCAATTGTCTTTAGACTCCGAAAGTCAACCCCCAGATTGAAGTTCTTTGTTTTCCCCTCAGGGCACGCCGACGAGCGATCTTGTCTTTTTTCTGGTCTTTTCAGCCAGCATTCGATTTTAATGGCTCTGTCGGCATGAAAGCCCACCGCCAGTGACGGGTATAACCTGGAGGCTCTTTTGAGAGGCCCGAACGCCAAGCGGTCATCTGGCGGCGGGTATAGGGTAATCTTACGTTGTTGACCTCCTGTTACGCTGCCATTCGGTACTGACTCTCACAACTGTCGAATCGCTGCATACAGAAGCTCTCGCGTCGAGTGCCCATGGCGTAGAGCATCTCGACCAGACGTCGTTCTACATTGGCTATGATCTTGTTGCCTGCGGTGCCCTGCTGTTTGAGACGCCGACGGTAGGGGCCAAAGATTTCATGGTCCCGTACCAATCGGAAGGCCAGCTTGCCGGTTACGCCTCGCATGTGAGTACGGCCCTTCTTGCTGAATTTGACCTTACCCTTGAAATATCCGCTTTCCCTCTTTCGCAGATTCATTCCACCGTACTTGTGCAAAGTGTGCGCCTTCGGGAAGTCGTTGAGCGGTCCGGTTTCACCAAGGAATCGCCCGAGCTGAAACTCGGTGAACACCTTCCCATCGGCAATGGGCACGCTATCGCCGCGTCTGCGAACTACTGCGTAGACTTCTGCAATCTGCTCTCGCAGCCGCGTCCACCTCACCGTGGCATGCTGGTAATCCTCGTTGGCATACTGCAGACGCTGCTCCAGGGCTGACAGCTCCAACTCCGATTGGGCGTGCAGGGCACACTGACAGGCGCTATCGTGGAGCTTACGCAGGCTCATTTCGGTGACGGGGCAGTGCTTGCGCATCGTGCTACTAAACCGGCCGTAACTTACAGAAGCGATGCGGTGTGGGTTGCAGGAGTAGAGCTTCAACAGGGCCTGACCTGAACGCATGTAGAAGAAGTCCTTGGACATCGGGTAATCGCAGAACAGTCGCCTGAGTAGGGCGTGTATCAGGCATTTGGCCTGTTTGCGCCGCACGTCCATGTCGCCGTACATCCGGTTCAGTTCGCGCAGGTACTGGTACTCGGCCGGAAGGCTTCGGTAGACCTGCTCTTTGCCCATCACCGAAAGCATATAGATGATACGGGGGTCCTTGATATCATCCTTGCCCGAGTCGTTGTTCTCGATAATCCTGGCCTTGCACACGCTTTCACCGTTCACGTACGCGGTCGAATGGCCCTTCTGTCGCGCCAGGCGCAACAGGCTGTCCGAATATGACCCGGTCGGCTCGCACACCACGTGGATTCCCTTGTAGCCCCGCTCTGAGGCAAAGGAGCGCAGGTCGCGAAGACAGCTCAAAATCGCATGTGTCCGGTTCCTGATCTCACCTTCCACATCCTGCGTCTCCCGGCAACTGGTGCCGGATATCTTGCCCAGCACCTCGCTGTAGAAATTCAGCTTGTCCTTGCTCACATCAAATGCAACTGTCATTTTGCCCGTCGTGTCAATGTGAGCTATTTTCCTTGTGACCTGCATGCTGATCCTCCTCTGGATGTATGGGTTGATAAATGACCACTCAAAATGTACATCACATGAGGATCAGCATTCTTGAGTCTATTAATCTATAACCAGTGACGTCAACGGGGCCCGGCCGCGCCGTGCGCGTCCCCCCGTTGCCGCTTAGTAGCGCTGTCGTTAGAGAGAGTTCTCCGGGAGGCTGTATGCCCGATTCGAACGTTCATTTCTTCAACGACGATGGGAGCGAG
>WJMI01000300.1 GCA_014728015.1 Chitinivibrionales bacterium | reverse complement strand
CGGGAAATTCATGCATTTCTAGGCGCCGATTCCATGCTCGAAAAGGTCCTCCTTGTGTGCTTCGACGACCGTACGTTCAAGGCATACAAAGGGCTGGTGGAGAAGTAGGAATCCGGGACGAACGGAGCGTTGGGGTCTGGCTAGACCGTAAAATCCTGAAGCGGAATCACCTCCGGCAAATGCTCGGCTTTCCTGGCAAGCAAGTCCCGCCGTACCCATTTCACCGTCAAGTGCTTCAGCCGAAGCGAGCCGAGGGCCTCGATGAAATAGGAATACCACGCGCTGGTCGTGGCCACCAGAAGAAGCTCTATGCGGTGCGCCTGAAGGATGCTTTTTAATTTGTCAATGCTGCCCAGCACGGGATAGCCCTCGAACTCCCCGGGAAAATCGCCGGTGCGCGGCCACACAATGCCCACGATACGCGCGCTCTTGTCCTCCTCGGTGTTTCTTATCAGCAGCCGCGCCACGTCGTTGGCGCCCACCACGATGACCGGGCCGGTAGCGAACACCAGCCGCTTGAAACGGGTCTGGAGCCGCGGAAGCACCTCGCGCCATGCCACCAGGGCAAACGACGACACCACAGCGGCGAGCGCGAACGCGATGCGGGAGAACGCCATGGCCTTGGTGAAATAGATGCTCGCCACGAACACGGTCGAAGCAACGAGCCCGGATGCCAGTGCATGCAGGGGGCTGTACCGCCCGCGCGAGTAGACGCCTTGCACGGCATAGGTCAGAAGGAAACTCAACGACATCAGCGCGTGCATGCCGATCATGGCGAAGATCTGGCCGGTCTGGTAGGGATTGGTTGTGGGTACCGAAGAGAACCTGATGGCAATGCTCACCCAGAGCACGGTGTTGACAATAAGCAGATCGATAAAGCTCGCGGTGAGGCTTTGCAGAAGCGATGCGCCGATATTCACGCCCGCCTGCAAAAAGATCCCGATCAGCACGAGCCAACGCGGGAAGAACGATCCGTACGTGTGCCAGTATTTCCGTGAAAACATGAGCATCGCGTTGTAGAACGCGAACCGGGAGCCCAGGGCCCTTTTCGACGAGCTCTGGCCTTTGAAATGGACGATCTGGGTCGACGGCAGGTACCAGACCTTGTATCCTTTCTCGCGCACCCGCGCGCACAGGTCAAGATCCTCGCCGTACATGAAAAACGACTCGTCAAATCCTCCCGCCTCGCGAAATACCGAGGTCCGCACAAACATGAACGAGCCTGACACGGCATCCACTTCGTTCTCGCGCTCGGGATCCAGGTAGGTGAGGTTGTATTTCCCGAATACCGGGCTCTTGGCAAACAGCCTGCTCAATCCCGAGAAATGGCAGAACGCGATGAACGGCGTGGGAAAGCTCCGGCGGCAGCTCGGCTGAAGCCGCCCCGTGGGGTCGAGGATTTTGGGTCCCGCGATGCCGACATCGGGATGCGATTCCATGAAATCGACGCAGGCGCTCAGCGCGTTCTTCGAGACCACCGTGTCCGGGTTGAGAAACAGCAGATACCTGCCGGATGCGTTCTGCACGCCCACGTTGCATGCCTTGCCGAACCCGATATTGCTTTTCAGCCCGATCCAGCGAATTCCCGGATTGTCGCGCGTGATTATCTCCCGGGAATTGTCCAGGGATGCATTATCGACAACGATTATTTCGCTGCGATGATACAGGTCGGCCTCGCGAAGCGACTGGAGGGCCTGGGCCGCGAAGTCCGGCACCTTGTAGTTGACAATAACGACCGAGACGAGCGGCGCTGCCGTACCGGGGTCGGTCACTTCCCGCCCCTTGACAGCAGTGAGCGAAGCCGCAGTTTCCAGAGCAGGACCAGTGCTTCGCGCACGATGCTGGTTGACATTTTGGATGACCCGCGCCGGCGATCGGTGAACACGATCGGTATTTCCACAATGCGGAACCCCTTGCGCCACACGTGGTAATTCATCTCGACCTGGAACGAGTATCCCGAGGACCCGATGGAGCGAAGGTTGATGGACTCCAGGACCGTCCGGCGGAAGCACTTGAACCCGCCCGTGCAGTCTTTCACGGGAATGCCCGCGATTATGCGCGCCCCCAGGTTGCCGAAATAGCTCAGCAGAAGCCGTTGCATGGGCCAGTTGATGACGTTCACGCCGGAAATGTACCGGGAGCCGATCACGAGATCGGCATTGGCGATCGCTGTCAGGAAATCCGGAAGGTACCGGGGATCATGGGAGAAATCGGCATCCATCTCGAATATGAGCTGGTAATCGCGCTCGAGCGCCCATTTGAACCCGCTGATATAGGCGCGTCCCAGGCCCTCCTTCTTCCCGCGATCCAGGACCGAGACCCCCTCCAGACCCATGTCCTTGACGAGCTGTGAGGTCCCGTCGGGAGAGGAATCATCGACCACAAGCACGTGCACGCCCGGGACGCGGGCGCGGATTTCTGGAATAAGCAGCTCAATATTCTCGCGCTCGTTGTACGTGGGGACAATGATTAGTATTTTGGAAGGGTCTGTGGCGTTTTGCATGATACAGTCCGCTGAATCTTTCGTGTAACCGGGCGTGGCGGCGCGCGAGCCCCAAAATAACACGCGTATGAGAGCGCGGGCAAGCGGCGCGGGCGGGCCTGTCGCGCGCGGGGACGGGGCCGCGACCGACAGCGAGCCGATGCTTGACTATAGAGACAATTCGCGTAGTTATCTAGATTTCAAATGATATATATTGGGGGCCGGCTTCCAGACATGCCTCTCCGTTCTTTGCGTGCCGGGGAAACACGCTTTCTATGGCCCAGTATGCAGTAAACCCGTTCGCCCTTACCTCGCTTGTATGCGCCGCGTGCGCCCTGATCATGGGTATCGTGGTGTACGGCAGAAGCCCCAAGGCCCGTACGAACATCCTGTTCCTCCTGCTTTCCGCCACGGTATTCTACTGGGGCTTGGTCGAATTTCTGTACCGCCAGGCGGCCACGCGCGAGGCCGCTTCGTTCTGGGCCGGCCTCGTGTTCATCTGGCCGCTTACCGCCGCCCTGGCGCTTCACCTCGTGCTCTCCGTGATCGAGGCCGAGCGCTTTCTTGCCAAGCGGATTGCCCCGGTCCTGCTGTACGGTCCCGCGCTCCTGTTTCTGGGATTCAAGTTCCTCACGCCGTCTTTTGTGCGCGATGTCCGCCTCGAATACTGGGGATGGGACTATCTCACGCACCGAACGCCGCTGTATCATATCGCAATCGGGTGGGCGGTCGTCATCGGCTTAGCGTTCATGTCCCTGACAATCCGGCAGCTCTTCCGGGAAAAGGACCGGGTCAAGCGGCGGCGTGCAGCCCTGTTCGCCCTTGCGGTGACTATCGGAGCGCCGATTATCTACACGACAGAAGTGATCCTGCCGATCATGGGAATTTCATTTCCCCGGTCCACGGTCCCGGCGTTTGCCCTGGTCTCGGCAATCGTCGGATATGGGATGTGGCGGCACAAGCTGTTCGCGCTCAGTCCCGCGGCCGCCACCGAAAGCATTATCAACACCATGTCCGACAGCCTGTTTCTTGTCGGCATGGACAAGAAAGTCAAGCTGGTCAACCGCGCCGCCGTGCAGCTTCTGGGATATACCGAAAGGGAAGTCCTCGATATGCCGGTCGATACCTTGTTCGAACCCAAGGAGGACGGGTCTGACACGCTGTTTCGCAAGGGCACGGGGTTTCGGGGCCTTATCAAAACGGTTATCAAGGGGGATGTCGAAGCCACCTTTGTCACCAAGGACAACAAGACCGTACCGGTGTCGCTGTCCGGCTCCCTGATTCGCGATATCGACAACGATCTTCTCGGCATTGTCTGTATCGCGCGCGATATCACCGAGCGTAAGCGGGCACAGGAAAGCGTTCGCATCAGTGAAGAGCGATACCGGCTCCTGGTGGAGCGCGCCCCGCTCGGAATCATATCGATCGATCCCCAGGGGAACATTGTCGATTGTAATCCGCGTCTGCTCGAGCTGCTCGGCTCGCCCTCCGTCGAAGAGACCAAGAAGATTAATGCTCTCACGTTCCCGGCCCTGGTGGATGCGGGCATTGCCGCCGATGTCCGTCACTGCCTGCAGACGCCGTCGCAGCTTGTCGCCGAGCATCCCTACACCAGCAAATGGGGCAAATCGCTGTACCTGCGATACTATCTCACCTCGCGGTGTGACGAGCACGGCGTTGTCAACGGCGTTCAGGCTATTGTCGAAGATATTACCGAGGCGAAGAAGACCGCCCAAGAGCTGCAGCGCGCCAAGGAAGAACTCGAAGGCCGCGTGCGCGAGCGCACCGCCGACCTGCGAGCTGCAAACGCTAAGCTGGAAGATGAAGAACGCGAGCTGGCTGCGGAGAAGCATTTGCTCGACGTTACGCTCAGGTCTATCGCCGACGGCGTCATCACGGTCGACCGGGACGGCATGGTAGTGCTGTTGAACCAGGTCGCGGAGAGCCTGACCGGATGCGGCAGGGACACGGCGGTCGGCCGGAACCTCAGAGAGATTTTCACGCCCCTCGATCAGCAGACGGGACAGCCCGCCGAAGACATTGTCAAGAGCGCCATGGAAAGCGCATCCGTGGTGAAGCCGCCGGAGCCCGTGCTGCTGCGCTCCAAAGACGGCACTCGGCGGCTGATCGCCCAAAGCGCCGCCCCTATCCGCGGGGAGCAGGGCGCGGTCGGCGGGGCGGTCTTGGTGTTCTCCGACGTGACCGAGAAACAGACGTTTGAGACCGAATTGTTCCGCGCGCGCAAGCTCGAATCGGTCGGCGTGCTGGCCGGCGGCATCGCCCACGATTTCAACAACATCCTGACCGGCATCATTACTAATCTTTTCGTCGCCAAGACACACCTCGACAAGACCTCAGAACCGTACGCCCTCATCTCGGAAACCGAGAACGCGGCTTTCAAGGCGAGCAGCCTCACCAACCAGCTTCTCGCGTTTTCCAAGCAGGGCACCCCGATCAAACTCGTGGTATCCATGCGCGACATCATCGAAGATTCCGTCGGGTTCTTTCTCAGCGGATCGAACGTCGATTACCGTCTCGCGATTGCCGATGATCTCTGGAAAGTGGAGATCGATCGCGGGCAGATCGACCAGGTGCTCCAGAATGTCGTTCAGAACGCCGACGATGCCATGCCCGACGGCGGCACAATTACTATCGCGGCCGAGAACATCGCGCTGGGAGCAAAGAGCGTGGTCCCGCTTCCGCCGGGCAACTATATCAAGCTCTCGATCCGCGATGAAGGGCACGGTATCCCGCGGGAAGATCTCGATCGCATCTTCGATCCGTATTTCAGCCGCAAGCAGGAGGGCGCCGGGCTCGGACTCGCTGCCGCCTACGCAATCATAAACAAGCATGACGGGCACATCAGCATCTATTCCGAAATTGACAAGGGGACCGAGGTTTCGATCTACCTCCCGGCGTGTGAAGGAGACGAAGAACCCGAAGAGGGCGGCGAGGAACACGACCGGCACGCGGCGGGCGAGGCCCGCGGGCGCGTGCTGCTTATGGACGATGAGCAGCTTGTCCGATCGTCGGGCAGCAAGCTCCTCAAGAGCCTGGGCTACGAGGTCGAGGCCTGCGAGGACGGCGCCGAGGCGCTCGAGATGTATCAGCAGGCCAGGAACAACGGAGAGGCGTTTGACGTCGTTATCCTCGACCTGACAGTCCCCGGCGGCATGGGCGGCAGGGAAGCCATGAAACGGATGCTCGAAATCGATCCGTCGGCGCGCGGGATTGTCTCCAGCGGCTATTCCACCGATGATGTTCTGTCGAAGTACTCGCAGCACGGATTCAAGGGTGTCATCGCAAAGCCCTACAATATCATCGAACTGAAAGACATTATCCAGTCTGTTATCGAAGGCGATAACGGCTATTCGTCCTGACAGTGATTTTTCACCACGAACCAGTTCCACATACTCGTATGCGCGGCGTGTGATGCCTTTTCGTACTTTTCGCGGGTTCCGTAGCTGACAGAAACGAACAGTCATTTCACCCTCGCCGCGCTGCCGCACTACCGCATCATGAACGACTCTTTCCTCGCGCTCCTGCGCACGAGACTCAACGAATTCGTATCGGTCATCGGCGATCTGGTGACCCGCCAGAACTGGGGCCTTATTCTCGGCGTGCTGCTCGCCGCTTTCGCCCTCGAGCGGCTTGCGCTGTTTCTCTTCAGCAAGATCTCTTTCCTGACCAAGAAGACCGGGACCGATCTCGACGATCGCATCGTCGAGCACACGACCAGGCCGGTCGGCAATTTCGTACTTCTGTTCGGCGCATTCCTTGTTGTCAACATTTTCGCCTTTCCGGATACCGAGGTCGATGTCAAGGCCATGCTTCTCACGATAGTGCGCGTCGCCGTGGTGGTCAATGCCTTGTGGCTCATGTGGCGGCTCACCGACGTTCTCGGCGCGTACCTGTTTTCCAAAGTGGCCAGAACCAGCTCGCGTCTCGACGATCAGCTGGTGCCCATTCTCACCAAGACCCTCAAGGTGTTTATCGGCATCCTCGCCGCGGTCTACGTTATCCAGGCCATGGGCTACTCGGTCTCGGGCATCATCGCCGGCCTGGGCATCGGCGGCCTGGCCGTGGCCATGGCGGCGAAAGACACGCTCGCCAATTTCTTCGGATCGATAATGATCCTCTCCGACCGGCCGTTCGGGGTCGGCGATTGGATCAAGGTGGGAGACGATCAGGGAGTTGTAGAAGAAATCGGGTTCCGCTCCACCCGCATCCGCACGTTTCCCAAGACGCTTATCAGCGTGCCCAATTCCGTTATTGCCAACGCGGCAATAGACAATCACAGCCGGATGCCAAAGCGGCGCGTGAAAATGACGATCGGCGTCACCTACGATTCCACCGCCGAGCAACTCGAACGGCTCGTGTCGCGGATCAAGGAAATCCTTCTGGCCCATGAAAGTGTCGATCACGACTTCCTGATGGTCAAGTTTACCGACTTTGGCGCGTATTCACTTGATGTTCTGGTCTACTATTTCACGGTGGCCGTCGACTGGGCGACTCACCTCGCCGTGCGCCAGGAAATCAACTTTTCGATAATGCGCGCGGTCGAAGACCTGGGGATGTCGTTCGCGTTCCCGACCCAGACACTCCACATGCACCAGGATCGCGGGCCGCAGTAGCCCCGCTTCACCGGATCCGCACGCGAGCGCATCGGGCGAGGTCACCATGAATATCGTCCTGTTTCATCCCCGGGGATTTGATGCCGCGCGCGCCGGGAAAAGGGTATTCAACCTGGCAACGGTGCTCCCGCCGCTCGGCCTCGCATCTATCGCGGCCGCATTGCGCAAAGCAGGCCATACGGTCACGCTGCTCGATGCAAACCTGCACGCGACCGTCCCTAACGACCAGTGGGCGCAGCGCATCGCCGGGCTCGCTCCCGCTGTTGTCGGATTCACCGCCACCACGTCGGGCTTTCTCGATGCGTATGATGTGTGCCGCCTGGTGAAAGGGCTTTCTAGCAACATCACCACGGTATTCGGCGGGGTGCATGCATCATGGGGCGGCGCGCGCCTGCTCGAGCAGTTCGAGGCCATTGATTTCATTATCGCCGGCGAGGGCGAACAGGCGTTCGTTGAGCTTGTCGAGGGCACATCGCATTCCCGCATTGAGGGACTCCACTACCGCAACGGGACCGCCTGCGCGAGCGGGCCTCCCCGCACGACCCTGTGCGCCATGGACGATCTGCCGTTCCCGGCGTATGACCTTCTCAAAGGGTTCCCGGGCAAATACGTCCTCCCCCTGTTCAGCTACCCGCGCCACCCAGCCACCAGCATCATATCGTCACGGGGATGCATCTATCGCTGCTCCTATTGCGACCGTTCGGTGTTTCGCAAGGGGTTCCGCTGGAACTCGCCGGAATACACCATGGAGCTTGTCAGGTGGCTGAGCGCCGACTACGGCATCCGCCACGTCGCGTTCTACGACGACCTTTTCACGCTCAACCGCGCGCGGGTCGCGCGCCTGTGCGGCCTGTTGCGCAATGCGCGACTCGGCATGACATTCAACTGTATCGTCCGCATCGGCCACATCGATCTCGACCTGATTCGGGAGCTTAAGTCCGCCGGATGCTGGATGGTCAACGTGGGCATCGAATCAGGCGACCAGGCCATGCTTGACAGCCACAAGGAGGGACTCCGGCTCGAGGACATCCGGCGCGACATCGAATTGCTTCACGCCGAAAACCTGTGGGTGAAAGGGCTGTTCATGATGGGATTTCCGGGCGAAACCGAAGAATCGGTAAAGAAGACCATGACGTTTGCCTGCTCCCTGCCGCTCAAGGATGCGAACGTAACCGCGTTTACCCCGTTTCCCGGCGCGCCTGTCTGCAAAGGCATTGCATCTAAAGGTGATTTCGAGGACGACTGGTCGAAGATGGATTGTGTCAATTTCGTGTTCGTGCCCCGGGAAATTGGCTCGCGCGCGGCTCTTGAGAAATATTACGGGGAGTTCCTCCGCACGTTCTACCACCGCCCGTTTTGCAGAAAAGCATACCGCCGGATGCTTTTCGAGTCGCCCCACAGTTACTGGCGTCTTCTCAAGCATGCGGGGGCGTTCTTGGGATATGCAAGGCGCATTGGGTCGGACCAGGGTTAACGCAAACGATTTCAGCGAGATACCCCCATCGAAGGCACGTCTTTGAACCGCTTAAGTCTTTACATATTGGAAGAAGCGCCTGCATGCGACGTGGATGCAGCCAGGAAGGAATCAGCCTTGATTCGCCCGGGTTGATGCCGCGGCAATCGGCTGTCCGGCATTCGCCATGCTGGCGAGCTTTTGTTTCACGCGCCTGGCCAGCCGCCTGATGCGTCCCCCGTTGATCCGACGCGCCGCCTGTTTCTTCCATCGAATCACTTTCGCGCGATCGAAATCGGGGGTCACGATGCTGATAAAATCGTCGTCTTCGACGAACACGTGCTCCTCTACCCCGTCGGCGAGAAACCCCTTTTCCCTGCACTCGTCATAGAGCTGCGTTCCCGGATAGGCGTTGACAATCAGAGGGATTGCCGCATACAGGCCCTTTTTCCGGAGTCGCCTGAAAAAGGAGATGGTCCTGCGAAAGGTATCGCCGGTTTCGCCGGGGTAGCCGACCAGAAGAAACCCCGCGGCCTTGATACCGTGCCTGCCGCACAGAGTCACCACCTCCTCGACCTTGTCGAGGGAAAGCTTCTTGTTCATCCGGGCAAGCACCTCCGGCGTTCCGCTTTCCACCGCCAGGTTGAGCTGCTGACATCCCGATCGCTTCATCGCGGAAACAAGCGATTCGTCAAGGGTATCAATGCGCACGCCGTTGTGGGCCGCCCAGGTCACATCGGGATACCGCGCGGATATCCCGTCGAAGATCGCGAGCGCGCGATCGCGGTCGAGTGTGAGATTGTCATCCTCAAATTCGAAATGGCGGATGCCGTATGTGCTGTGCCAGTATTCGATCTCATCGAGCACGTTGCGTGCAGACCGGGCACGCCACCGCCGGCCGCACACCGGATGGATCGAGCAGAAGCGGCAGCCAAAGGGACAGCCCCGTGATGTTATCAACGAGATGGTTTTGTGATAGGCGCCACCACGGGGCGGGTGCTTGGCGCATATCTCAACATCATCCGCGCTCTTCTGAGGGAAAGGGATGTCATCAAGGCTGTCGGGGCAGCCCGGCGGTCCGCCGCTCACCGGCACGCCGTTCTTGAGCACGTGCACTCCCGGCACCTCGGCCGGCGGCGCGCCCCGGGCAATTGCCAGCATGGGTATTTCCCCTTCGCCCTCTACCACCAGGTCAGCGCCCGCGCGAAGGCATTCGTGGGGGAACGTGGAAGCGTGGACCCCGCCCATGATAATGCCGAGATGCGGCCGCGCGCATCTGATAGCAGAGGCCAGCTCGCGCACGACGGGAAAAGCATTGGAGAACGGTATGCTCAGGCAGGCATAATCGGTCTCTTGGGGAAGGCGAGAGACAATGTCATCAAACGGAAGCCCCACTCGATAGAGATCCTGTCCCTTGTACGGCGCGTGGACAGCGGTGTCTATCCCGAGATTGAAAGCATTGATTGTCTTGGTCCCGAAGCCATGCCTTGCTAGATATGAAGCCAGATAGCCGAGACCAAGGTTCTGGCTCGCGCCCTGGCCCGCAGGAAGGTCGGGTGTTCTGAAATAGAGCGGAGGATAGATGAGAGTGAAGTGCATGTTCGAAAGCGGGGAACGTGAAGCTTCATGTTTCGAGTTTTATGACTCAATACCTGGCATCCGCATACTCCACCCAGCCGCCCGCCCGGACCAGGGCCTCGTCGAACCCGCCCAGCTCGAACGGAAGGGAAACCGGCGCCGCACCGGCCGGCGTGAATGTCAGGGTCCTGCCGTCAAGATCAACACCACAGCCCACCGGCGCGCGCCCGTGAAGCCCGAAGATTGTATCGATGTCGCCACGCGGCAGCGCGATTGCCAGCATCCCGCAGTTGAACATATTCTGGCGGAATATGCGGGCAAACCCCTGCGCCACAACCACGGTGATATCGTTGACTTCGAGCGCCCAGGGCGCATGCTCGCGTGACGACCCGCAGCCGAAATTTTCGCGCGTGACAATAACCCGCGCTTCAGCCACGTCCGCGCCCGACGGGTCGAACCCCTTCAGCTTCAGATCTTCCAGAAGGTGCGGCTTGAGCGCATCCTTTTCTACTTCGGTGAGATACTTGGCCGGAATTACCTCATCGGTGTTGATATCGCTCCGGTCAAGAAACAGTACACGGCCGCCGAATTGTTTCATTTCTTTTTCTCCCTGAACCCTTGTGAATACTACCTCAAATACTCTCTGGGATCGGCTATTTTGCCTTCGATCCCGCTCGCGGCCGCGGTTGCCGGGCTCATCAAATGCACCATGCCGCCCCGGCCCATGCGCCCGTTGAAATTGCGGTTCGTGGTCGCCGCGCAAACTTCGCCCTCCGCCAGCACCCCGTTGGACATCCCCAGGCATGCCCCGCACGTCGGGTTGGTCACGCAGTAGCCCGCATCCATGAATACATCGAGCAGTCCTTCCTGCATTGCCTGCCGGTATACCCGCGGCGTGGCGGGACACAGGATCCCCCGGACTCCGTGCGCCAGCGGATGCCCCTTGACAACACGCGCCGCCTCGCGCAGATCGGATATCCGCCCGTTGGTGCAGCTGCCGATATATACCTGATCGATGCGTACCTCGTGAAGCTCGGCGGCTTTCTTCACCTGGTCAGGCTTGTACCCCACGGTCGCCACGGGCTCCAGGCTCGAAACATCCACCTGAAGAACCGAGTCGTATGCTGCATCGGTATCCGAATGCCATTGCCGGAAAGCATCAATAGCGCGCGGCTTCTCACCATAGTCTGCCTTGACATGGTCCCACAGGTAATCCACCGTGGTCATGTCGGGCATGCACATTCCCGAGGTCGCCCCCGCTTCGACCGCCATGTTGGACAGGGTCATCCGTTCTTCCATGGACATGGCATTCACGGCCGGGCCGCGAAATTCCAGCACCCTGTCGGTGGCGCCGTTGACTGTCAGGCGGCGGAGGATCTCGAGGATAACGTCTTTGGCGTAGACCCCGCGCGGCATGGTGCCCTCAATCTCGACACGGATTGTTCGCGGAAGGCGAAAGGCGCACACGCCTTTGAGTATGCCCACCTCCAGGTCGGTGGTCCCGACTCCTGCCGCGAACGCGCCGAACGCGCCGTGTGTACACGTGTGGCTGTCACCCATGATCACGGTATAGCCAGGGCGAATGAATCCTTGTTCCGGGAACAACGCGTGGCACACGCCGTTGCGGCCGACATCGAAAAAGTCCCGTATGCCGTGGCGATGCGCCCAGTCGCGCATGATCCGCGCCTGTGTCGCGCTCTTGGAGTCCTTCGAAGGTGTCACATGGTCTATCACCGCCTTGATCCGCGATGCATCGAACACGCGGTCTTTTCCGCGCCACACCAGATCGGCGATTGCAATCGGGGTGGTTATCTCGTGGCACAAGACCACATCAAGCGACAGCACGGCTACTCCTGTAAACGGACGGTCCCGCACATGCGCCTCGAAGATCTTTTCGGTTATTGTCTTTCCCATTGCCTTACCCTTTTCTGAGATACATTCTGCACAGCCGATATATCGATGCAAGCTCCCGCCGGGCACGCAAGATACGCGGTGCATAGAAGATACATTGCACTCTCTCGGTGCGTCCTTTGTGCGTGCCGCGCGAGATACTGTCAGCCGTTGTCTTCAATCCCAAGGTAGTCGGTATGCGGCGGAAGCACGCTCCATATTGCTCTGAAAACGCTCCTGCCGCTATTTGCAAGCCGATGCGGCAGATGTGATGCAAAGGACACGCTGTCGCCGGACTGAATCTCGTATGCACACCGGCCCACGGTCAGGGTCGCGCTCCCGGAAAGCACGTATCCCAGCTCGACGCCCTCGTGCCCCCTTCCGCCAAGTCCGACCTCTCGCGACGGGTCGAGAGTGAGAAAAAACATCTCCGCGGGATGCCTGCTGTCCGCGCTCGCCACCAGTTGCTCGTACCGGGCGCCCTTGCGCTTACTCACCAGTCGTTGCCCGGCCCGCTGAATACGGACAGGCTCCCGGTGCGACACCCGATTGAACAGTTCGCCGATATCCAACGACAGCGAGTCGCACACCAGAAACAGGGTATCAAGAGACGGGGCCACGAGTCCCCGCTCGATCTGGCTCAGCATGCTCGTCGAGATACCGGCGCCGTCAGCCACCTCCGACAGATTGCGCCCGGTCCCCTCGCGATATGCCCTGAGCACCTGCCCGATTCTGCTGCGGCTCTCTTTTAGCTCCACTTCATTCATTTCAGTAATTATAAATCCTCATAGCCAAAAGCGCAAGGGCAAAACCATCGGACCTCCCCACAACCCGCCGGCCTGTTTCCGGAGCTCGCGGGGCGGCCTGTACAGCGAAGTGTATATTTACATGGGGAGCGCGCCGCCCGCAGTGCTCAGCGCGCAGTGTAGAGGCCCTCTCGAAAGTACCTTCCATGGAAGAAGCTCCTTCGCCCGGCACCGGCCCGGAGAAACAGCCCAGGCGCCTTTTCAGTACCGAGGATCTGGAAAACCTCGACAACCTCGACGACATCCGTATTGAGGCATCCACGGGACAGGTGGAGGACACGGCGGCGGTCAACATCGAGGATATCGACAACCTCAAGGAGCTCACCGACCGCAAGGTGATCGAGCTGGCCAGCGGCGATCTGGTTTCGCACATCAAGGAAGACCTTACGGCGATCACCCAGCTTGGCAAGCGGGAGGGCGCCTACTATCGGGATCTCATTTTCGCGCTCGTGCATATCCGGCTTCCCGAGGAAGAGGCGCGGCGGGACTGGCAGGAGATCCTGAAGCACAAGTATTCCATGAGCGAAGCGCTCGGCCGTAACGTGGGCATTCACGTGGCCGCGCTCGATTATTACACAAACATCAAGCGCCGCGTGTCCACCCCCAAGATTATCGATGCGCACGAATATGCCGACACCGCAAGCAGGGCAATCACCGACGAGTTGACGCGCGCCTATAACCGGGGGTTCTTCGACGAAGAATTCAAGAAATACTTTGTCATCGCCCGCACGAGCAATCGCCCGTTTTCGCTTATCATCCTCGACCTCGACCATTTCAAGGCGTACAACGATTTTGCCGGCCACATACAGGGAGACATCGCCCTTATCGAGACCGTGCGCATTCTCCACGCGGTGTGCAGCACCGACGATGTCGTGGCGCGGTACGGCGGCGAGGAGTTCGTGATTCTTCTCCCGGGCCAGGGGGTCGACAAAGCGGTCGACAAGGCCGAGCATATCCGCCGCGCCGTATACGACTACCGGTTTGTAAACGAACAGGATCTTCCCGGCGGCCGCCTTTCCGTGTCGCTGGGCGTAACCTCCTACCGTCCCGACATTGCCCGTCCCTCGGAGATGCTCGAAGAGGCGGACGTGGCCCTGTATCGCGCCAAGAACGGCGGCCGTAACCGCGTGAAGGTGTTCTTGCGGGGCGCAGACGGCGAAGCGCAACCATGAGTGGCCAGCGGTGAAATCGATGCAGTGCCAGGAACGCGCAAAACGGGTGGGCTTGCTGGGATATCCGGTCGCGCACTCAATCTCCCCGCACATCCACAATCATGCGTTTCGCGCGCTCAAGCTTCCGTTCGAATACGTGCTGCTCGAGGTTCCGCCCGAGGATCTCGCCGAAACGGTCGCCGCTCTTCCCGCCCGCGGCTTTGTCGGCGCCAACGTGACCATCCCTCACAAGCAGGCCGCGATGGCGCTGTGCGAGGAGGTCTCCGGCTTGTCAAGGCTTACCTCGACGGTAAACACGCTGTACTACGATGCCGGCCGTCTCTTCGGTACCACCACCGATCCCGCTGGGTTTCTGCGCGCGCTGGCCTGGATGCATCACGATGCGCACGGCGGCGACATTGTCATCCTGGGCAACGGGGGTGTGGCCCGGACCCTCGGGGTGGCGCTGGCACACGATCGCATCCCCTCCCGGCTGACCATTGCCGGCCGCAACGCAGGCCGCGTGTCGTATCTGGCACGCGACATCAGCGATAGAACCGGATTTGATGCCGCATGGACCACGCTTGATGCGGCAGACCTTCGCGATCGCCTCGCCACCTGTACCCTCCTTGTTAATTGCACGCCGGTGGGCATGCATCCGAACACGAAAGCATCGCCGCTCCCTGACGAGTGTCTTCACGCGGGCATGACTGTATTCGACACCGTCTATAATCCCGCCGAGACACGACTGCTCGCTGCCGCCCGAAATGCGGGGTGCCCCTGTCAGAACGGCCTGCGCATGCTTCTGTACCAGGGGCTAGCATCGTTTACCTGCTGGACCGGCGTGGAAGCGCCGGAAAGTCTGTTTGATATCGAGGAGCTGCAGAAGCTGACAAGCGCGTGAGCTCTCCTTTCGATTGCGACAAACGAGGGCGCGGCCGAGGGGGCGCCATTGTATATTTCCCGTACCCGATGATACGAAAACGTGTTGCGTTCTTGTGTGCCACAACCCGCATCGTGCGCGCCGTTTGCCTGTTTTTTTCACAAGCCTGAAAGCCCGCGTTCATGCAGTGGAAAGTGACTAAGTCAAGCTTGCGCGGCGCCATCTCCGCGCCGCCGTCCAAGTCGCACACCATCCGGGCCCTCGTGATTGCTTCGCTTGCCCGCGGCACATCCCTGATACGCGGCCCCTTGACAGGTGAAGACGGTGCGGCCGCGGTTCGCGCGGCCAAGGGGCTGGGCGCTCTGGTCGAGAGCAGCGACGATCTGGTGCGCGTCACGGGGATTTCGACGGCAAACCTGCCCGGCACCGAATGGATCGATCTGGCGAATTCCGGCACCGGCATTCGGCTGTTTGCCGGCGCCGCGGCGACCCGGGATACCGGACGCTGGTTCACCGGCGATGAATCCCTGAAGGGGCGCCCCATGCGTCCCCTGCTTGCCGCGCTCAACGATCTCGGCGCCAACTTCGCGCTCCAGTCTCCCAACAGAGACGTTCCGTTCTATGTCATCGGCCCGCTCAAAGGCGGCAATGTGACCGTCAGCGGCATGTCATCGCAATTTGTCTCGAGCCTGCTTCTGTGCTGCCCGCTGGCGCACCAGGACTCCACCATACGCGTCGACAACCTGCAGGAGAAGCCGTACGCGCGCATTACTCTCTGGTGGCTTGACAGGCAGGACATACGGTATGAGGCTTCCGGCGATCTCGCGACGTTCTCCATCCCGGGTGGCCAGCAGTACCGTCCGTTCGACCAGCGCATACCGGGGGATTTCTCTTCAGCGACATTCCCTGCCGTGGCTGCCGCCGCAACGCGCTCGTCGATTGCCGTGGAGAACCTCGATTTCTCGGACCCGCAGGGCGACAAGGACCTTTTCGATCTGCTCGCATCGCTGGGCATTTCGGTCGAGCGCAGCCAGCATGGCGCGGTGGTGTCCGGCAACGCCGACGTGCGAGGAGGAGTCATCGATCTCAACAACATGCCCGATGCGCTGCCCGCGCTCTCGGTACTCGCCTGCACCGCGCACGGCACGACATCCATTGTCAATGTGAAGCAGGCCCGCATTAAGGAGACCGATCGCATTCGTGTCATGACCCATGAGCTGTCGAAAATGGGCGCCGCCATTGAGGAGCGTGATGACGGTGTTAATGTGAACCCGTCACGGCTGCATGGCGCGCGCGTAAACGGGCACCACGATCATCGCGTTGTCATGGGCCTCGCCCTCGCCGGCATGATTGCCGAAGGCGAAACGATTGTCGACACCGCCGAGGCGGCCGCGGTCACCTATCCCTCGTTTGTCGAGGATTTCCGCGCGCTCGGCGCCAACATAGAGGTCATGGAGTAGGCAACCATGGAGCTGACCGTCCAACTCGGCGACCGATCGTATCCCGTTTTCTTGAATGACTCGCGATCTCTTCCCGATGTCCTCAAGAGCCGGTTCCCGGACCGCGGTTTCGCGCTTGTCACCAACACCACGCTGGCCCGTCTGTACGAAAAAAAACTGGCCGGCCTGGATCGCGCGCTTGGCCCGGTGCGCCATGTCATTGACGACGGCGAGCGATTCAAGACCGTCGCAACCTGGCAGGCCGTGCTCGACACCTTGCTTTGCTCACGGCTCGATCGACAGGCGGTGGTGCTCGCATTCGGCGGCGGCGTGGTGGGTGATATCGCCGGGTTCGCGGCATCCGCGTTTTTGCGCGGCGTGGATTACGTCCAGATACCAACCACGCTCCTGGCCATGGTCGACTCCAGCGTGGGCGGGAAGACCGGCGTAGACCACCTCACGGGCAAGAACCGTATCGGCGCGTTTTGTCAACCACGCATGGTATGGATCGATACGCGGTTTCTGGACACGCTGCCCGAACGGGAATTCGTGGGGGGATGCGCGGAGGTATTCAAATACGGGTTCATCGGCGGCGCTGAGATGTTCGCGTTCGTGGTTGCTGGCCGCGAGAAAATCCTTGGCCGCGATCCGGCGCTTCTGCTCGATGCCATCGAAAAAAGCATTCGCATCAAAGCGGCCATTGTCGCCGAAGATGAACGGGAGTCATCGGGAAAGCGCTCCCTCCTCAACTTCGGCCACACCTTCGCGCACGCGCTCGAAACATATTACGATTACGACAAGCTCCTGCACGGCGAGGCGGTTCTGTGGGGAATGGCGTGCGCGGTGGAGCTTGGCCTGCGCGCCGGCACCGTGCCCGCGGAAAGCCGCGCCGAATACGCAGCGTTCTGCGACCATCTGCCCCGCATCCAGCTGCCCTCCAGGCCCTCCGCCGGCGACCTGTATGCCGGAATGTTTGCCGACAAGAAAGCAGCAGCCGGAAAGATCCGGTTCGTGCTGCCGGCACAGCCGGGGACGTCCGTGCTTCGTGACGACATGGCAAAGGCGGATGTCCTTGCTGCAATCGAAGCCGTCCTGGACCGCACGTCCCCGTAGAAGGAGCATTCATGGAGAAACTCTCGAAGATCACACAGTATCTCGATACGTTTTTTCAAAAGGACCGGATCAATGATTCCTGTTACAACGGCCTGCAGGTTGAAGGGCGTGAGAGCGTAAAGAAGATCGTGTGTGCCGTGGATGCCGGTATCGAGACCTTCGAAATCGCCCGCAAGCACGATGCCGACATGATAATCGTACATCACGGGCATTTCTGGGCACACGTGGATCCCTCAATTCGCGGCAGCGCCAAACGTCGCCTCGACACCCTCTTGAAAAATCGCCTTTCGCTTTACGCCTGTCACGTGCCCCTTGATGTACACGCGCGTGTCGGCAACAATGCGCTTCTGTTGCGGATGCTGGGGGCAAAAATCTCCGGCCCATTCTGTTCCCACAGCGGCACGTCGTTGAGCTACTGGGGCACGCTGCCGTGCCCTGTATTCATGGACCTGTTGGTGAACAGGATATCCTCGAAATTGAACACCGTATGCACGGTGCTTCCCTACGGCAAGGAAAAAGTCAAGACTATCGGTGTGATAAGCGGCGGCGGCGGCCGGTCGCAGTACATGGAGTCCGTCAGGATGGGCCTCGACCTGTTTATCACCGGAGAATCGACCGATATGTTCCACGATGTGCGCGATGATGCAATGAATGTCATCTTCGCCGGACATCATGCGACCGAAACGCTTGGCGTGAAAGAACTGGCCAAACTCCTGAGGAAGCGGTTCAGGGTGAAGACCGAGTACATCGACATTCCGACAGGACTGTAGCCGGACATGCGTGTGACGCTTGCAGCCTTGTTCAGAACCGGTGGCATCGCCGCTGTCTTCGTGCTGGCAACCTGCCAGAATGTCATTGATCCGCTCTACGAACCAGTCGTCACGTTCACAGGATACTACAACGATACATACGTCGATCTGCCCGGGCACGGCGGCAAACCCAACACGTGCAGTCTCAAAGTCGACACAGTCGAAATAAGGTGCTACTCGAAAGATTATGATGACGGCGATCCGGACATGATCCAAGGATATCGTCTCTGGATGCAGATCCACCCGTTTACCGTAGATACCACCGAGGATTTCTGGACCGGGCACCTCCGCGTCCGGTTCAACGATTATGCAACTCTCGGTCAATTTCAGACCACGCGCGTGCTCTACCCGGCCGACACGGCATGGGGATCGCAATTCAACGCCAGCGGTATTGTTCGTTCACTGGAGCGCCGTGTCGACGGTACTGTAGACATAGACGAGATACGCCTGCCGCTTCACAACGAAAACCAGGCGGGTGTTGCCGCCGATATCGATCAGGGTGAGCTTTACGGCACGATTGAGCGATAGACTGCGGCCCGGCTTGAAGCTGGGGACGGAGGTCAAAAGTTCAATCAATCATTGTCTATATTGATGTTTTGACCTCCGTCCCGTATTCTCGCCCCCTTGCCCTCCCTACCCCACTCTGCGCTTGAACGAAAAGAGCGCGCATCCGTACACCGCGACCCCGATGCCCACCATGGCCCCGGCCTCGCGCCACAACTCGCGCATGCCCGTGCCTTTCAGGAACACTTCCCGCACGACCGTCATGAAATACCTGACCGGATTGATGCGGGTGACTTCCTGCACCCAGCGCGGCATGTTCTCGATAGGAAGGAAGAACCCGCTGAGAAGCACGAAGAATATCAGAATGAACCAGGTGGCAAACAGCGCCTGATGCGCGGTGCGGGATATGGTGGACGTCAGCACGCCGATGCCGATCGAAGAGAACATGTAGATAAACGCAAACACAAAGATGGTTGCGTAGTTTCCGCGGAACGGGATCCAGAACCACACCTGTGCGAACAGAAGAATCGCCACCAGCTCGACAAAACCGATAATCATAAACGGGATGCTCTTGCCCACCACGAGATCCACGGAGCGCAGCGGCGTAACCAGAAGCTGCTCCAGGGTGCCGCTTTCGCGCTCGCGCACGATTGAAAACCCCGTCAGCAGCGCGGTGACCATGGTCACGAGCAGGACGGCCATGGCGGGCACCATGTACCAGGTGGACTTGAGAAGTGGATTGAAGAGAATCACCGGCCGTACACGCGCCGGCAGCACATCGTCGATCGACTTCCCCATGGCCGCAAGCTTCCGGGTATAGTGCTTGAATGCCCATCCATTGATAATCGCGCTGATATATCCGCCGGCCACATTCGATGAGTTCGCATCCTGCCCGTCAACGACAAGCTCGACATCGGCTGCCCGCCCCTCGCCGACGGCCCGGGCGAAATCCGGCGGAATGACCATTCCGATGCGCACCTCGCCGGCATCCAGTTTGCGCCGCACCTCGCGTTCGGTTCTGGACATGCCCGTGAATACGAACAGGTCGTGGCCGGCCACGGCGCGCACGAGCGATCGGCTCTGCGGCGTCTCGCTCCTGTCGCAAATGGTAACCGGCGTGTTGCGCACTTCGGTGGTGACCGCGTACCCGAGCACCAGCACCTGGAACAGCACCGGCAGAATCATGAGCCGGATGCTGATCGGATCGTTGCGCAGCTGGCGGAATTCTTTCCAGACAAGGGCCCGTATGGTATTCACAATGCCGTCCTGAACTTGCGAACCGCGATCGTTATGAGAATCAGTCCCTGCGCCACGAGTATCCCCACCGGCTGCCACAGCATGTCGATACCGACACCTTTCAGGATGATCGCGCGCACCACCCGAAGGAAATACGTGGCCGGGAGCACGTGGGAGACAGCCTGCAGCGCCACGGGCATGCTCGACACCGGAAAGATGAATCCCGTGAGAATGACAGTCGGCATGAGCGTGACCACCACGGCGCCGATCATCGCGTGGAGCTGCCGGTGGGTCAGGGCGCTTATCAGAAGCCCGATGCAAAGCGAGACAAAGATATACAGCACGCTCACCGCGGCCAGAAGAAGCGCACTCCCGGATATTCGCACGTCGAACGCCCAGCGCCCGATCAGAAGCACCAGCGCGCCGTCAATCGCGGCAACCAGCATGTATGGAAGAATCTTTCCGACCACGATCTCGAACGGCTGAAGCGGCGAGATCACGAGCTGGCTCAGCGTGCCCAGCTCCTTTTCCCGCACCAGCGCGATCGAAGTCAGCAGCGCGGACATCATTGTCAGAATCAGGACCATGAGTCCCGGCACGAAATAGAATGCGCTTTCCTGCCGCGGATTATACAGCACCTGCATGTGTATCTTCACCGGCTCCGGTTTCTCGATATGCAGCATGGCGAGAAGCGGATCGGTTATGGCAGCCTGCGATGCATTGCGGATAATGGTAGCCAGGTTCGGATCGGACCCGTCAATGAGCACCTGGATCATGGCGCCGCGCCCCGATGCACGGACCGCGGATGCCAGGTTCGGCGGGATGCGCACCAGCGCCTTGTCGCGATACTTCCTGAAGTATTCCTTGGGATCGGGCACGACGTTCTCGACGCGCGTGACCTTGAACAGCGTGCCGGCATCGAGCGCGCGGACAATCGCCGCGCTCTCGGTCGAGCGCGAGGGATCTTCGACCGCAATACGGACGTCCTTTACGTCGGTACTCAGCGCGTACCCGTAAATGAACATCATGATGACCGGCATGAGGACCACGATACTCAGTGTCTGCGGGTCGCGCGCGATATGGCGGGCTTCCTTGCGCATCACCGCGCGCAGCCGTTGCAGCGAAAAGCGGCTCATGCCGATGTCCCCCGTCCGGCCCGCCTCGATCGCTCCTCGCGCGTGGCGCGAATGAACGCTTCGTGAAGCGAATCACATGCATAGCGCTTTTTCAGTTCCGCCGGCGAATCGACCGCCGCAATGGCCCCGTCGACCATGAGCGAAACCCGCCCGCAGTACTCGGCCTCATCCATGTGATGTGTCGTAACAAAAATCGTGGTGCCGCCCAGTGACAGCACGCGAATCAGGTCCCAGAAATGCTGGCGGCTCACCGGATCGACCGAGCCTGTCGGCTCGTCGAGGAACAGGATCTCGGGTTCGTGCAGGTTGGCGCAGGCAAGGCTGATACGCTGCTGCCATCCCCACGGCAGCGACCCTGTGTTGCGCGACAGCAGTTGCTCCATGTGCAAAAACGCGGTCATTTCTTCGATGCGCCGGTCGCGTTGTTTGTTGTTCAGCCCGTATAAGGCGCCGTATAGCATCATGTTGTCGCGCACGCTGAGATCGGTATACAGGCTGAATTTCTGCGACATGTACCCGATACGGGTGCGGATTTTCGATGTCTTCTTCATGATGTCAAACCCGGCCACTCGTCCCTGCCCGCTGGAGGGCGCGAGGAGCCCGCACAGCATGCGAATGGCCGTGGTCTTTCCCGCGCCGTTGGGACCGAGAAACCCGTATATTTCTCCGGCTGCGACCTGCATGCTCACCCGGTCAACCGCGGTGAACCTCCCGAAGTTTTTGGTAAGGTCTGTTGTTTCTATAGTGTAAGTCATTCGGTGCCGGGTTTCGCGGTTCGTGATTACTATGATGCTTTTTCTATGAACACATCTTCCATGACAGGCTCGCATCGCTCGATTGCGCCGGATTCAGGGAGCATGCGCTTGACCCATTGCTCTACGTCTTTTCGATCCGCACCCTGAGCAGCGGCAACCTTCAGGTCCCCCGCCGACGGATAGGCATGGCGTATGTACTCCGGCATTTCTGTGCGATCGAACCCGGCAAGCTGGCCGGGCGTGCGCGCGCGATACAGGGCAAGCGGATAGTCTGCGACAAGCTCGGCCGGCGTCCCTTCACACAGCAGAGAGCCCTTGTGCAGCATGCCGAGCCGGTCGCAATAGCGCGTCTCATCCATGTACGGGGTCGACACGATCATGGTGACGCCCTCGGATACCAGGTCCTTGAGGATCTCCCAGAACTCGTTGCGGGACACGGGATCGACGCCGGTCGTGGGCTCATCGAGCATGATCAGTTTCGGCGAGTGGACCAGCGCGCAGCACAGCGAAAGCTTCTGTTTCATGCCGCCCGAAAGATTGCCGGCGCGGCGTTTCGTGAATTCCTCGAGATGCGCGAACCCGAGCAGGCGCGTGACACGCCGGGCGCGCTCATGACCGGTCACCCCGAATACGTCGGCGAAAAAAACAAGGTTCTCGAGGACCGTCAAGTCCTGGTACAGCGAAAACCTTTGGGGCATGTATCCAATCGAGGTACGAATCGCGTTTCGGTCCCCACGGATGTCGTGCCCGAGCACCGTGGCCGTGCCGGCATCCGGCGGGATAAGTGTCGCCAGAATCTTCAGGAGCGTGGACTTTCCCGCGCCGTCAGCGCCAATCAGGCCGAACAGGGAGCCGCTGTCGACACTGAGATCAATATCCTCAAGCGCGCCGGTGGATGCGTGCGCGTAGCGTTTGGCGAGGGACACGGCGCGGAGAACTGGTTTTCCGGACATTGCCAGCGATCCTACTCACCAAATGGTTCTGTTTGGGTCGGATATGAGATCTTTGAGCGGTATGATCTCAAAGACATCTCGTTGAAGTCTTCCGGTGGTTGCCTCCGGACCATAGAAACACTCCCGAAAGCCGGAAGGGGAATGCGCGGGCACCCCCGCCGTGCCGATCAAGGGGCACGGAAAGCACCGGCGGCAGTACCTACTTCCACACTTCGACAGGCAGCCCGCGCTTGAGTATGCCGTCAGGATTGGCGGCTTCGGCGCGGACTTTGAATACAAGCTCGTTTCGGCTTTCACGCGTCTGGATATTTTTCGGCGAAAACTCGGCCTCATCGCTGATCCACGTGATGATCGCCGGTACGAACAGCCCGTCCCGGCCGCCGTCGTCGCTTTCGGTGTCAACCCTGATGCGCACGTTCTGGCCGTATTTCAGGTTTGCCAGCACCGGCTGGGGAACGAAGAAATCCGCCGAGACCGTGTCGAACGTGGCAATTTCAAGGACCGGCATGCCCGGCCCGACGATTTCCCCGGGGTTCTTGTATCTGCTGATGACCACGCCGTTTGATGTCGCGCGAAGGTAGCACTTTGAAAGCTGATCCTTGACCAGAGCGCGGTTCGCCTCCAGCGTATTTTTCTTCTCCTCAAGGCTTCTGATCACGTGTTTGGCGGCCTTAAGCTTCTGGTTGGATGCCTGTACCCTGGTGCCCAAGTCGTCTTTCTGCTTGGTCGGCACGGAGCCCTTGTCAGCCAGCTCGCCGATGCGTCCGTATTCACGGGCGAGCCCGCGTATTTCCGCTTCGAGCGCCGCTTTCTCCGCCCGTTTGGCCGCCAGGGTCTGTTCGAGTTCGGCGTATCGCGAATCGATTTCCGAGAGCTTGAGCACGAGCTGGACCGTGTCGATTGTCGCCAGAAGCTCCTGTGCCTTGACCGCGGCGCCCTCCCGCTTGTACACGTCAAGGACCATGCCCTGCGTCATGCCCGCGATCTGATACGTCCTGCTCTCGATCACCGCCGACCCCAGGAAATCCGGCGGCTGTTTGCTCGTGCATCCCGCAAAAAACACGATCGCGGCAATGGCCTGCGCCAGCGAAAAGGACCTCTGTGTTGTCTTCATGTTCCTCCGCATTATTCGAGGGGCGGCATGCCCCCTCTGAAATACCGGCACGACAGTGCTCGATCGAGGTCACGTCGCGCGAATTACCTTTGATCACTCTCTCTTTTATCCATATGCGATGCTAGAATTCCATGGATTCACCCAGTGCATACGCAAGCCTCAGGCATGCCATCTTGCGCATGGTCTCCGCCCGGGCCACGCGAAACCGGGCATTGGATACCGCCGCGAGCGCGTTGAGATATTCGGTTGACGATACCACGCCGGCGGTGAGCGCGTTTTCCAGGTCTTCGGCAAAGGCCACGGCCGCATCGAGGGCAAGCTTCGCCGCCGAATGCATGCGATGCGCTTTCTGTATCTGCAGCCGTTCCTGCGCGGCCATCTTCTCCCACTTCGCAAGCTGCTTCTCGCGCTGGCGCTTCAGTATTTGCATGTCGTGATTGAGCTGCTCGCGCTTTGCCCAGTTCTTCTGGCCCTCGTAGATTGTCCACCGGAGCTGCAGGCCGGCAACACCCCAGTCGATGAACTCGTCGCCGCCCATGACAATCCCCGGATTGCCCACGCGGTAGCCGGCCATGGCAACCAGCCGGGGCAGGCGCTGCCCGAACAGGGCACGCTTGGTCAGCTCGAGCTGGCTCAGGGTCGAGTCGATAGTCACGATTTCCTCGCGGTACGGCCGCGGGCGGCTGTCGATCACGTGCTGCGGAAGCTCATATTCGTATTCGCCCGGTGTTGCCAGCGTGTCGCGTATGCGGAGGAAATCGATCAGCTCCAGGCGCAGGGAATCCACCACGCCCTCCGCGGCCAGCATGTCCACCTTTGCCGATTCCAGGCGGGCGGATGCCTCGAGTACCTTTGAGCGCGCCTCGACTCCTGCCTCGTACAGGTTCCGCACCTGGACCACATGCTCGCTGACCTGGTCGATATAGGTCTTTTGTACTTCGAGCCGCTTGACCGACAGCTCCCAGGCGAAATAGAGCAGGCCGAGCCTGAGCGAAAGACGGTCTTTTACCGTGATGCTTTCCAGACAATACACCGTGCTTCCGGCCTGACGCGCCGCCACCGAATATTTCCTCGAGAAACCGGTGAACACCGGATATGATATGTCAACGCCCCACTCGAAACGATCGTGGTCGCCGACCGGCTCGCTGAGATTCAGCTCTATGGGGCGGTCCTCGAGGCCCGTCAAGCCAAGGGCCTGGCCGAACGTGGGTATGATCCCGTCGAGCTCCGTGTCTACATCGATGCGGTTTGGTTTGCTCTGGTAGTTGTAGTAGGTATGCGTTTCGGCGGTTGGATAATAAGAAGCTTTGGCTTCGCTCACCGCGACCAGACTCTTGAGGTACTTTGCCTCGGCAATCTGGACATCGGGGTTGTTCGTGAACAGGAGCTCCTGCGCCTCGGGAAGCGTCAGGGTGCCGGCCCACGCGGCGGATGCGACCGTGAAAACCACCGCAATTTTCCCGTGGCGCACGCGCATCAATGCCCCCCTGCTACTATGATGCCTTCAAGCGCCATCTCGGTAATTGCGGTCGTGCGTGCCGCAAAGAATTTGTCGTCGTAGCGGAGCTCCCGCTCAAGGACCCTTTCGTGCACCGCCGTGATGATCGGCCTGAGAATGAAACTCGCGGCGCACATGCCCATCACGTTGATAACGATATGCACGGGATCGATCGGCCGGAGCTTGCCTTCGCGCACGCCCTGCTTCAGCGCGGCGAGCATTGTCGCGGCCAGTGCCCCGTAGCGCTGCATGAGATTGTCAACCAGCGACGGTATCGCGCGGCCACCGTCGGCAAGCTCCCTCAGAAACAGGCGCGGGAACCCGGGATTATCTCTGAGAGCGCGGATGTAGGTGGACACAAGCACGCGAATCACTGCGCGTATGTCGTCCTGTTTGCTGAGCGATGACACATCACGCTCAATCGCTTCCCAGACACCGCCCAGAACTGTCTGTAGTACTGCTTCATATAGCTGACTTTTACTCCTGTAATAGTAATGTATTAGCGCTTTGTTAACCCCTGCGGAATCGGCAATGGACTGCATCCTTGCGCCACTGGGCCCCTTTTCCACGAATTCCTGCATGGCTGCATGCAATATGCGTTCCTGAGCAGAAGCGGCACCAGCAGGGGTTTTGTGGGAATCTTCCATAAAAGTCAGTGTGTTACGAGAAACCACAACTATCTAACCATTCGGTTTAACCATAAGGTTTAACCATAAGGTTAGCAAGATACACTATTCCCGGGATTGTGTCAACCCCCATATACAGTATTCGAAATCCGCATTTATTATGTTTTACAGCCATTTCAACAGGCTGAATTATTTATTGACACGACCCGACGGGCGAGGGGGAGGACCATGGCTTCGCAATATTTCGTTGACCAGAAGGCTCAAGGCGCTGACGACAGCGGCCCGGGAAGCGCGGAGAAACCATACAAGACAATATCTGCGGGCGTCAAAAGGCTTTCGCCGGGCGACTCGCTTTTGGTCAAGGCCGGCGTATATCGCGAAAGCCTGGATATCGAGACGGGCGGAAGTGAAGGCAGCCCGATTACGATTGAGGCTGCCGCGGGCGAGCACGTGGTTATCACCGGCGCGGACCTTGCCAAAGACTGGATGCCTTATCACAATGAAGGCAACAAACCTATATGGGTCCTCGCGCCGTTTCGGCAGTGGCAGGCTTTCACGTACGATCCCGCGGCCGGTCACGGGCGCGAGCCCGGCCCGCAGCTGATCGTTGACAACCGGCTGATGAGCGAAGTCCATTCGCGTGACACGCTTACCAGCGCATCATTTTACTACGACCGGTCCGGCGACGGTGCGCTGTACCTCTGGATGCCGGCCCCCAAGAAAAGCGAAGTCAAGACCGCTGACGGCGCGCACTGGTGGGACTCGCCGGTAAACCTGTCCTCCGACAATCCCAACGAGCATCAGGTAGAGTTATCGGTCCGCGAGCACGCCGTCTTTATCAATGAAGCCTCCCATGTTACGCTGCGGGGTTTCCACACACGCTATTCGACCGGCAATGCCCAGTGCGCGCTCATCAAGGCCTACGGCGACCATCTCGTGGTCGAGGACTGCGTGGCCGAGTTCTCCCACGGGAGCGGGTTCTCCCAGTGGGGCGGCAACAACGTGTTCAGAAACAATATCACCCGGTATAACGGCGGCATTGGCGCGGGCGGATGCCTGTGGGACTCGCTGTGGGAAAACAACCTGCATCTGGCCAACACGCAGCGCGGGCATGCCCACGGGTGGGAAGCCGGCGGGATCAAGTTCGTGCACTCCAACCGGGTCACGGTGCGCGGTTGTCAGTTCATCGGGAACGACGGCAACGGGCTCTGGTTCGACTGGGACAACACCGAGCTTCTTATCGAAAACAATTTCTGCTGTGACAACAACGGGTGCGGCATATTCATGGAAGTGGGCGCGGGATTCGGGTCGACCGATGACGATGCGCGTCCTGAAGTCATGCCCGCGTACAACAACTCCAAGCGCCGCTCCACAGACCCCCGCGAGCCCGAACCCACAATCATTCGCAACAATATCTGCCTAAACCAGCGTCATGACGGCGCGTGGGGCGCGGGCATCGCACTGCAGCTCTCCTCGAAGGTTCACGTGCTCAATAATACCGTTGTGAACAACGGCCACTACGGGATATTTCTCCGGTATCATCAGTTCGATACCGTGGGCCATCGGGTAGTCGAAAACGTGGTGATGAACAACATCGTCGCCAATAACGGTCACTGCCAGATCTATGTGAACCCCACGCCCAAGGACAAACCGGCGTATGTGGCGCGCAACGTGATCGACTACAATCTCTTTCACGACGATGCCACCTGGCGGCCGGAAAAGGCCCGGGACAAGTTCCCCTGGGCATCCGAGGCAGAAACGTACTCGATGTGGGGCAAAACCCAGTTCGGTACGTATGCCGCGCGGGAATGGGCCTGCATTTATGGATACGATCATCATTCCATCCAGGGAGACCCGCGCCTTGCCTGCGCGGCCGCGCATGACTATCGCCTGCTTCCCGATTCGCCAGCTATCGGCTCGGGCAAGGCCACGAGCGAAGTCACCCATGATTTCTTCGGAAAAAAGCGGCCCAAGAACAGGCCGCCCAGCGCCGGTGCTATCGAGTTTTTCCACGACGAGCGCCCGTCGCTTCCGCGGATGCCGGGAATTCAGGCCTAGGCCGGGCATCATTTTGCGAAAAAGTATTGACAAGACCCTTGTAAGGTGGCATAT
>WJMI01000299.1 GCA_014728015.1 Chitinivibrionales bacterium | reverse complement strand
GCGCTGTGCATCTGTCTGGCTTTCCCGGCCCGGGCACTTGATGTCTATACCCCCGCCGAAGGCGATTCGTACGAGCCGGGAGACATCATCAATGTCACCTGGGATGCATCCGCTGACATGCCCGCCGGCGCGGTCGTGCAGCTTTCCGTCGATGCCGGCCTGAACTGGATTCTCATGAGCCAAGGGGAAATCATCCAACCCGCTGATCCCGGCTGGGCTGATTTCAACTGGACGATTCCCGATACGCTCACGGGCGTGCCTTCGCAACAGTGCCTTGTACGCGTTGCCGACTACTTCGATTTTGCCAACAGCGCCTATTCGGGCACATTCACTATCGGCGGCACGCAGGGTCCGCCGCCGGATCCGACGCCTGTCACGATACGGTTGAGACCCATGCGGCAGTTTTGCGAGCCCGGAGACACGGTCAGGTTTGCGGCCGCGGTGCACAATGCCGACGGCCAGTACATCGCGGCGGAACTGGGCTGGTCGGTTTCCGGCGGGGGCGCCATAGGCGACAAAGGTCTTTTCACCAGTGATGGCACCGAAGGTTCTTTCAGTATAGGCGTCGCCTGTATTTCGGATCCAACAATCTCAAGCTCGGCCACGGTCGATGTGTACGGTGCGGAGCTGCTGCTGCTCTCCCCCGCGGGCGGCGAGGTATACCAGGTGGGCCAGACAATGGCCATAGAGTGGGCGGCCGATCCGGCCGCAACAGGGCCGGTAATTCTTGAGTTCTCTCCCGACGACGGCCTCCCGTGGTACTCAATTACCGTCAGCGGGGCCGTCTCCTACACCAGCCCCCTCTGGGGCGCTTACCCGTGGGAAATCCCCGCCGAAATGCAGGGCAATCCCACGGTCTCGGCCAGCTGCAAAGTCCAAGTACTGCCCTACAATAATCCCGCCACGAATGCCGTGTCACCGGGCGTGTTCAGTGTCATCGAGCCGGTGGCCGAGACAGTCGGTACTGAGGGGGGAACAGTGACCTTGGCTGATGTGGCCTCGCTTGACGTTCCCGCGGGAGCGCGCAAGCCCGAGGATGAAGCCGAGGAAATCGGCATTGTGCAGACACGCACGTCGGTAGCGCCGCCGGCCGGTTTTCAGCTCGAGAAGACCGGTGATGTGTTCGTATTCCTGCCGCATGGCACCGAGTTCAACGACCCGGTTACCATATCAATCCCCTACTCGGGCTCCAAAGATGATGTCAAGATCCTGCGCCGTTCCGATGAAGATGCCTCTGTGTGGGAAGTTATCGAAGACTTCTGGTTTGATGATGCCAATGCTCCGGGCAGAGTGTTTTTTGAAACCACCACGTTCAGCGTGTATGCGGCAAGCCACGAATACGAAAAACCACAGACTGCATCCAGACCCGCGCGCGGGTCCCCAGGGTTTCATGCGCGAGAAGTAAGGGTCCGGCATATCCGTAACGCCATTCAGATTTCGTTTCCGCTCGATGAATCGCATCGCGTGGTTGTGTATCGCCTTGACGGTTCCGAACTCGTGCGATTGAACGGACAGGGCCGCGCCGACTACATTCTCCCCTGTGCACACTGGAGCGCGGGCTGCTGTCTGGTCAGCATCCGGTCCGTTTCGCAGGAGGTGAGCACGAGGGTCATGCTGGTGCGGTAGGCAAGAAGGGCGTGCTGTTTCATTCATACCCTGCGATTATGTCGAAACAAGCATGATCAAATCATTTCAAGACATGCTCTCAGCGTTTCGTGCACGCCAGCGATGCCGCTTCGCGCTTATTCTGGTCCTGGCCGGGTTCCTCTGCTATGTGGTCGCGTTCTCCGTGCTGTGCATGAAACGATATGACGGGTTCAACTATGGGATCGACCTGGGCAATATGGTGCAGGCGTTTTATTCCACGCTCGACGGGCGCATCCTCGAGATGACCGTTATGGGAGCCGAGTACAACGCCAGCCGGCTTACCGGGCATATCGAACTCCTGTACCTTCTCCTGGTACCCATCTTCGCGGTCTTCAGGCATGCCTATACCCTTCTCATTCTCCAAACCGTGGCCCTGGGCCTTGGCGGCATAGCCGTATTTTACCTGGCCGATCACCTTCTGCGCGACACCTGGACGAGCGCGACTCTGGCGTTCGCCTACTGGCTGTATCCATACCTGGCAACCAGCAACTTCTGTGACTTTCGCGCCGATGCCTTCATGGTGGTTCCCCATATCATGGCGTGGTATTTCCTCGCACGGAAGCAGGATCGCCTGTTCTGGATCGCCATCGCGGCCGGCATGCTTGCCAAGGAGTACGCGTTCGCCTTTAATGCGCTCCTTGCCCTAGTGATATGGCGCGACCACAAGAGAAAGGCTGTCGTGCTCCTCGGGCTGGCCGCGGCGCAGATTTGGCTCTTCACCCCGCTCGTGCATATCATGGCGGGCGCGGGAAGGCTCAAGCCGATACTCGAGGAACAGACCCGACACTATCTGGGATTCGACTCGCTTTCTTCGTTCGGCGCTCACGCGCTCGAACTGGGACGGTCGTTTCGCTACGTGTCAACCATTCTCGTTCTGCTGCTTATTTTCAATGTCGCGCTGTTTCGCTTCCGTTCCGGACTGGTGCTGATCATCCCGCTGTTTGCCGTCCTGACATTGACACAACTCAGAGATTCCGCTCCTTTTTTTGGAGGACACCACCAGACGATACTCATTGCCCCCCTGTTCATAACGCTTGTCGAAGGGGTACGCCGCATGCGACCCGCGCACCGCTTGAGATATGTTCTTCTCGGGGTCCTGCTTCCCGCGGCGGCAGTCACACTCTTGTATCCCCGAACCACTCTCGGGGGCCTGATTGCCGAGATGACCTATCGCTCGG
>WJMI01000298.1 GCA_014728015.1 Chitinivibrionales bacterium | reverse complement strand
TTCCTGATCTGACCGGAGACGGCCCGGTATGGAACACAAAAAACGTATCTGGCAGGTGCTTGCATCTGTGCCGCTGTACGCGGTTCTCGTTGCGCTGTTTGTTCCCTCGGTTCGCCGGGCGGCCGAAGCTCACACCGAGCTCTACTGGGGTTACCTGTTCTTATGCGCATTTCTGCTTTCGTTTCTTATCATGCCACACGTCATTAATCTCGGGTTCAAGCTCGACGCGGTCGATCGTCCCGATGCGGACAGGAAGCAGCACGAGAAGGCCACGCCCGTGACCGGAGGCGTGGCGATCTACATCGGGTTTGCCGTGACCGTGCTGGTGAACTTCCATTTCTCCGTGGAGATGAAGGCGATTCTGGTGGCCAGCACGCTGATCCTGGTCGTGGGCGTGATTGACGATCTGTTCGGCATCCCGGCGCGCATACGCCTCCTCGTCCAGCTTGTCGCCTCGCTCATACTGATATATTTCGGCGTTCGTGTCACGTTCGTCCCGCCCTGGCTCGGCGGCGTGTATACCGAAACGCTTATCACATTGGTGTGGTTGATCGGCATCACCAATTCGATGAATTTCATCGACGGCATGGACGGCCTGGCGGTAGGGACAAGTGTGATCTACGCGGTGTTTTTTGCCATCATCGCCCTCATGACCGAACAGTTTTACATGATGTACTTAGCCGTTGCCGTCGCCGGAAGCTGTCTCGGTTTCTTCCCGTATAACTTTAGGATCAGAAAACCGGCCCGGGCATTCCTCGGCGACAGCGGAAGCACGTTTCTGGGATTCCTGTTCGCCAGTTTCGCCATTCTGGGCGAATGGGGAGACAGCATCCTCGACATCGCCGTGCCGATTATCATTATGAGCGTGCTCATTTTCGACATGACCCTGACAACGATTGTGCGCATTCACACGGGTGAGGTAAAGGGCTTTGGCGAATGGCTGCGCTACACCGGCCGGGATCATTTCCATCACCGCCTGATGGCGCTGGGTATCGATGAAAAAGTTGCCGCGCTTATCTTCTTCAGCGTTTCGATCTGTTTCGGCCTCGAAGCACTGGCCCTTCTGTTTTCCGATATCTGGATATCGCTGGTCATCGTCGCTCATTCCATACTGGTGTTTATCGTTATCGGGGTGATTCTCGTACTCAGGACCTCGTTCGACGATGCGCCGCCAATCCAACGGTCACCCCCCGGCGCGTCGCGCGCCGAATAGCCGCACACCGTTTCCATGGCTCGAAAACCAGGCCTGAAAGATCTGAAGCAAACCCTGGCATCCCTGCCGGGATTCGTGGTGCTCGAGTACCTTTACTCTCGCAACGACGACTCGCCCGTCGCGCCGGGGAAGACGTCCGAGCATAAGTACAAAGAGCTGGTCGGCCTTTTCCATCAGACCATGGACGAAAGCGCCGCCGTCGAGATAGTGACGGGAGTGCGCGAGCTGCCGTTTACCACGCTCTTCTCGATTGCTGAAATGATTGTCTACTCTATTGTAAAGGACGAAGACATTTTTGCATCGGTCATGTCGCCGGAGTATGCGGGACCGTATCTGCCCTCGCATTGCATGAATGTAGCATTCGTGAGTTGCCGGGCGGGCATGGGTATGGAACTGTCGTTTAGGGAGCTGACCGAGCTGTGCGTGGCAGCCCTCCTGCACGATATCGGCATGACCAAAATCCATCCGGCATACTATGAGCACGATCGCGCGCTGTCCGAAGAAGAGCGGAAAGACGTGGAATCGCATCCCGAACTGGGGCATCATTTTCTGCAGAAGCTGGAGAAGGACTTTCCGTGGCTCCTGCGCGTGATACTCGAAGAGCATCAGCGGCCGGGGGAGGCCGGGTATCCGGTTGTCGCGGAAGAAAAGCCGCACATCTATTCGCGTATCGTCGGCGTGTGCGACTCGTTCGAGGCATTGACGCACAACAGATCGTTTCGCAAGGCGTATCATCCCGGTGATGCCATGAAAGTCATTATCGACGGCAAAGTGAGCATGTACGACCGGGAAGTGTTGCGCGCCCTGATTGATACCATTGGGATATTCCCCGTGGGAAGCCTGGTGCAATTGAACACCAACAACATCGCCTCCGTGATCCGATCCGTTGAGGGTTCTCCCCTGCGGCCCGTGGTACAGATAGTCGACAGCGACAAAGCCGCCGCCGGTGTCGGGTCGCGCGTCATAGATTTGTCGAAAGAGAAGAGCATGTTCATCACGGGCCTGGTATACGACGAACGATACTATATACCGGATCAGGCGCAGAGCTTTTAGCCTGAATTATGCATAGCCACGAAGGCGCGAACACACGAAGTGAGTGAAAAAGCGCAGGTTCGACCGTGAAACAGCATACGACGCGCGCCCTGATCCTCGACCTTGTCAAGTCCCTGGCCTCGGGGGCCCCCCTGCACGCGGATCTGAGAAACGCCCTCGACACGGCGTCCTTCCGGCATCTCCTGACGGATAACGGCCTGGCCTCGCTCGTCTATCCCCGGGTGAGCGCATCTGAAGTCAAGGACGAAACAAGGGACTTCTTCCGACGGAGCAATGAAGATGCCCTCGTCCACAAGGACATCGCGCTGGATGCCCTCCGGCAGATGGGTCCGGACCTGTGCGGGAGCGGACGCGTTGTTCTCCTGCAGGGACTGGCGCTCGCCGAGTCCCTGTATGCCGAGCCTGCGTGCAGGCAGATGGGCGATATCGACCTGTATCTTCCCGACGGGAATGCAGAGGAGGTGCGGAGCTGCCTGCGGGCACACGGGTTCGAGAAATTCCAGAACTATCGCAATGTCTGGTATCGCAAGGGCCTCTGCATCGATCTGCACGAAAGCCTGTGGGGCGAAGATCGTATTCCGCGGCGGCGGTGGCTCGCGCCGGAGAGGGAGCTTACTCTCGCGGAAAGCAGGCAGGTCCCGGGATACCGCGTACTCGGCAGCGAGCTGATGACACTGGAATGCCTGTTCCATGGGCTGAAACACGGGTTCGGCCGTGCTATATGGATCCTGGATGCGTTGATACTCTGGCGCCGGGGATTCATACATGAGCTCCTGGTACGCGACATGCGCTCACGGATTGCCGTCGCAACCGTCCGCTACCTGAGCGAGCAGGGACTGATAGACCAAGGCGAGCTTCCCCGGAAGGCTGTCCGGGGCGGTGCGGGATGGTGGCGGGTAGAGCGCGCGGCACTGGCGCACGGCCGGCGGGAGGGAGCAGGCGAAATTGCGCTCGCGTTTCTCTGCCCGTCCGTGGGGAAAAGCATTGCATATCTCTGGTGCTCCGCGTTTCCTCCCCGGCGGGTCCTCCGCGAGATGTACGGCGACGACCACGATGTCGTCCTGCCGGTGATCCGCATCTGGGTACTGCTCAAACTGCTGCTCAAGGCCCTGCGATGACACTGCAGCCGCTGACACTGAGCATCTGCGGTTTGCCGCTGTCGTTTGGCATCCGAAACCGCGCGATACGCTCGAGCATTTCAAAGCGCTACAAGGGGTATCTGAA